>DASRDW010000260.1:0-7554 GCA_035652415.1 Candidatus Angelobacter sp. | reverse complement strand
CTGGCGCGCCGCTGGTCGCCCAGGCTCCCTTGCGATTCTACGGACCCCTTCTGCGCCGCGGATGGAACAGAGGATCCCGGACTCAATGCCAACGATCTGGCGGCGATCCTTGCGGCTGATCCCTTTGCCAATCCGTCCTATGTGATCAATATCCCTGCGGGCTCCAATTGCACGGCTGACGGACGGTTCTGCCGCACCACCAACCAGAACCTCCAGTATGAGCCCCCGCCAGCCGGAGGACAGCCCATCACACAGTCCTATTCCATGATTCACCAGACAACGGACATGGCCGGACAAACTGCAACCGATACCCGCCAGGTCACCTTCGGGACTGATCTGAATGGTTCTGTTAACATTAATTCTAGTAAAACTAATCCCGTATTCAGCATTATGTTCAGTGCCGATTTGAAGAAATCGAAATCCCTTACCACCACTAACAAGTTCAACGCCGCAAGCAGCGATCAGGTCGGGCAAACCGCGATGGTGACGGTAAAAGGCCCAGCAAGTACCGACAACTATACGGGCCCAATCGAATTTGAAGTGTTCCAGGACAACATCTATGGAACGTTCATGTTCGGCTTCATTCCGGAGCCTACCTTTAACCTGTTTGCCAGCCCGACTTCTCAGAGCGTAGTGCAGGGATCGTGCACCAGCTATACAGCGTCAGTTTCGGCGCTGGTGAGCGGCTTCAGCAGCACCGTCAACTTCAGCCTGGGCAGCGCGCTGCCGGCCAATACGACCGCCAGCTTCACTCCGGCTTCGGTGGCCGGCGCCGGATCTTCCACGCTGAAAGTGTGCACGTCCGCCTCAACCCCAGTAGCGACGAGCAATATCACCATCAACGCAACCAGCGGCATCGAGGTACACACCGCCAGTGTTTCCCTTACGGTGAATGCTCCTCCGCCACCACCTAATTTCAGCCTGTCGTCCTCTCCGGCGTCTCTAGCGATTGCTACCATTCCTGGCAGCGCCACTTCCACCATTACCGTTTCTCCTCTCAACGGGTTTACCAGTTCGGTCAGCCTGAGCGTGAGTGGAGGCGGCTTGGCCGCTAGCCTTTCTGCCACTTCCGTGAACGGCTCTGGTTCGGTAACGTTGACGGTACAGGCCGGGACAACGATTGCCGCCGGAACCTATACGGTAACCGTCACCGGCACAAGCGGGACCCTATCCCATAGTGCCCAGATCCCGGTTTCCGTGAGTAGCGGCGGAGGCGGTGGTGGAGGCGGAGGCGGTGGCGGCGGGTGCCGGACATGCCAGATACCATAACCACATCGCCATAACGAATGGCTGACAAAATAAATCAACCCGGGGCGGCGCAAGCCGCCCCGTAACAATTGCGGCTTGTAGTGATGTGCTCAGCCAACTGCACACGTTGGTCTATCTATTTCGTTGGCGCTCCCCTACGTTGCGCGCTAATTTAAAAACAAAACAGAGTTGCTATAGCCTCAGATCATATTGGCTGGTACCTGACAGAATCATGTGGCACAGCCGCCCTCGGCTGTGCGAAGTTACAGCTTCTCTGGTTTTGCTTTAGCCGTCGGCTTCCTTGTTCACTCCGCCGCTCAGGCAGGCTCTCAGTGTGCGGAATGTTACCCAGTGGCTTGCTTACGGCCGATTTCGCAGAGCATTGCTTGACTAACTCACTTCGCGAAAAACACATAAGTTCCCCATCAGGTAAAGTCCCATGGGAGACTCCGGTCAGCCCTGTTACGTCCAGCAGGAACAGCTTCTAATTTCAGCGGACCAAATCAAAAGCCATGTAAGCACCAAGAGTTGAAGGATAGGGAAGGACAATACCAGCTATGATTGCGGCAGAGGAGTAGTTTCAGTGAATCTCTTTGTGCGGCTTATCCTGGTTTGTTTTCTTTTGCTTTTTAGTTTAGCTTTTGCGCAGAGTTCCCGTAGCCCCGCTGGAGATCGACAGGCTTTAATAGATCTCGAGCAGCAATGGCTTCATGCTCATGATGCTGCCTCGCTCGATCGCATTCTGGCTTCAGACTTCGTACATGTAATTCCAGCAGATCATTTCCGACCAAGCATGAGCACATCGATTGGGCGGTGAACCACCCCCAATCGAAAGACCGACACACCAGGTTCGGCAAGCTGAATGTGCGCCTTTATGGAGATACTGCGATCGTGAACGGCTCAGTCATCGCTGCTGACGACAGTGGCAAAGAGCTTAGCTGTTCCATGTTCACAGACGTTTTCATCCATCGCAAAGGACGATGGCAGGCGGTGAACGCGCAAGAGAACGCAGTAGAAAATAAAAGAGATTGATTCCAGGCGGGTAAAATGGTGGACCTGGTCGGGATCGAACCGACGACCTCTTCCATGCCATGGAAGCGCGCTCCCAGCTGCGCCACAGGCCCACAATATTACCTCTATTTTCCCCGACCTTGCTGAAATCGTCAAACAAAAGCAGCCGGCTTGCGTCCAAAAGGTAAAGAGCAGCAGGCAGTGCCGAAGAAAGCAGTTTTCCCCAAAGAAAAGCCCGTCACACTTCGGGAAAATAAAACTATTTGCGATAATTTTCGTCTTCTATCAGGAGACGTAATAAACTGGCAGTAGAACCCCCGGATTGCCGAATAAATTTCGGATCGCTGGATGCTCAAATAAACTATGTCTATGCCAAACACCACCCGCAAGGGCGTATCGCTCAAAGAACCGATGCTGATTGCCTTGGAAACGCTGCGCACCCACAAACTGCGCTCTTTTCTGACCCTGCTGGGTGTGATCCTCTCAGTTGCCACCCTGATTGTGGTGGTTTCCATGGTTGAGGGCACCAACAAATATGTAGCCGATAAAGTGGCGAATTTTGGCTCCAACGTTTTTCTGGTGATGCGCTTCCCGATCATTACCAGCCAGGAGATGTTCGTAAAGCTGAACCGCACGAACAAAAACATTACCTGGGACGATTATGAATACGTTCGCGACAACATGACCATGGCCAAAAATGTGGGCCTGGAGATGCGCCGCAACGGTACGGTCAAGTACAAAACACAATCGATAGAAGATATTGGCGTTCGCGGCGTAACGGCAAATATGGGGGATATAGACGTGGAAGAGCCCGCGATTGGCCGTTACATGACTGACGCCGATAACGAGCACCGCTCCAATGTGACGATGATCGGGGCGGATGTGGCCAAGCGATTTTTTGCCGGCGTAGATCCGCTGGGCAAGTCCATCTATATTGATGGCGAGTCATACGATGTAGTAGGTGTTGCCAAGGAACTGGGCAGCACTTTTGGCCAGTCGCAGGATGCTTTTGTTTATATACCAATCCAGACCTACCGCAAGGTGTACGGCAGCAATGAAAGCGCCAACATCAATATCCAGGCGGTGGCCGCGGACCTGATGGAGCCTGCGGAAGATGAAGCGCGGATGCTGATGCGCGCTCGCCATCACCTGAAGCCCAAGGAGGATGACAACTTTGGCATTGTGGAACCCACAGCGCTCATGGAGCTTTGGCTCAATCTTACCGGCACGTTGGCCAATGGATCGATTGGGATTGTGCTTGTTTTTCTGATTATCGGCGGAATTGTAATCATGAACATCATGTTGGCCAGCGTGACTGAGCGTACGCGCGAAATTGGAGTAAGAAAATCTCTGGGCGCTACAAGGCGCGATGTGCTGCTGCAATTTATGGTTGAATCTTCAGTTATGGCGGCAGTGGGAGGAATCATGGGCGTGGTCTTGGCCACAGGAATCGCTTATGCCATGGGCCGATTCACACCACTGCCCACGTCGGTCCCCATTCGCTGGGTCATAGCAGCCGTGGCAATTTCCACCGCTGTTGGTTTGTTCTTTGGGGTTTATCCTGCATACAAAGCTTCAAAGCTGAATCCGATTGAAGCCTTGAGGTTTGAGACATAGCCATGCGCTCTAACCTGGTTCGCGAAGACATGAAGATGGCGCTGGAAACGGTGCGCAACCACAAAGTGCGCTCGTTTCTAACAGTGCTTGGCGTGGTGATTGGCACCATGGTGGCGATTGTGGTGGCGTCTATCCTCTTGGGAGTGGAAAAGGGTGTGCAAGATTCGCTGAACGAGTTCGGCGTAGACAATCTCTTTATTTTGAAATTTGATCCGGGATTTCACTTTGGCCGCCTCAGTCCGGAAGAACGCACTCGCAAATCGTTAACTTATGACGATGCTATGGCGATCAAAGAGAATCTGCCGGCGGTGAAAAACGTGGTAGTAGAAGCGTTGCCGCACATCGGCGACAAGCCTCAGCCGATCCGCACAGCGCGTCACAAGAGCCACGAACTTACTAATATTATTTTTCGCGGCGTGACCTCAAGCTATTCTGAAGTGGTGAACGGCAAGATGAAAGAAGGCCGTTTTTTTACCGACCAGGAAGACCTCCATCGCCAGGACGTGGTAGTGATCGGCTTTGACACGGAAAAAAGCCTTTTCCCCGATGAACAAGCGGAAGGCAAGCAGTTGCTGGTGGATGGCAACATGTACACCATCATCGGCGTTTTTGAGAAGAAGAAAAATAGTGTAGGCAACGCAGGCGACAATGAGGTGTTGATTCCCTATCGCACGTATCAGAAACATTATCCGCAGGACGACGAAAATTTCATCATTGCCATGGCCCAGCCGGGCATGAAAAATGCCGCTGAAGATGAGGTGCGCGGCCTGCTGCGCATGCGTCGCCGCGTGCCGCCTGATAAGCCGGATAATTTTGGCATCAGCAGCGCTGAGGCACTGGGGAACCAGTTCCGTGACATCATGGCAGGCATTTTTAAGTTGGTCGTTGGCATCGTGTCAATTGGACTTCTGGTAGGCGGCGTCGGCGTCATGAATATCATGCTCATGTCCGTCACTGAGCGGACGCGCGAAATTGGCGTACGCAAGGCCATTGGCGCGCGCAAACGCGACATCAGTTTTCAATTCATTACTGAAGCTATGACGCTTACCGGCATCGGCGGCATCCTGGGCGTTGTCCTGTCGCTACTGATCAGTCTGCTGCTGAATATGATCCATTTTCCGTCGTCAGTCCCTGTCTGGGCAATCATTCTTGCTGTTGCCGTGGCCAGCAGCGTAGGACTTTTCTTTGGAATTTATCCAGCAATGAAAGCCGCACGGCTTGATCCGGTGATTGCCCTGCGGTATGAGTGAGTTCTCTTCCGAAGTTCTCTTCCGAAGTATCGAGCGAAGCGAGAGATCCCTTTAGCTGCAGATTTTCGCGATCAACGCGATGAGAATTAATTTAGCCGCAAATGAACGCGAAAAAGCGCGAATCAACCGACCCAATTAATCAATAAATAATTCGGGTTGTTCGGTGTATTCGCGGCTTACTTTTCCGTTTATCCTGGGACCCAAAATTAGCTTTTATCTGCGCCCCGTCTGCGGTGAATCGCTTTCCCTCACAAATCCATACGGACAATGCCTGCAACCTGACTGGCAGCAAAATCCTCGATCAAGCAGATATTTTGTGGTGAAAACCCACTTACCATTTTCCAGGTAGTAATCTTCGCCTTCGATCAACTCATTATCGCGGTTCATTGCCGGCTCGCAATATTAATAGGCTGCATCTCTGGTGTTTCCACCAGCACGCCGTCGCGGAAGCTGACCTGCTTACCCGATATCGCAGGCACACGTTCACCCGGCACCACAATGCCAGCCAGGTTCAGCGGATCGGCCGCCGAAATGGTAATGGTCTCACCGCTCAGCGGAATGCTCTTCATCGCGCGCAACGACTCAACGGCAATTGGCAAAGCAAATTGCTCGCCGATAAAGCCACTGATAAAACGTCCTCCGCGAATCTCTCCACGATCTTCCAGCCGCCGGAAAGTAATTAGCAAGTCGCGCCACCGCGGCAGCATACTCTCACGCGCCAGCAATTCGCGGAAGACTACGCCGTAACGTTCCAGCAGCACGCGGCAGACTGACTCCAATGCTTTGTTGCCATCATCGCCGTGCAGCGGATGTAGCAATGACCAGCGCCCTGCGCTGTGCCGCGGACGATTTGTCTTACCGCTTCCCTGCCCGGATCGCCGCTTGGGATCGATCAATGCACGCAGGTTGTCGAATCCATCCGCAGTTACCAGTCCAGCGGCGACCAGTTCCCACAAAGCAGTTTCAATTTCCGATTTCAATTTGCCGGTGCCGCGAACAATGTCAATAAAGAATGAAGCTCCTCGCGATCTCAGGAAGCTCAGCACCTCTCGCGCGTCCGCCCCAAGCCCGCGAATTTCATCCCCTGCCTCGCGATGCGCAGAACGGGCGCTGGGCAAAGCCATCCACTCCGCTTCGTCTCGAACAAAGAAGGTGATGGGCGCAACGCTGGTCGGCACTACGCGTCGCCCGCCGCCGGAAGAATCCTCCAGCATCGCCGGGTGCGGTGAGAGCCTTCCCCAACCTACCTGGCCCGTAAGCGAAAGCTGATCAAGCAGCTTGGGATCATAATTGCTGATACGCCGCGCCAGAACCTGCCGTTCCCATGCACTGGCTGGGATTTCAAAGCCCTGTAGCTGTTTCAGCACCTGCAACGTGCCGTGCTCATCTCGCGTCTGTGTGCCAGGTGAAACATGCTGCCAGCGGAAGAGCCAGCGCATGAAAACCGCCGCCGTGACCGGCTCAATCTGCTTGCGCAAAGAGCCAAGCGTAAGCCGGTGAATGCGCGCTAATAATCTCCGTTCGCACCATTCGAGGCCGGCGAGAGCACCAGTGTCGTTCGCAGGCGAGGGCGCCTGCGCTCCAAGATCATTGTGGACCGCAGCCGCCCTCGGCTGCGCTGCTCCAACGTGTTCTGAATATCCCGGTGTGAAGCGTCCGCGCAGAATAAGACCGGTGGACTCGATACGCAATAGAGTCTTATCGATTTCCGCGATCGGCAGGCCCAGGATCAGTGCAAGCGCTGCAGCTGTAGTTGGACCAAGATGCGTCAGCCAGCCTGTGACCATGGCTTTTAAAGCATCATCTGTTGAAGGCGTTTCATCCGCGATCTCCGGTAGTTGATCTTCAAATTGAGCATTCTGGTAGATCGTGCGAAAAGCTTTGGCCTTTTCCGCTGAGACCCAAAAAGTTTTTTCACCGCAGCCGGGGGCGTCTGCGTTCCACGTTGATTTTGGACCGCAGGCGCCGGGGCCCCCGGCATGCGCCGGGTTTGCGCGTGCTGGGGTAGAGGCACCCTCGCCTGCGATCGATAAAGCCGCTGGTACTCGCGCCCTGCTCGCTCGATTCGACTGCCGCAACGCTTCAAACATCCCCTGCCATGCTTCCACAGGTGTAGCGTGTCCTGCGGGCGCAAAGTCTTCGGGCACAGCAATCAGCGTGTGCAGCGTGTCTGCCAGTTCATCGGCATCGCGCACATCTGGCCATGCTCCGGCCTGCACTTCGGCAATCGCTGCCGGATCAAGCGCCCCAACTTCCTGCAAGACCGATTCAGGCAGTGTGCGCCGCATCTCTACGGCACGCGCCCGGCGTTCCTCCAGCGGAGCATCATCCAGATACGCATAAGGATTGCTATTCAGGATCTCGTGCGAAAAGACTGACGGCACCGGCGTATCAACGGCAATACACTTGATCGCCCCAGAGTTGATCT
>DASRDW010000259.1:0-18421 GCA_035652415.1 Candidatus Angelobacter sp. | reverse complement strand
CAATGACAGAAGGGCGGGAATTCTAAGATCAGGCTGTGGAAATCGCCTATTTCTTTATAAATTTCCAAGGGGGTTGCGGTTGTTTATATTGATAATGAAAGAGTTATATCAATATAAAGATTAAAATTTCTAATTTTATTTTCACAGTATTTTAACAATTAAAAGAAAATATGGTATCTATCGTGCTCAAGCTACGTTCCAAATGGGTGCACTGTCTGTTGGCTGCTTTGATCTACACGTTTGCGGTCACAGCGGACGTTGTGGTCAAGGCGGTAGTGGATGATGCCGGACACGACGCTAACCACCCCATCATTTGGATTGAGCATAAGTGCGCAGGGCACTTTGGCGCTACGACGCAAACCGTCGAGCCCCATGTGACGATTGCAGCCGCTTTAACCCTGACAATCCATTATTTCATGCCCTCCGAACCTGCCTTGCTGGTGAGCAATTCGCTCACGAGAGAAGCATTTGCGCCCATAGGTCCGCTTTCCAGTCTTCGTTGTTGATTCCCAAGCTCCGCCTTTACCAGTTCCCCTCAAGGAACCCGCAAAGTCTGTCTGCGCTTGCTTGCACCAGAGGCTGATAACACCGCGCAACGGCGCCAATATGAGTGCCGTGCAGCTTCCAGGAAGCTTTCAAAGCGCTTGGTCGGGTTCCTTGATGGGATGCCTTAGCGGATGAGCCAGACGATCCGTACCCGCAATAGCCATTACAGGCTTGTCTCTGCGTTGTAACGGATCTGCGTTGGGAGCCTAGAAATGACGAAGAAAAAAAGAGTGGCGCAACTGGAACAGAATGTCGAACGTGTCTTTCTGGAATTCAGCATTGTCGTATTGATCATTGTGATGGTGGCAATGATGATTGGAGCACATTACGCGAAATAGGCCAATATGACGCCTGTAATGTGCAAAAGCGTTACCCTTTATCGTTCTGAATAGATGTTAGCGAAAAGAGCGATGGGGGAACGTATGCAGATTCGCATATTAACATTTATGGTGGGCGCAATGCTGATGAGTTCGATGGCAGGATTTGCCCAGCAACGCCCGCCTGAGCCCAAAACCATTCCAGACTCAATCAATTTCATCTGGAAAGACGTTGAGCATGACTTCACAGCCCTGGCAGATGCCATGCCGGAAGAGAAATGGAGCTTTAAACCGACGCAAGGCGAGTTCAAGAACGTGCGCACCTTCGCTGAGCAGGTAAAGCACGTAGCTTGCAGCAATGAGGCCTGGGCCAAGCAGATATCCGGTGAGAAGCCGCCGAAGCGCTGCGATCTTGGCGGTCCGAATCCGGCCAAGAGCAAGGCAGAAATCATGGCCTATTTGCGCGATTCGTTTACGCAGATCGATAAGGTCATTGGCGAGACGAGTTCTGAGAACCTGCTGCATCCAAACCCTGGACAGTATTGGGGCACAAACCGGCTTTCTGCGCTGACGGCAACAGTGTGGCACATCTCTGATCATTATGGGCAACTGGTGGAGTATTTGCGTATGAACGGCATTGTGCCGCCGGCGAGCCGATAGACATCAACGGGGTTTCCGAGAAAACGCTGGCCGTCGGCGAAAGGCTGCAATCCGGGGCATCAGTGTTCATCAGCGCTGGATGTTTGCTACAATCGCGCGAGTTTACTTGATGGCCCGCAAAGTCTCACTCTTCGTGCCGTGCTTTGTCGATCAACTGCAACCGGAAGTGGCCGTTGATACGGTGAAAGTCCTGCAACGTGTAGGCTGTGAAGTGGACTATCTGCCGGAACAGACCTGCTGCGGCCAGCCCGCGTTCAACTCCGGTTTCTGGAATGAAGCCCGGCCCTGTGCAGAGCGTTTTCTGCGCGTGTTTAAAGATGCTGAAGTTATCGTATGTCCTTCCGGCTCATGCACCACCATGGTGCGGGTTTTTTATCCTGAGCTGATCGCTTCAGGCTCTGCGCATGAAGAAGCGGTCTTATTGGGCAAGCGCACGTTTGAGCTTTCAGAATTTTTGGTGAAAGTACTAGGTGTGACAGATGTGGGCGCTACATTCCCGCATACGGTTACTTACCATGCCTCCTGCCACGGGCTGCGCGAATTAAAACTCCGTGAAGAGCCGCTGAAGCTGCTGCGCGGTGTAAAGGGTTTAAAGCTGGTGGATATGCTGCGCTTTGACGAATGTTGCGGCTTTGGCGGAACGTTTGCCACCAAGTTTGAAAGCATCTCAGTGGCCATGGGTGAGCAAAAAGCTGACAACGTGGCCGTAACCGGCGCTGAATACGTGACGGCAATTGATCCAAGCTGCCTGATGCACGTGCAGGGAATTCTGGGAAGGCGGAAAGATCGGGCCAAGACGATTCATCTGGCAAGTATTCTGGCGAGCGAGGCGTGAAATCGGGTGATCTGGTGATTGGGAAATCGGGTGATCGGAGAACGGAAAAGCAGCGTGTATCCGGCATAAGGACCACTGCTGTCGCGGGTGTTATTCGATGAGTTCAGCCGCGCAGAAATTTTTGCAGGATGCAGCCGTCAAGTCGGCAGATCTTGTCCATCGCGAAATTATCCGCAAGAACATGGAGAGCTACGATGCCGCGCACCTTCGCGGCCGCAGCCGCTTTAAAGATTGGGAAGCTGCGCGGCGGCGCTGCCAGGAGATTAAGCGCGAAGCCATCAATCATCTGGACCGCTACTTGTTGCAGTTTGAAGAAAAAGTCATTGCACATGGCGGCCATGTTTTTTGGGCGGCCAATGGCGATGAGGCATGCGCTTACATCAGAGACCTGGCGGTGAGCCGTGGCGTGCGCACCATTGTGAAATCAAAATCAATGGTGACAGAAGAGATTCACCTTGGGCCTGCGCTGGAAGAGAAGGGAATCAAAGTCTGGGAGACCGACCTGGGCGAGTTTATTGTGCAGCTTCGCAATGAGCCGCCCTACCACATTGTGACCCCGGCCATGCATCTGAACCGGCAGCAGATTCGTGAGCTCTTTCGTGATCATTTGGGAGAAGACATTCCTGATGCCGATCCGCAAAAGCTGGTGGCGTTGGCTCGCCGCAAGCTGCGGGAAGCGTTCTTTGCCGCGGAGATGGGGATCTCTGGCGCAAACTTTATCATCGCCGATTCCGGTGCGGTGGCGATCTCAACCAATGAAGGCAATGGACGGCTGAGTACCAGCCTGCCGCGAATTCATGTGGCGATTACGGGAATTGAGAAAGTAATTCCGCGGTTGGTTGATCTTGCTACGCTCTGGCCGACCCTTGCGACCTCCGGCACCGGCCAGCCGATTACCACTTACAGCACTCTGGTTTCCGGGCCGCGCAAACCGGGTGAAGCTGATGGCCCGGAAGAGTTTCACGTTGTTCTTCTGGACAACGGACGCAGCGGCTTGTTGGGCAATGCTGAAGAGCGCGAAGTGCTGCACTGCATCCGCTGTGGAGCGTGCCTGAATATTTGCCCGGTGTACCGGAACATTGGCGGGCATACATATAACACCACGTATCAGGGGCCAATCGGCAGCGTGCTTACGCCACACCTGCGCGGTAGCGAGTTTCAGCATCTTTCTTATGCGTCGTCATTGTGCGGCGCTTGCACCAGCGTTTGTCCGGTGAACATCAACCTGCACCACCATTTGCTGCATAACCGCCGCGATTTCAGCTATGCGTCCGGGGATAACGCCAAGGGGCGTACACAATTCAAATTATGGCGCAGAGCCATGCTGAATTCTCGTCTGTATGTTCTTGGCGGATGGATGATGCGGCGAGGCCTACATGTGCTTTACGGGCTTGGCTTGGCGGGGACAGCAGCTGATCCGTTGCGAGCCTGGAGCAGAAAACGCACGCCGATACCGCTGCCATCGCAGTCATTCCGCAAAATGTGGAAGAAGGGCCTGACGCAGAAGAACGCAGTAAAGAGATAGAAGAGAAAATGCCAACAAGCAATCCAAGCCGGGAACAGATATTGGAGCGCATACGCGCCGGATTGCAGGTGCCCGCGCTGGAACATGCTGACCAAAACTCTGAAGCCCAGATTTTTGAGACGATACAAAACCCACTGGAGCGCTTCCAGCAAGAGTGCAAAGCGAACCTAATGGAGTGCCTATTGGTTGAGGGCCAGGCCGCCAGCGCGCAAACATTGGCCCAGGTGCTGCAAAGCCTGCCGCAAGGAGAGATCTACGTACAGGACTCGCCCGGTTTGCGGCGGATAATTGATGCAGCAGGAACAAAGCGGGCGGTACGCTGGTCAAGCGAAGGCGCGCCCAAGGAAAGCTCACAAGCGACTGTTACCCTGGCTGATGCTCTTATTGCGCAGACTGGATCGGTTTTTGTAAGCGCGTCATGCGGCGGACGTGGAGCATCAGTGGTTGCGCCGTGCCACATTGTGGTTGGACTGGTTTCACAGCTTGTGCCTGACCTGGAAACGGCATTGCGCAATGCTACAGCGGAACAACGCCTGGAGAACAATTCATACGCGTGCGTTATCAGCGGTTCCAGCCGGACGGCCGACATCGAAAAAATCCTGGTACAGGGCGCGCACGGACCTATTCGACTGGTAGTGATCGTGGATACGAAAGCGTAACTTCGGCAGCAGCTTTTTTCCAGCGAAATACAGACTCTCCCCCAACTTTTTTCAAGAAAATCCACCCATTCACGAAACTATCCGGCGAAATAAAACACTATCAATCAGCTTAATGAAGTAAGACCCTGCTGAGCTGAAGGCTTTTATCAGGCGCGGCTTTGCAGTGGTCTTAAAGATGGGATTTCTTGTTCAAAAGGAGTATGGGTACCCAGATGAATGCGCGGATGAAAAAAGCTGTACGGTCCTATAGCGGCCCGTTTGTGATCTCTGCTGGCAAGACGCATGAAGACTTGCAGCAAGGAGAATGGATCAGATTTCAGAGAACCCTGGAACGTATCAGGCTACTTTTAAGTTCACCAATTGCTTCCTTTCGCTGGGCCAGGGCCAAGCGGAGATCGGCTGCCGGAAAGAAGGGAACGGGCACGTCAGAAAGAAAACGCGGCTGGTGCAGCACCTTTGCGGATTATGAGCGGGATGGGATTGTGATGGGTTTTTGAGGTCGCAATACCTGTTGTTTTGATGACCTTCCGGTATCGGGACAAATCGAACGATTTACGCCCCGATACCGCATTACTAAACCGGATCAGACGGATTTCCGGGTTCTTCCAGAAATTCACGAAATAAAAACCAGAAAAACGCTTAAACAAATGAGACCGCTTTTTTAACCGGATTTCCAAAGCGCAAGCCGGAATAAATGCAGGTCACAACCGTGCTAAGGAGAAAAGCATATGAACACGGCCACCAAAGTTGTTGAAGTTCGCGCCATAATCAGCAGGGAACCTTCAAGACCATGGATCGCGAGAACTGTTGAAAAAATCCAACTATTCCTGATGAGATCCAAAGCAGACACGCACAAGCGGTTCCAGGACCAGAGCTATACAGATTATTTGGAAACGATGGCGAAATTAACCGGCTTCTAATCGGTCGAGTGGCATTGATTGGTAGGCGACCCTCGCTTTTTGAATTAGGTTTTTTGCTCCAGGATGCTTTGCCTGATTCAGGTTTGATAGACTTGCGGCATGGCCAGGAAAAAAGCAGCTCGCAAAAAGAAGAGTGTCAGCAAAAAGAAACCAACCCAGAAAAAGAAGCTTGTCGCAAAGAAGAAGCCTGCGAAGAAGAAAGCTGCGCTGAAGAAGCGCGCGCTGGCCAGGAAGAAGACGGCGAAGCCGGCAAAATCGGCAAAAAAGAAGTCCTCATCGCGCCGCACCGGTCGCGCTACGTCTCGCACGCGAGAAACCGCCAGTCTTGAGAGCCGCAGAGGCCTGGGCGCTGAATCCGGCGGGCAATCCGGAGACACGCAAGGTCTTTTCCGCCGTGAACACAGCGATTCAGAGAGCGTTGAAGAACTCATGGAAGAAGGGCAGTACCTGGAAGCCGAAGCCGTAGGCGGCGTAGAAGATGCTCCTGACGCCGATGAAGGTGAGGTCAGGACGCGCGAGGTTCCGGAGGATGACGTGCCGGAAGAGTATCTGGACCGGGACTAAAGGAATTGCCAATCGTTGGAATTCTACCCACCAAGCCAAAATCGGGCTTGTGGGGGTCATTGCCAAAATTGACCAATTGAAAGCGCAGCCGTAGTAACTTAAAGCAGCGATCCCTCGCTGCACTCGGGAGTTTCATGAAGATATGATGGAGAATGAGGCCGACTGAGAAGCGAGAGTTTAGGCCGTGGAAATGAGTGGTCAACTGAAGAGCAGTCTTCGCACGTCCTCGATTGCAACTTGTTCATTGGCACTGTCATTTCTCATGAGTGTGCACATTTTTGCAAACGAATCCATCCGTTCCGGGCTATTCAGCACTGCCCCGCCTTTGATGAAAGTAGACAACGCCTTAACGACGTTTGGTCCGCCGTAAATCGCGATTCTCGCCTTTGCATCGGCCACCGTAATGCTTGCGTCCCGCTCTTCCAAAAAACTTTCCTTGTCTCTAATCGCATCCTTCTGCACAATCGCCAGCTTCGCAACCCCGCGCAGGAAATCCACGTAAGCGGTTGCACGAAGCGACTGAAGTTGCTTAAACCTCTCGGTCCAGCGGGTAAGGAATGCACCAAAAATCGCGCCCAATGCTGCTGCTACAAACGTAAGGACAGCCTGCAAAAACATTTGATTTACGGACATAAGAACTCCGTGATTCCGATTAGGGTATTCGTGGGTGACAAGGCTGGCAAGTTGAGTAGGATATGGTGGAGGCGGTGGGAGTTGAACCCACGTCCGAAAATGTTACTGGTCAAGAGCCTACATACTTAGTCCAGTTCACCCGACGGGAGTTACCCCGCCAGATTCGCGTTCTGCGCTTAGAACGGACAAGAAACGCAAATCGCTAGCCCGTTGATTTTTCCGGAGGCCCCCGGACGTAGGGCCAACAGATGAGCCTACTGTGTGACGCCCTTTCACAGCCCATAGGCGAAGCCGTGGAGAGCGGCTACTTAGTTAATTAAGCAGCGTATGCAAACTGGTTAGAGTTGGCAATTATTGTTTTTGCACCACTTACGGGGGAATGCGCCCCGGTATGCCTCCTGGCCGCAAGCATTTCCGTCGAAGCCGTGACGCCCCCATTTCTTACGATTCACGCCAAACCGGTGTGAATTAGGGCTCGATCTTGCGATCGAAGCTGCGGAAACAGGACTTGTTGCCAGTCCTAGTTGTCAAAGAACTGCCTTAACCTTAAGCTACGATTGGAAAGGTAGTCAATGAATTAGATGTAAACTCGCCGCGGGCGATTCAGACCGTTTTTTTAGACATATCAAAACGCCTGGCAGAGCCTTCCTTTACAATCAAATAGGCGGTTAACGCACGAATTTTATGCAACCGGATGTAGCCGAGCGCGTCCAATCTCACTATGCAGACTGCGGAGAGCCCGATCTTGCAATCCTTGTGTATCCCGTTCTCAAGCATCCCCCACACTTCACAGCTTTTTAGTGACTATCTCCACCACTTTGACCGGGTCAAGCAGTTTTATGCGCGGTCTCCGCTGAGCCAGGATTGGTGGCGGGACGAGATAGCAAAAATCCAGTATCCGGCGGACCGGCGCAAACAGGTAGCTGCTGTTCTGGAGCGCCAAAACCGTGGCTTTGGCGCAAGCGCCAAAACGCTAGCTAATATTGATCGACTGCGCGAAGGTGCTCCGGCAGTTGTGACTGGGCAGCAGGTAGGCTTGTTTGGCGGGCCGCTGTTCTGCGTTTTGAAAGCACTGACCGCTGTATTGATGGCGGAAAAAAACGGCGCTGTGCCCGTTTTCTGGCTGGCGACCGAAGACCACGATCTGGAAGAGATCAACTCAATCAGCTTGCCGGCAGGCGACCACGTGCAGAAGTTCACCGTGAAGGTACAGCACACAGAAGGCGCGCCGGTGGGAATGATCACCTTTACCGATGAAATCACGGCAGCAGTAGCACAGGTGGAAGCGCTGTTTGGACGATCTGAGATCAGCGATTTTTTGGTTGAGAGCTATCACAAGGGTGAGACATTCGGCACTGCCTTTGCAAAGTTTTATACCCGCATCTTCGCTGAGCTTGGAGTGGTCTTTTTAGACCCGCTTGATCCTGAACTGCATCAGATCGCGCGGCCGGTTTATCGCGCGGCGCTGGAGAAGGCTGATGAGATAAATCAGGCGCTGCTGGATCGTAACCAGGAGTTGGAATCGGCTAGTTATCACGCTCAGGTCAAGGTCACACCTTCACATACTCTTTGTTTCTATCTTCAAAATGAAGTGCGAACGCCGGTGCGCCACCAGGGCGGAGATTTCTTTATTGGAGAACGGAAGATTGCTGCGGCAGAGTTATTGCAGGAGACGGAGCGATGTCCAGAGCGCTTCAGCGCAAACGTCTTGTTGCGGCCCATAGTGCAGGACCATCTGCTGCCCACGCTGTGTTACATCGGCGGACCTGCTGAAGTTGCCTATTTCGCCCAGATTGAAGTGGTTTACCGTAAGCTGGCCGGGCGTGTTACCCCGGTGCTTCCTCGCCTTTTTGCCACGCTCCTTGAACCTCGCCAAGCCAAACTGATGGACCGCTACCAACTGGAACTCACAGACCTGTTTGCCGGCCCGGAGAAGTTTCGCGAGTTGGTAGGTGCCCGCGCCCTGCCAGAGAGCATCTTGAAGAGCTTTGATTCTGCAGCGCAGCATCTGGAGCAGGCACTGGCGGTAATTCAGTCACCGCTGGAAAAACTAGACAAGACACTGGTGGATGCAGCGGAGAATGCAGGCTCAAAGATGCGCTATCAATTACAAGGCATTCGCGATAAAGCTGCACGGGCCGAAGCACGAAAGAACACCGAGGTCTTGCGCCATGCGGATGAATTGCTGAGCGCTCTATATCCGAACAAAGGACTGCAGGAAAGAGAAGCGGGCGCTCTTTATTTCTTGCTGAAATACGGGCGAGGCGTGCTGGAGCAGATTAAGACTTCAGCACAGATCGGCTGCGGCAAGCACCAGGTGATTCCAATCGGGTGAGTGCCGCTATAAAAGAAGCGAAAAGAAAGACCTCACCACGGATGAACACGGATCTCACGGATTAAAACATCAGATAATTTATCCAGCCGCGACAGAGATAGCCGCAACGGCGGCTGCGTTGTCGTTGGTTTGGAGTATCTGATGCCAGGAGAACATGATCAGCACCGGCAGCCGATTTTGACTAGAGTTCAATGGGGCTGAGCCGGTCATTTCCATCAGGCGAACGCACTTCTCATTCGGCGCGACCTCAAGCAGTTTTTGCCCACGTATATTCAACCATGACCAGACTGGCCGACAGAATCCTTTGGCGATGAGTTGAAAGCGCTCGCCATCGTTAAAGCTCAACCATCCCCCGCCGAGCCAGTTGGGCTTGAACTGCGCGACCAGACGCGCACCGGGTTCTTCCATAATTTCAGTGGCAGAGTTGCCGCAACGCTGAAATGACCATGCCTAGCCTTTAAATTCGGCCTGGGTAATCGACTTCCAAAAACCGACGCGCTGCAAAGATCCGAGGATGGGGCCATTAGCAATAAGCTCGTATCGGCCCTTGATCCGAGATTTAATCCAGTTGAGCTGAATGGGAGTTGCGGCTGAAAAGACTGTGCTCATAGATACCTCCTGGCTCTCAGCTACCACTTTACCCAAGTATGATTAAAAGAAAATGAAAAGGTAAATATCCTTAAATTACGGAGTTCCCGATGACCGCAGCAGATTTTCGCAGGATTGCGCTGAGCCTGGAGGGCGTGGAAGAGTACTCGCACGCGGGATTGCCGGCTTTTCGCGTAGGAGGCAGAAAATTTGCTTCGCTTGCTTCACAAGCAGAAGGCTACGGAAATCTGATGCTTACGCTGGAGCAGCAGACAGCATTTGTGGAGGAGGCGCCCGAGATTTTTCTGCCAATCCCTGGCGGCTGGGGAAAGATGGGGCACACGCATATCCGCCTGGCAGCAGCGAACAAGGATATGCTGACGGGTGCACTCCAAACGGCGTGGAAGCTGCGAGTTGATATGAACGCAAAGACCAGCCGAAAAAAATCAGGTGGCGCAGCGCTGAGTAAAGATAAGAAGCGGAAACGACTATGAGAGCAACAAAAGAGCGGAACATTCACAATAATAAAGATTTATCACCAGCACAACGTGAAGAATTACTCAGAGCATTGAAAGCACGTTTTGAGAAAAACATGGACCGCCATAAAAGTCTTGAATGGGCCAACGTACAAGCAAAGCTGGAAGCTAATGCTGAAAAGCTGTGGTCGCTCGATGAGATGGAAAGGACTGGCGGAGAACCAGATGTGGTTGGCCATGATAAGAAATTGGGCGAATACGTTTTTTATGATTGTTCCGCGGAAAGCCCTACTGGCCGCAGAAGTCTTTGCTACGACCGTGAAGCGTTGGAGTCAAGAAAAGAACATAAGCCAAAAGATAGCGCTATGAATATGGCAATGGCCATGGGCGTTGAGCTTTTAACGGAAGAACAATATCGAGAGTTGCAGAAGCTTGGAAGCTTCGATACGAAGACATCGAGTTGGGTGAAAACACCTTCTGACATCAGAAAACTCGGCGGCGCAATCTTTTGTGATCGCCGCTACAACACTGTTTTTGTGTATCACAACGGCGCGGAATCTTACTATGCCGCCAGAGGGTTTCGTGGCTCGTTAAGGATCTAAACTGCATTCTGGTTTCTGACAGCTATCTCCGGCAGCCCTTAATCGTACAAGCACACATTCAAACGACGCTCACGGGCTGCAATCCCTCAGATGCATGGGAATGGGCTCGCAGAAAACTGCATAGCCGAGCGGCGGTTTATCATAGTCGGCTGCTTACATAATTGGTTAGGAGCTGCCGCCATGCTGAAAAAAATTTTCGTCCCAATTTGTTTATTTGCGCTGCTGTCTGGATTTGCGCTTGCCCAAAACATTGCCGAAGACACAGACAATGCTCCGCGGCCGGTAAAACTTGTGCCCCCGCCACCGGCTGGCCCGGTGTACATCCGTTGCGGGGCGCTGTTTGATGGCAAGTCCGACCAACTCGAGCAAAATGTAGTCATCGCCGTCGAGCGAGACCGAATTAAGCAGGTAGGAAAGATTTCGCCGCCGGCAGGGGCGCAGGTCATCGATCTCTCAAGCCTGACATGCCTACCGGGCATGGTGGAGTCACACACGCATGTTTTTCTTCAGGGTGATCGCAAGCCGGGCCAGTATGATGCGCAACTGCTGAAGCAGTCGGTTGCTTATCGCGCGATTGAGGCAACGACCGCAGCACATGCAGCCCTGGATTGGGGCTTCACTACTATCCGCGATCTGGAAACGGAAGGCGCAGGCTACGCCGATGTTGACGTTCGCAATGCCATCAACAACAGATTAGTCTGGGGGCCGCGCATGCAAGTGGTGGGGCGGGCCATGGACGTAACCGGCGCTTATCCGCTGCAACCGGCGTATGCGTGGGATGTGACGGTGCCGATTGGCGTGCAGACAGTGGATGGCGTGGAGGGTGCCCGCAAGGCAGTGCGGGAACAGCTTTCGCACGGCACCGATTGGGTGAAGGTCTATGCCGACCGTGGCGGCAAGATTCATGACAATATCAACGACACGATTCCAACATTTACCCTGGACGAACTCCGCGCCATCGTTGACGAAGCACATCGTGAGCACCACCGTGTGGCGGCGCATGCTACCGGGATGATGGGCGTGCATGATGCGGTGGAAGCAGGCGTCGATACTCTGGAGCACGGCAACTACATTGCGCCGGAAGACATGAAGACCATGGTTGCCAAAGGCATCTGGTTTGTACCTACGCCATACGTCGCCGTGTACGACGCCCAATGGCGAGCTGAACGCGCCGGCACTCAGCCGAAGGAATCGCCGGGCCTGAAGATTGAGGAGGACACCTTCCGCCGCGCGCTGCAGGCAGGCGCGAAGATGGCATTTGGTACGGACGTAGGCGCGTTCGAGTGGGACATGAGCCCCGCCCGGCAGCTTGTGACGATGGTCAAGTGGGGCATGACGCCGGCGCAGGCACTCCACGCTATCACGATCCGCGGTGCGGAGCTGATGCAGATGCAGAACGACATTGGCACGGTTGAAGCAGGGAAGTATGCCGACATCATAGCGGTGCAGGGCAATCCGCTGAACGATATTTCGCTGATGCAGAAGATCAGCTTTGTGATGAAGGGTGGCGTGGTGTTCAAGAAATAGCGGTTAGACTATGAACTGTGTGATGTGTTTCACGCGCCTGAAGAAGACCTATGAGAATTTTTGCGATTTCAGATATTCATGTCGACTATGCACAGAATGCTGAATGGTGCTCCAGTATCTCAGAGCAGGAATACAAGTCTGATGTGCTGCTTCTTGCGGGCGATATTTCTTCTGAATTGGCGGATGTCCAGTGGTGCTTCAGTCGCTTGACTAAATGCTTTCATAGAGTGCTTTTTGTGCCCGGCAATCATGATCTCTGGCAGAAAAAGGATGGCAGCAGCAGAACCTCCATCGATAAGTTCAGGCTGATCTCTAACATGGCTAACGATCACGGTGTTGCTACTGAACCACTGCATCTGGACCATGTATCACTGGTTCCATTATTAGGATGGTATGACTATTCTTTTGGTCGTCCAACTCCCGAACTGCAGGCGGCGTGGATGGATTACTATGCCTGTTCCTGGCCAGACGGCTTTCAAATTGGCGAGATCGCCAGGTACTTCGATTCGAAAAACACCATTGATCCGCTCAGCCTGGGAGAATTTCGGATATCCATTTCCCATTTTTTGCCGCGCATCGATTTGATTCCGGACTATGTCTCTCCATCCACCCGAATGCTTTTTCCTGTGTTCGGATCAAATGCCATAGAGGGGCATATCCGGCGGCTACATTCCAACATTCACGTCTACGGGCACAGCCACCTTAACCGATCAGTGGTACTGGACGGAGTTCACTATATTAATAACGCTTACGGCTATCCTTCAGAAACCCATATAACGCAGAAAAAGTTTGTATGTATCTACCAAAACTGAAGCTTTCATCCGCTATCCCCACCACTGCACCAGGGGCATTGGGTAGAGAGTGGCGCTGAATATGCTTTTGGCGTGATACTTTGATAAGCCATTAACAAAATTAAGCGATCATGCAAAAATTTTTGCTCGATTGTGTCGATTTGTGTTGGCTCACACGTCTAACCTGTGACGGGCGGCCTAAAGTCATTGCGTGTCTTTTGGCCTAAGGCTTAGCATGGGGAAGATTCTGGCCCTAAATTTCCGGATCCAAACCGTTTGATTGGAGAATGCAGATGTCTTTCTTTCGCGATTTGAAGATTGCCGTACGTTCCCTGGCGCGCGCCCGCGCCCTGTGGATTACCGTGGCTGTCACTCTGGCCCTGGGAATCGGCGCAAATGCAGCCATCTTTAGCGTGGTGCGCGGGGTGCTGCTGCGGCCGCTGGCCAATCGCGATGAAGACCGCCTGCTCTACCTCCGGCAGAGCGCTCCGGGCATTGGCGCGGAGAATACAACGTTCTCCGTTCCGGAGATCAAAGACATGGACTCCGGTCTAAAGACCATTTCGGAGTTTGGAACTTTTTCCGCGATCAACTTCACAGTCGTGGGTCTGGGCGATCCGCATGAAATGAGCGCTGGCGTGGTTGATGGCAACTACTTTGAAGTGATGGGACTGCGTCCTGTGCTTGGGCGTTTGCTCACTCCGAAGGACGATGGGCCAAATGCCCCTGGCGCGGTGGTTTTGACATACCGTTTCTGGGTCAACTCGATGCACTCTGATCGTGGCGTGATCGGCAAGGTGATTCGCCTGGGAAGTTTCGATGGAGCACGTTCCGCAACCATTGTTGGGGTACTTGAGCCTTCGGTTCCTTATCCGGTGGAGACTGAGCTGATTGCAAACATCGTTACCAGCCCACACCACCTCTCGGCGACCATGGTGACCGGCCGCGAACATCGCATGACCGAGGTTTTCGCGAGGCTTGCTCCTAACGCCGATCTTAACGCCGCCCGCGCCGAGTTGCGCACTGTGTATGCGGGCATGGTTTCCGCCCATCCTGAGGTTTACAAGCCCAACGACCATTACAAGATCGATGTCACGCGCATGCATGACCAGATCAATTCGCGTGCGCGCACGATTTTGTGGGTGCTGTTTGCTGCGTCGGGATTGCTGTTTGTGATTGCGTGCTCTAACGTCGCTAACCTGATTCTGGCGCGAGCCGTGCGCCGCGAGCCGGAGATGGCCATCCGCGCAGCCTTGGGAGCGACTACGAGCGCATTCCGTCGTTCGCTCCTGGCTGAAGGGCTTATCCTTTGCGGCAGTGGCGCGCTGCTGGGAGTTGCCATAGCTGCTCCCATGGTGTCTGTGCTGGGCCGCTATGCCTCGCGGTTTTCCGTGCGTGCGCTTGATCTCACGCTCGACCCCAGCTTGCTTTGGATCGGCGTTGCGCTTGCGCTGGTGGCGGCGGTCTTCCTGGCCTTTGTGCCGCGATTGCCAGCGCAGGGGCCATCATCAGGTTTCGGTCTCTCCAGCAGCGGCGTGCGCGTGAGCGGAGGCAGCAGCCGTCGGCTTGGCATTTTTGCCGTGACACAGATTACCGCGTCATTTCTTTTGCTTGCCGGAGCAGGCGCGCTGCTGAAAACTCTGCTGGAACTGGAGAGAACGCAGCCGCCGTTCGCAACAGCGCACGTGCTGGCAGTAAACCTGCCTGTGATGTCCGATGGAAAAACGCCGGATCAGATACGCGATTTTGATCGTGAAGTGCAACGGCGCGTGAGTGAGTTACCGGGAGTGGAACATGTCTCTTCCAGCTTCGGCGTCCCCTGGCGCGATGGCCGCTTCCTGAGCATCAGCTTCACCTTTGCCGCTGAGGGCGCCAAGCGCGAACCGGGCCAGGACGATTACCGTGCGCGCTTTCGTTCAATTTCGCCTGGCTTTTTTGAAACCATGGGCATGCCGATTCTGGAAGGCCGCGACTTTAGAGACAGTGACCGCAATGGCGCAGAACGCGTGGTGATCATCAGCCAGAGCCTTGCGCGGAAGCTCTTTCCTGGACGTGAAGCTGTGGACCGCCATCTGCAATGGACTGACGGAGTGATCAAGTTTATCGGCATCAGCCCGGAACCGCGACGCATCGTCGGCGTGGTGCCTGACATCGACGACGAAAATATCATCCCAGCGCCGGCCATGACCGTGTATCAGCCCGCGACCCAGGAAGGCTGGACTGGACGCCTGTTCGTGCGTGCACAGAATGATCCTTATGCGCTGGTGCCCGCCATCACAAAAACTATCCATGATCTCTCGGCAGATCAGCCGGTGGAGCGGGCCAGCACGCTGGAAGATGTGCGCGCGGAGGTGCTCACTCCTGACCGCCTTAACGCGATCGTATTTGGCGGCTTTGCCACGCTTGCGCTGCTGATCTCCGTGGTGGGAGTTGCGGGCGTGCTGGCGTTTTCTGTAAGCGGACGCACGCGCGAGTTTGGCATTCGCCAGGCCCTGGGGGCTCAGCCGCGCAGCATTCTTGCCAAGGTGCTCTCGGAAGGCTTGGTGATTGCGACTGTGGGTGTGGCTGCGGGCTTTGTGGTTGGCTTTGTTCTTGAACGCACGATTGGCCAGCGCTTTGCCGAGCTGAGATTGCCGGGAGCATTGCCCTTGCTTGTGTCCGCTGCGGTAATTTTGGCTGCGGCGGTGATTGCTTCGGCCTTGCCGGCGGCTCGCGCTGCCCGGGTTGATCCCGCGGAAGCGCTGCGCTCGGAGTAGTCGCGGTGCGGATCGAGAAGGATGTAGGCACAGACAGGAGTGTCTGTGCCATATTTATCCAAGCCGGCTCTAAAACACGGCTATGAGCTGCGCGAGGTGTTCCACATGACGCTGACGACCCACCAGCGCGAGTCGTCGAAAAATAATTGAATGCTGTTGGCATCGTGTTCGAAAGCCGGCTCTTTTGGGTCGCGCAGCGATTCGTACTTGCTCAATACATGCGCGATGCGGCCGGTGATCTCAGTCTGGCGGCTGGTTTCGCGTTCCCAGAAATTCTCAACGGCAAAGATGGGCTCGACGCGCCGGATGTAATCCTCCACAGTGAGCTGGCGGACATGGGGCTTCTGGCCGGCCACGGCAACCACCGGCATCAGACGCGCGCCATCGATGAACAGCGAGCGGTAACGCTCCCAGTCGCGGGGTTGTCCCGCGGGTCCGGAGAGCACCTCATACAAGGCGTGCAGGATACCATCGAGAGTGGAAACGTCATATTCAAGGGCAGGCTTCATCCTGCCGATTGTAATGTATTGGGCGAGTAATTACCGCGGAGGATAAAGGCCGGCCAGCCGAGTGAATTCCTTGTTTTGCTATAAACGATCTTTTACTGTCGCTTAACGATCCGCATTTTCTTCCGGCTTATAGCAGTGCGGATAGCCTCGATCAGGGCGTCTGGGCCTTCGTCTCCATTTACAGAGGCATCAACATCAGTTTTTAAATCGGCCCACTCGCCTTTGGTGATTGCAATGATGGGCGCGCCAGGATTGTTTTCCCTGAAAAGCTCTGTCATCTCAACAGCGCTTTCGGCTGAGATTGAATAGCTGATAATGACTGCATCGAACTTCTTTTTCCGCAGGACCGCCATTGCATCTTTCTTGCTTGTGGGGAGCATCACCTCGAAACCACTACTCCTTAACGTATGCGCTCGCAACAGCGCAGTCTCCAAATTGACACTCAAGAGAAGCAACAATTGAATACCCTCCCGAATCTCTTCCGGCGCCCTCCGCTTCTCCTGAGTGAAGGCCTTGATTGATTCTTCGAGAGCCAGTTCAATCATGCCGCCGATACGAATTAGATCGGGTATGACATCACTTATCTCAATTGCAAGCAGGTTTTGTTGGGCAAAGTTCCCGATTGCATCCTGCAAAAGTTTAGCTTCGCGCACCAGCATCGGGATCGAGTAGCCTTGCTGTGATCGAGTTATCCCGTGCTCTGCAGCGCCCTGTACGGCCGATTCCGATGGATTAGCGGCGTTTTTTGTAATGTCCTCAAGCATCTGAGGAAGGCAATCGATTCTCTCTTCTTTCGTCAGACGAATGGCCGCAATTTCATCATTATGGTTTACCCGCTTAAGCCATTCCTCAACAATTTGATCTCTGTTTTCCCGGACCAGTGCGGGCAGCCGCTGGGGCTTGATTCTGCCTTGTGGTAATGATTTTGTGCGATCTAATTTGGTCTTGATCTTGTCAACGAGTTCCTGTATGTCTGTGGGTTTTACGAGATAGTCATCCACCTGCTGGCGGATAGCTTCCAGAGCGGTTTCAAATGCGGGATATCCGGTGAGGATGAATGTGACTGCATCAGGCTGCGTGCGCCGCATGGCGCTAACAACGGTGAATCCGTCGCCTGGGCTTCCGATGTTCAGGTCAGAAATGAGGACATCAAATATTTGGCTTCCGATGATGCTCAGCGCTTCAGGAACAGTGGCAGCCGCAACCACCTTGAACCCTACACTCTCAAGGATTGCCGGCAAAGTTAAACGTATCGCCGGTTCGTCATCTACAAACAAAATTTTGATCCCATCCGCCATTGAGAATCTCCCAAGCGGCCAGAGAAAGTGAGATGCGCAAATGAAGTGAAAAGGCTAGTCAGTGGTTACGATGCATTATTTATTCTATTTCAAGGATTTACGCCGCGAGGTTATCCACAGACGGAGCCGGAAAAGCACCTTATATAACAATATTCATCGCTGAATTGTGACCAGCTTGAGATTCAGTCCCCAAGAATTGAGAAAGGTTGCATGGCAGCCGTTCTTATTGATCAGCAGTTCCATCTGACCACTTTCGCACCGGAACCAGAAACGTAGTCAGGCGTTCCTGGGTCTCTTTGATCGCGATAATGGGAGAGCCGGGGAGATCTGCTCCCCACGCCGCAGGATCGCCTTCTGAAAAGAAGAACATAAGATGCGGATGCCAGTGCCCTGCGCGATCATCTAAGTAGCCCTGCTTTGACAGCATGTAACACATGGCCCCGGGTTCCATGGTCGGCAATTCTTTCTTGTCAATTGCTGCCGCTATGGCCTCAATCATCTGAGCTTTCGTGCGGCCAGCCAGTATCAAGTCAGTCTTCTTGATAGTGCGGGGAAGATAGGAGCGCGCGGCCGCCGGATTGAAACAAATTGGGCCACGCAGCTTTGGGTTCCAGAAATTCGGGTCATCGATTGGAGCAGTCCAGGAGCGTTCCACGATGCAAACAAAACCATTCTTCCCTGGAACAGCGGTTTCGTAACCGTGACGTCCAAGGACCAACACCTCAGCATCGTGGGAGATGGATTCCGGCGCCGCACTCCGCGCCAGCGCGATCTCCGCACTCCGGTCCTGTATCAAGTATTGCTCCAGCGGGGCCATGTTGGGATAAGGAGTTTTGGCATCCTGGGCAGTTGCGTATCCTGCCGTGCCAAGCATAAGAAC
>DASRDW010000258.1:0-12814 GCA_035652415.1 Candidatus Angelobacter sp. | reverse complement strand
CAGAACTCTTTCTTTGATCTGCGCATTGCTCAAGCCCAGCTTCTTTTTGCGTACCTGCAATCCAAAGGCGACGTTTTGCAGGATGTTCATATGCTTGAACAGCGCGTAGTGCTGGAAGACGAATCCCACGCGGCGATCCTTGGGGCCGATGCTGGTCATGTCTTCTTCGCCAAAGAATACCGACCCGCTGTCCTGCGTCTCCAGTCCGGCAATCACCCGCAGCAATGTTGTCTTCCCGGAACCGGAAGGGCCGAGAAGCGCCAGCAGCTCCCCTGGCCGGATGTCGAGGCTCACGTTTTCAGAAGCCACGAAGTTCCCGAATTTCTTGTGGATGTTGCTGAGGCGAATTGGAATGATGCTTAGCATTAAGTTTTACTCCGGAAAATGAAGTCGCTGTACGCATCGGTCGTGATCCAGCGTTCGGCCATTGCCTTTAATACAAGGCTGGCCAGGGCGAAGAGGGTCAGCATGGCAGCGATGCTGAAAGCCGCCGCCGTGGCATATTCGTTGTAGAGAAGTTCAACGTGAAGCGGAGCGGTGTTGGTCTCACCGCGGATATGGCCTGAAACCACCGAGACGGCGCCGAACTCTCCGATGGCGCGCGCCGAGCACAGGATCACTGCATAAAACAGCGCCCAGCGGATATTGGGCAGCGTGACATGCCAGAAAATCTGCCACCCTGAAGCTCCCAGCGTCACTGCGGCCTCTTCTTCTTCGTGTCCCTGGGCCTCCATGACCGGCATCAGCTCGCGGGCAATAAAAGGAAAGGTCACAAAAATCGTGGCCAGCAGAATGCTTGGCCAGGCAAAGATAATCTTGATCTCATGCGCTTGCAGCCACGGACCCATCCAGCCCTGCGCGCCAAAAAGGAGCACGAACACCAGCCCTGAGATCACCGGCGAAACCGAAAACGGCAAGTCAATCAGGGTAATGAGAAGACTCTTCCCCCGAAAAGAGAATTTGGTGATCGCCCAGGAGGCCGCCAATCCGAACAACAGGTTCAAGGCAACCGCAACGGCAGAGGTATAGGCGGTTAACTTGAAAGCGGCCACGGCGTCGGGGTTATCGATGGCCTGCCAAAAAACGGAAGCCCCCTTCGACAGCGCTTCCATGAAGACGAAGATTATTGGAACCAATACCAGGAACACTACGAAAATACCTGCCGTACCAATGAGGAGAATGCGGGCCCACAGCGGGTCGCGATGCACCACACGGCCAAACTCCTGGGTGAGGAGTTTAGTTGGAGTTTCCGAGAATACGACTTGGCTCATAGTGCACCGTGCCGGAAGGCTGCGGCCTTTCCATGCTGATAGAAATTAATAAAAAGCAATATGGAAAAAGAGATTGCCAGCATGATCACAGCCAGCGCAGTCGCTCCGGTGTAATCGTACTGGTCGAGCTTGGTGATGATCAGCAGAGGAGCGATCTCGGTGTGAAAGGGCAGGTTGCCTGAAATAAACACCACCGAACCGTACTCGCCGGCGCCGCGGGCAAACGCCAGCGCAAAGCCGGTCAGGAGCGCCGGCACTATCTCTGGAAACAGCACCCGGAAAAACGTGCGCGCTCGTCCTGCGCCCAGCGTTGCCGCCGCTTCTTCAATTTCAGGATCAACCGACGCCAATACCGGCTGCACCGTGCGCACCACAAACGGCAATCCTGTAAAGACCAGCGCGATCACAATGCCCAGAGGAGTAAACGCAACTTTGATTCCCAGCGGGGCAAGCCATTTCCCGATCCAGCCGTGCGGAGTGTACATTTGGGTCAGCGCAATGCCGGCCACCGCGGTAGGCAGCGCGAAGGGTATATCCACCAGGGCATCAAAGAATCTTTTTCCGGGAAATTTGTAGCGCACCAGTACCCAGGCAATAATGACTCCGAAAGCTGCGTTTACACCGGCTGCGACAATCGCAGCTCCGAAGCTCAGACGTAGCGAAGCTAAAACACGGGCTGAAGTCGCGGTCTGATAAAACCCGTGCCATCCCATGGTAAACGTTTTGGCGAATAACCCGAGCAATGGGATAAGTATCATCAGCGATAGATAGATGATGGCAAACCCCAGGGTCAGACGAAAACCCGGCAGCACGCGTTTTGATTTTATTCTGCCCATTCTTTTTGTCTGTTGCCGAAAAATCCTACTTTAAAAAAAATGTCATTCTGAGCCGTAGGCGAAGAACCTCGGATGGAGATGGGAATCACCCGCGGCTTCGATCGGACCGTCTGGGATTTTTCCTCCACCAATTTCCCTCTCCAACATGTTTAAAGCCGTAAACAAATGCACTACCTTTCTCCCGGTGTATAAATCTGGTCGAAGATGCCGCCGTCGGCGAAGTGTTTGGCTTGCGTTTGCTGCCAGTTTCCAAAGAGCGATTCGAATGTGAAAAGATGTATGCTGCCAAATTGCGCCGCATGTTTCGCCAATATGCTCTTGTTGTAAGGACGATAAAAATTCTGCGCTATGGTTCCCTGCCCCTGATCGGTATAGAGAAAAGACAGATACGCTTTGGCAACATCGGTTGTCCCTTTTTTGCCGGCCACTTTGTCGACCACCGCCACGGGCGGCTCCGCCAGAATGCTCTCTGACGGGGAAACAATTTCAAACTTGTCGGGTCCAAACTCCTTCAACGCCAGGTGGGCTTCGTTTTCCCAGGCCAGCAGGACGTCGCCCATCTCACGCTCGGCAAATGTCGTGGTTGAACCCCGCGCGCCCGAATCCAAAACGGGAACATTCTTGTAGAGCGCGGTCACAAACTCGCGCGCCTTGGATTCATCATTTCCATTTTTGCGATAGGCGTAGCCCCAGGCCGCGAGGTAACTCCAGCGCCCGCCGCCCGAGGTCTTGGGATTGGGCGTAATGACCTGAACCCCTGGCTTGATTACATCCGGCCAGTCTTTGATATTTTTCGGATTTCCCTTGCGCACTAGGAAGACGATGGTCGAAGTATAGGGCGAGCTGTTGTTGGGAAATTTAGTTTGCCAGTCCTGCGATAGAAGACCTTTATGAGCGAGCGCGTCAATATCGTATCCCAGGCCCAGAGTCACTACATCGGCTTCCAGTCCGTCAATGACGGCGCGAGCCTGCTTGCCCGAACCGCCGTTCGAAAGATCAATGGTGACATCGGTTCCGGTCTTTTTCTTCCACTCGGCGGCAAAGGCAGGGTTGATTTGCTGGTAGAGCTCTCGCGTAGGATCGTAAGAAACATTCAGCAGCTTCACTTGCGTTGGCGACTTGTCTGCCGCCGATACCAGAAATCTGCTTGCTGCTGCCAGGAACACCGCGGCTGCCAGTAAGACTGCTGGAAAAATCTTAGAAATCGTTTTCATTCCATCGCTTTCTATATGTTTGTTGATAAATCACCGAACAAAACAGAACGGCCCAGAGCGTTGCTCCAGGCCGTTGAGGATTCATGATTGCGATTTAGGAATTTACTTCAACATCGTCTGCCTCTTAAATCGCACCATTCGCTCCGCAACGGCTTGCGACAACAACAACAGCAACACACAGCCATCGGCATGTTGATCAGGGTGTGATTTTGGGCCGCCATTTTCATAGGCAATACTTTTTTTTTTTAAAGGTGCTACTTGCTGCAATCCGTTCTTAAAACTAAAAACCCACTCGGTTTCGTTTGCGAGTGGGTTCTAAATCCTGATTATGATCTAAAGAGTCAGGTGAGTTCCCACAGCGCCGGCGCGCAACAACACGCAGCCAGACAGCAACAGCGCCCTTCGCACATTGAACTCACACGAGCCATAATTTAGAGAGGCTAAATGAAGCCGATTGAGTTGTCAATTGGCAAAATCGGAGTACCAGCTAAGCCGTGGTGGACGTGCCCTTATTGGCCCTGGCCCTTATACTCGTAGTAAACAATCAATATCTCTTCTGGAATCAATAACTTATAGAATAATTCGTTATGGTTTTTAAGGTAAACGGTTACCTGCGCTGGGGCAAGCTATTTAGCTATTGAATTCCTGGCAAAATACCTTTATAATCTTTAGTTTTTTAGCAGTAAATTGGAATCATAGAGAGCCCCGAATCTCTTTCGAGGCACCGCATACCAGCCGTTCCAAGAAAAATACGTTCTCTATGAATCCAACAGGGCTTTTCTGGAATCCAAACTAGTACGACCCTTTCATAATTTACTTAATTTTAAGGTGGAATAAAATCATCATGGCAAAGCGTCGCGGAAATCCTAATTGGGGCAAGCCGGAGCCGATTGGCCCGATTATCCCCGTAGTCACCTCGTTCGAGCAGGCGGTGAAGGAGTTCAAGCTGTCACCTGACCAGTATCAGCGCTCCATCCGTCTGCGGGAGTGGGCTCGCCGGAATAAGAACTCCAAGTACATTCCTGAGCCTCTGCTTCAGGCTTGGGGCTTTGAAATCGAGAACACTCTGTAATAAGGCCAACAGCTTTACTTAGGCCGTCCTCCGGACGGCCTTTGTTATTTGTGCTCTGAAAGTATAGCGTAACCCGTACTATAGTTAGGGAAGCAAGGTGGCTTTGCCATGACCTCGATTGGCCTGCCCATATCGCTCGACAGCAAAGAAACTCTGGCCATTGTTGTAGGCGCCAGCTTTGCCGCTGGGTTGAATGTTTATGCCACCGTCGCAACCCTGGGCCTGCTCGGGCACTTCGATGTTGTCCCTCTCCCGCCCGCCTTGCATGTACTCACCAGTTGGTGGGTCATTCTGCCGGCGGCGGCTCTGTTCATCGTTGAATTCTTTGCCGACAAGGTTCCGGCTTTTGATCTGGTATGGAATGCCTTGCACACTTTCATCCGCATACCGGTGGCCGCCCTGATGGGATACGCAGCTACATCGCAGCTCTCTCCTCAGGCGCAACTGTTGAGTACGCTGCTGGCCGCCGGCATTGCCTTTGCCGCGCATACAGGTAAGTTTGCCGCGCGCGCTGCCGTGACGCCTTCGCCAGAGCCGGCCTCCAACATTGCTCTGAGCCTGGGCGAAGATACCATCGCCATCGCGCTCACATGGTTTGCCACAGCGCATCCGTACCTGGCGGCTGCATTGGTTGCGATTGCCCTGCTGCTGATAATCGTCATGGTCCGCCTGGTCTGGAAGGGGATGCTCAAGCTGTTCACTGCAACTCGAAGCCAGATTGCAAAATGGCAACCCGAGCAGCCACATAGTTCCACATCCTGATCTCCATCCGACTAGCCACATTTTCTCTCGGCTGCTATAGTTTTGCTTCTGACTATTGACATCAACTCCGGTTGCATCACTTAACTCACAAGATTAAGACAAGGACAACGATTTCATGGTTCGTCTGGTTCCCAGGGAAACTAAGTTCTTTGAGATGTTCGCCTCCATGTCGGCCAACCTCACGCAGGGCGCGCAACTGCTGAAGAGCATTCTCGACACCATGGAGAACGTCGAAGTGCGCGTGCAGCAACTGCATGATATTGAGCATGCCGGCGACTACATCACGCATTCCATCCTCACCAAGCTTAACCAGACGTTTATCACTCCCTTCGATCGCGAAGACATTCACCGGCTGGCCTCATCGCTCGATGATGTGCTCGATTTCATCCACGCGGCCGGAGAGCGGCTGGTAATGTACAAGATCACGATCGCGCCGCCATCGGCCTCGGAGCTGGCGCAGGTGATTATCAAGCAATGCGAGGAACTCTCTAAAGCAGTCTCCCTGCTGGAAAAACACGACCATGTGCTGGAGCACTGCGTGGAAATCAACCGGCTGGAAAACGAAGCCGACAGCATTGCTCGTGACTCCATTGCCCGGCTGTTTGAGCGCGAAAAAGATCCGATTACGTTGATCAAGCTGAAAGAGTTGTACGAAGTACTGGAGACCGCAACCGATAAGGCAGAAGATGCAGCCAATGTGCTTGAAACTGTGGTTCTAAAAAGCGCCTGATACTACTCGTGACTGAGGTCAACTTTTGCATCTGAACAGTACACTGATTCTTACCGCCGTCACCGTCCTAGTGGCCTTGACCTTTGATTTCATTAACGGATTCCATGATGCCGCCAACAGTATTGCCACGGTCGTTTCGACGCGAGTGCTTTCTCCCAGGCTCGCTGTGGGGTGGGCAGCGATTTTTAATTTTATAGCCGCGTTTGTGCTGGGGATTGCGGTCGCAAAAACTATCGGTAAGGGCCTGATTGACTTGCATTATGTAACCCAGTACGTGGTGCTGGCGGGATTATTGGGCGCAATTATCTGGGACCTGGCGACCTGGTATTGGGGACTGCCAACTTCTTCATCGCATGCGCTCATCGGCGGCTATGCCGGCGCGGCCATCGCCCGCAGCGGCTTTGGCGTGATCATTCCTTCTGGCTGGAACAAGACCCTGCTCTTTATCGTGGTTTCTCCTTTGTTGGGATTTGTGCTCGGTCTGGGGTTGATGGTGGCGACTTCCTGGATTCTACGCCGCGCAACTCCACGACAGGTGGACCGATGGTTTCGCTGGCTGCAGTTGGTCTCTTCTGCCGGCGTGAGTTTGGCCCACGGTGGCAATGATGCACAGAAAACGATGGGCATTGTAGCCGGCGCCCTCTTTGCCGGCGGCTATATTACTCAAGCCGAGATGAACAATGACTGGGGACGTTTTCACTATCCCATCATTTTTGGCGCTTACATTGCCATTGCGCTGGGAACGTATTTCGGTGGATGGCGCATCATTCGTACCATGGGCACAAAAATCACCAAGCTCAAACCGGTGGGCGGCTTCTGCGCGGAGGCCGCCGCCGCATTGACCTTGATGGGCACGGCCCTTACTGGAATCCCTGTAAGCACAACGCACACCATTACCGGTGCGATTGTAGGAGTCGGTTCGACTCAACATATCTCGGCTGTTCGCTGGGGAATTGCCCGGCGTATTGTCTGGGCATGGGTGCTTACGATTCCTGCCGCGGCGCTCATGGCTGCAATTGTCTTTTGGCTGATCTGGCTGGTGCATCGCACGGCCTGATGCACACCTCAGTTGTCCTTAAAATCTGAAAAGCCGTTATATCTTAAGCCGCTTTGCGCCTTTTCAGTGCGCCGGCAACGGCTTTGAGATCGTCGATAAAGCGCTGCATCTCCGTGTGCCGGGTCTCATCGTCGGGCGCGCGCAAGATCGAAGAAGGATGCACCGTCGCAAACACAAACTCCGCCAGATCGGAGCCGACAGGCTGGCCGCGTTGTTGGGTTACCCGGAACTTGCTGCCCAGAATGGCTTGCGCTGCTGTGGCTCCGAGCAGAACAATGGCTCGTGGTTTGACGAGGCGAATTTCCGCATCCAGCCAGGGACGGCATGCGGTAATCTCGCGGATGTTGGGTTTGCGATGAATGCGCCGTGTGCCGCGCGGTTCCCATTTAAAGTGTTTCACCACGTTGGTTACGTAGACATGCGTGCGATCGATTCCTGCAGCCTGCAGGGCTTTATCGAGCAGCGCACCCGCCGGCCCGACGAAAGGGCGTCCGGCCAAATCTTCTTTGTCGCCCGGTTGCTCGCCCACGAACATCACTTCCGCGTGCGGGTCGCCTTCGCCAAACACCGTTTGCGTGCCGCGCTTCCACAGATCACAAGCCTTGCAGCCGGCCGCAATGCGGCGCAAATCTTCTAACGTGGCATGGGGTGGAATGAGGCTGGCTGCGGTGGGTTGCGATTTTGTCTTCATTATTTTTGTGGATGCGGCCGCCCAAGCGGAGGTGGTCACGGGATGACAGTGAAGTAGGTTACAATTTCGGGCATGCTTAGACCACTTACGGTTGAGTTGATGCAACCTGGCTATTATTTGGGATGGGGAACGTTGGCCCTGATCAACGCCGGAATCGCGCAAGGAAAGAACCGCAGCGGACTTCTTTGGTTTATCATCTCAATTCTCTTTGGTCCACTCGCCACATTCATTCTGGTGCTGTTGCCGAAGAACTGAGAGCAGCTTTTTAGCTTTTAGCTTTGTTAGCCTGCGAAGCTGCTGATGCGCAGCTTCGCAGGCTAAATTGTTTATCCCTTCACGCAGACCACCTGCTTGAGCGTGTACACAATCTCAACCAGGTCTTTCTGCGCTTCCATCACCGCTGAGATAGGCTTGTAAGCGCCCGGAGTTTCATCAATCACATCAGCATCCTTGCGGCATTCCACACCCGCAGTGGCTGCTGCGTGATCGGAGAGCGTAAATTTCCGCTTGGCCTCGGCGCGAGACATGGCACGTCCTGCGCCGTGGCTGCAGCTCATGAAGCTTTCCGGATTTCCCAAACCGCGCACGATGAACGACTGCGCCCCCATGCTGCCGGGGATAATCCCCATATCGCCCTCGCGCGCACGCACGGCGCCCTTGCGGGTCACCATCACGTTCTCGCCGTAGTGGTTTTCCCAGGCAACATAGTTGTGGTGGCAGTTCACTGCTTCCACGTTGGCCTCGAAGGCGGGCACTTCCCTGCTCTCGCGCACCGCGCCGATGATGTTTGCCATCATCAACTGGCGGTTCGAGAAGGCAAAGTCCTGCGCCCACTTCACGGCGAAGCAGTAATCGTGAAAGTGGTCGGTGCCTTCCGGCAGGTAGGCCAGGTCCTCGTCGGGAAGATTGACCATCCACTTACGCATGTCTTCTTTGGCAAGCTGAATGAAAAACGTCCCAACGCGATTGCCCACACCACGTGATCCGCTGTGCAGCATGAACCACACATTCTGGCTTTCATCGAGACAGACCTCGATGAAGTGGTTGCCTGTGCCCAGCGTTCCCAGGTGATTGACCGTGTTGCCGTGCTTGGCGCTCAGCTTGGGATACTTGGCGGTAATCTGCTCGTAGCCTTCCTTGAGTTTGCCCCAGATATCCTGCGCAGCCGCAGGAATCTCGTGCCAGGCGCCGCGGTCCCCCGGGCCGCCGTTATTGGTGCGTCCGTGGGGCACAGCTTTCTCGATCGCCGAGCGGATCTTCGCCAGGTTGTCGGGCAAATCACGCGCGTTCAGGCTGGTCTTGACCGCCATCATGCCGCAGCCGATGTCCACGCCAACGGCGGCAGGAATGATCGCGCCCTTGGTGGGAATCACGCTGCCCACGGTGGCGCCGATGCCCCAGTGCACGTCGGGCATGGCCGCCATCCACTTGTAGATGAACGGCAGGCTGGCCACGTTGAGCAACTGCTTCTCAGCAGCGGCCTCCAGGGCAACACCGCGCGTCCACGCCTTGATGGGCACACCCTTCTCTGGCTTGATTACGTTGTACAGTTTTTCAGTCATAACTTTCACTTCCAGTCTTCAATGGTAAAGGCAGCCGGATGCGGTTTGCGAAGCTCGCTCCTGAACTCTTAGCTTTTAGCTTCTTAGCTCCGCTAGGGCAGCACGCGGCCAGATATCACCACTTACATTTTTTGTTTGTTCAGATTTGCGTAGGAAAAGTGCCGACGATACCGCTTGAGCTTAGCCGCGATAATTGGACGCCCGGGTGCCCTCAAAGCCAGCTTGCGGCTTTGTTGGCCTACGCAATGAGGTTTGCGTTGTTTGTTTCATAACGGGCGTTTCCTACGCGAATACGAGAATAGCATACTGCTGTTAAAATTGCTGGCTGCTTCAAAAACAAAAGCTAACCACAAAGGACACGAAGGAAAAACTTAATCACAAAGGGCACAAAGGACAACAGACTGGAAACTTGAATTTGAGCGCATTTCTTTGTGTCCTTTGTGGTCCATCCTTCGTGTCCTTTGTGGTTAAACGTATTTTGTGGTTAAACGTAGATCACTGTTCGCTGCTGTAGCTGATCTCGAGTGTCCGGCTGCGGATACAGGCGACGACCAGTGCAGCTGAGGCGAGCAGAAGAAGTCCAAGCACAGTTGCCCAGGCTGCAACTGGTTCTGTAACCACGGTAAGCAGTGCCAGGATGCCATCCGAAGGGGCGCTCACTGGACATAGATGCTTCAGGTAGAACGAGACGCTCAACCTTTGCAGCATGGCGGGAAAGATGCCGCTGAAGGTCTCCCATCCCAGCATTGCAATTCCGGGAATAACAGGGTTCTTGAAGATGATGGTGAGCGTGAGGAAGATTGCTCCATAGCCAATGCAAGCAAGAGCGGTGATGCCAAGATAGGCTGCGAGTTGCTGTAAGCCGGGTCCGTGAAAAACAAAGTCATACCCGGCACCACCGAAGTGCCAATAGACCAGCGCGAATGAGAGCAGCACACCCGCACCAAACATCAGCGTGGCCATCAAAGTCCCGGCGAGAAACTTACCGATGATAAGCAGTTCGCGCCGCAGCGGAGCAAGAAACGAATAGTGCAGTGTGCGCTGCACGATCTGGCCGCGAAACAGCCAGGTGAAGACACCCATGACGCCGAAGAAAATCCCGAGGCGCAGGTAGTAGAGCTGGAAGATGCCGGCCAGCATGGTGGTCTCTTCGTCCAAATAGGATTGGAAGGTATGGGCGAGCGACGCATCCCCGTACGTATTGCAGTTAACGCACGGGCTTTGCAGGACATAACTTCCAAGAATTACAACCGGAGCAAAAGCCAGCAGGTAGATGCCCGCAGCCCGCCGGCTGAAGAGATTCTGTTTCAATTCCTGCCGCACGACGGCCATTACCTGATGACCCCAGAGACGCCAGGGCTGGTCGGCAACCCATGTACGAGCCCCTGAATTGTTGTTCGCCGGATTCATATGCGCTCTCCATCGGAACCGATTAAATACTGATACACCGAATTGACATCGTCATCGGCTGGAGCCACGGCTTCAACCTGTATGCCTTCTTCGACGATGAGGCGGTTCAGCAGCGAATAGAATTCATCGGCATTGGTGGTGCGAATCAGGATGCCCTTGCCGTCGTGTTGCAATTTCGCTTCGACCGCGTGGTTCTGGGCAAAGACGCGCGAGGCCAGCAGCTCGGGCCGGGCGCAGCGCACCAGAATCTGCATAGGATGTTCTTTGACTTCGGTGCGGACGTCGGGAATTTTGCCCTCGGCCACGATGTATCCACTGCTGATGAGCACGACTTCATCGGAGATGCGGTCCACCTCGTGCAGAATGTGGCTCGAGATCACAACATGCATTCCCTCTTTTCCCAGGGCTTCGAAGAGCGCCATCGAAGCAGCGCGCGCCCTGGGGTCAAGACCATTGAGCGGTTCATCGAGAATCAGGACGCTGGGATGATGGCTGATGGCCTGGGCCAGACGAATACGCTGGCGCATGCCTTTGCTGTATCCGGCAACTTTGCGGTCAGCGGCTTCAGTCAGCTCCACGCGCGCCAGGGCGTCTTGGGTAAGGCGGCTGGCTTCCTGGTGATTGAAGCCGTGCAAGCGCAGCCAGTCGTGGATAAATTCGCGTCCAGTGAGACCCGGCGGAAAGGAGTCAAACTGGGTGCAGTAGCCGAGCACGCGGGCAAGCTTTTCTGGTTGCGAAGGAGCGATGCCCAGAACGCTGATAGCGCCATTCGTCGGCCGGATAAGGCCCGTCATCAGGTTCATGAGCGTGGTTTTTCCCGAGCCGTTGGGTCCCACCAGGCTGGTGACCCCCGCCGACAACGAAAGATTCACGCGGTTCACGCCCAGAACCTCGCCGTAAAACTTGGAGACGTTTTCGAACAGAATGCGATTTTGGGCGGGGCCGCTCATCCGCGCACAACCTCACGGGCCCGCAACCGGCGATTCAGTAGCACCAGGCATAGTGAACAAACCACAAGAACAACTACCCAAGCCTCCCATAGCGGGATGGGCTGCGGTAGAAGGGGAGCCGCGGCGGCTGGTATGTGCCGATGCCTGGCGTGAGGATTTGCTGCCGCTACCTCCTGTCCTAAACGGAACAGGCTCGGCCATATCACGCCGAAGATGAGGTGAGCGATATTCAGAAGATGTCCACGGGTGGTGCTCAGAATGCCGTTGATCATCTCGGCGAAAGCTGCAGCCACAAAGAAGATGCCAAACAGAAATACGCTGGCCACAATGCGCCAGCGCACCCAGGCGGAAATGGCCAGCGACACCAGCGCGACTACGACGATCCATAGAACGCCGGCGAAGAAGATGGAGCCCATCAGCCAGTAGTTTTCCGCGAACCAGCCGGCTTCGGCCAGACCAGACTGCAATGCGAAGAGCAGCAGCACCGGCAACCAGGTAATGGCTGAGAGCAGGAGAAAGAGCACGCCCATCTTTCCCAACACGTACTCGGTGCGCGAGAACGGGCGCGAAAGATATAAAGGCAAGGCTTGGTTCGCTAAGTCGGGCGCAATGAGCCCGGGTCCGGCCCAGGCGGTCAAGAGAAATGCAAACAGGCCCTGATTCATCAGGACTTGGCGGAAGAACCTGGGATCGATTTCGACAAGGGCCCGTCCGGCATCGTTCAGTTGCAGCAGAGCACGCGCGGCCGCGCTGTGACTTAGATAAACTATGACCGCGGAAAGCAACAGCGGTATCGCCGAAAGCACAACAAAGGCGGTAAACGGGCGCGAGTCGAATAGCGTAGAGAGTGAATAGCGCGTCAGCACCAGGAACCGCGACCATTGTGCGGTAAGCTGGCCGTCATAACGGCGATAGGTTCGTTTATAGACAGCCATTTTGGGCTCCTACTTGCGCAGCACTCGCCTGGGCCGGCTCTTCCATGGCCCGCAAGAAAATATCTTCCAGCGAGTCGCGGCGGTGGTTCATACGTCGAATCTGCACGCCTTTTTCGGCGGCCAGCTTGTAGATTTGCCGCAATTCAATCTCATTGGGCAAGACGATCTTCATGCGTCCGCGGCTGAACAGGGCGCATTCACATCCCATGCCTTCAGCGGCTTCAGCAAAGGCATTTTCATCGCCCGTGGTCTCCAGCTCCAGAAACTTGCGATTGGCCTTGCGCTCCTCTTCCAGGTTGCACAGCGCGGCGATGCGGCCCTCGT
>DASRDW010000257.1:0-18472 GCA_035652415.1 Candidatus Angelobacter sp. | reverse complement strand
GAGTACCACACGCCGCCATCGTCACCGGTGATGACGTGGTTGGTATCGTCAGGATCGATCCAAACGTCGTGAAAGTCGCCATGCGCGGCATTCGATATGTTGCTGAAGCTGACGCCGCCATCGGTGCTCTGAATGAGCCTGAGATCGGTCTTGTAAATCTTGTTCTCATCTTTGGGATCGACAATCAGGTTAGCGAAATAAAATGGACGCCACACCATCATCTGGCTGCGGTCGCGCTCCTGCCATGTCTTGCCGCCATCGTCGGAGCGGAACAGCGCGCTGCGACTGGATTCGATGAGTGCATAGACCACTTTGGGATTCGACGGCGCAATGGTTACGGCAACGCGTCCCCAGGGCTTGGGGGGAAGCCCGGTGGCGCTTTTTGCGTCGAGCGCGCTCCAGGTGGCGCCGCCATCGGTTGACTTGAACAATCCGCTGCCGCTAGCTGCGGTGGCATTTTTGCCGCCGGAGCGGAAGGTCCAGCCCTCGCGGCGGAAGTCCCACATGCCGGCGTAGAGGGTGTGAGGCTCTTTGGGATTCATCGACATCATCGAGCAGCCGGTGGAGGCGTTCGCGCCTTTCAGAATCTTCGTCCAACTCTTGCCGCCATCAGTAGTCTTGTAGACACCGCGATCGTCGCTGTCGCTCCACAACTTGCCGGGAACACAGACATAAAGCGTGTTGCCATCCTTGGGATCGATCAGGATCTTGGCGATGCGCTCGGAATCCTTCAGTCCCATATTGGTCCAGTTGTCGCCGGCGTCGGTGGATTTGTAAATGCCGTCGCCGATGGAGGTGCTGTTGCGCGTCCAGGCTTCTCCGGTGCCCACCCAGATCGTCTTGGGCGCCGAGGGATCGACCGCGATCGCGCCAATGGATTGCACTGGCTGCTTGTCAAATACCGGCTTGTAGGTGGTGCCGCTGTTGACGGATTTCCAGACGCCGCCGCTGGCCGCGCCGATGTAGACCGTGAGCCGGCCATCTTCCTTCACCGCGGTCAGAGCCGACACGCGTCCACTCATGACGGCTGAGCCGATGTTGCGCGCGCCCAGTCCGGAAACGGTATCGGAATCGAATTTCACGTCTTGCGCGTTTACGTGAAGGGAGAGCAACAATCCACACAGGACCGCCAAGCCTATCTTTAATTTGAATTTGCTGATCATCAATACACCCTCATTCTCAATATTTCGGAATACGGCTTTTAGGAGCTGCGAAAAATTTTATTTGGCAGCGGCAAAGCCGGCATTTTCTGCACAACGAACGGCCCGACTGTAGCCGGGCCCTAATACCTGTCTTCCCGCCACAGCGTTTCGCGGAGACCTATTCTCAATTTCCCGCGCCAGTCCTGGTTGCCACTTTCATCGGAGTTGCCGGTAATGCAAAACGACTGTCGTCGAGCGGCACGTTGGTCTCGATTTTTTCCACCGTGTACTTGGTGCGATTGGCGTCGCCCTTCTCGCCGGCTTCAAAGGCAAAAGGGAAGTAGATGCCGTTGACCTGATCGTAATCGCCAAAGTAAGTCTCGGTATCCTGAATGGCGCCGCGAATGATGCGCTGGGTTTCAATCTTCAGTTCGAGGTAAGAGTCAGCATCGAGATAGTAGTAACGCACCGTTCCATTTTTCATGGTGAGTTTGATCTTGTAGCAATCCGTGCCTTCGACCGGATCATGGCCCACCAGTTCGGCCTTGTGTCCCTTCTGCTTGTAGTCCACGAGTTGGCCGTCAATATCGGCATCTTCGATCAAGGACTTCAAATCGTCTTCGGAGAGCAATTTCGGATCTTTGCGGCCTTCGAAAGGCGAGACCTCCCATCCGGTCTTGCCGTCATAGGCCTGCACCTCGGCCGAACCCTGAACAATGTTTTCTTCGCGCACCTTGTCGGGCCGTTTATTTTCCTGCACGAAATTAATGCGGACGGTGCCGTTCATGAACCTTCCGCTGCTACGGAAGGTCTGCATGGCTTTCAGCTTCTCCATTCCGCCGTGGGCCTCGATGTTTTTGGCAATGATTTCATCCACGGTCTGTGCCGTCGCCAATGCCGCGGCCAGCGACAACAAAACCGAAGCGGATAAAATTCTTAGAAAAGTTCGTGACATCAGGATTCTCCTTGACTGAAGACAGATATCGTTCCTGGCCCTGCGGGCTGTGGTCTGCTGGTACGAATATTGCAGTTAATGGTTCAAACAATTAGGCCAAGTAATATTAGACGAACCAAAGCAGAATGGGTGAGGAAGATTTTTGGCAGGTCTTTTCAAAAGGCGCAGCCCAGTTTGCCCATAAAAGCCTGTTCTTCATAGGCTCTCTTTCTTCGGTTTCTATGCACGGTTCATTCGCCTTTCCCGGCGCTCGGATTCTCTGGCTTCACTCCAACCGCCTCGAGGATTTCCGGGCTAAACATCGCCAATTTGTCGCCGTCCCTGGTATTGATCGCGCTCGCTGCCTGATTGTATTTGAGCATAAACGCGCGCGGATCCTTTAATGTCTCTACCAAAGTTGCGCGTCCGAACTGCCTTTCAATCGTGGTGGCCATCTTATAGCCAACCACGTACCAGGGGCCACGGTAGCCAAAGAACGTATAAGCTTCGTGATCGGCGGCTTCAAGGTTTTTGTAGTCGCCGTGCACGATGTCGAGGAAGAATTGGTTGATCTGATCTAATTCCGTGTCGGCGATCTTTGTGTCTTGCTGCCAGCAAGACTGGTCACTTTGCGGGAAGTCAGCAACCGGAGACACATCGGGCGATCCTGCGGCGGCAAGCATTGCCATTCCTTCGCCGAAAGCTCCCATCCAGTGGGCCACCTTGTGCGCCTCCGGAGACAGTATCTTGATCTTCTCTTCGTAGGCTGCAGACAGGCTCGAGAGTCCAATATGATGGAGCTCGTGAGCGACCGTGTTCTCGAACTGGGGCTGCGGGATTGCCGGATCAAGATATAGAAAGATAGCCGGATCGGTGGTGGCCTCGAAGACAAAACTGTTCGTTCTTGGCTTGATTACGGGATAAACCTTGGCGCGAATCTTCGCTTCGGCCGGAAGATAGGCCAGTGGATGCGCGGCCACGGCGGTCAAGTTTGCCTTCTTCCATTCTGCCAGCGTCTTGTGAAAGTCTGAACGGGCAGACGCCAAAGAATCGGAGAGAACGAACTTCTTGAATTGGTCGTCGGTGAAGTCCCTGCGAAACGACGCCTCGCGTTTCTTCAACCGCGTGTAGGGTTCGCTGGTGAAGAGCCGCTTCCAGTCATCATCAGTAATCTGTTGGTGGGCGGCGTTCTTGTCGATGATCGTAAGCGCCGCTTCAGCTTCAGAGGTATCGAGCTTCAGATCAATTCTGTCTGTGCCGGCGGCATACGCGCTTGTCAGGCATGCGCATAGAAAAGCAGCAACAACGATGGCGATGCGTGGCATCAAAATTCTCTCAGTATTGGACGTAAGCGCAAGATCTCAGTTAGCGATTGCGCAGGATTTTGCTGCTCCTTGCTCGCTGACCAAGTGCTAAAAGGCAGCTTGCACTGAGGCTGCCTCTGCAGGGTCGTGGCATCCGCGCTATTTCGCGGGATTTGCAGGCGTTGGGTGCGTGGACGTTGAGCCGCTTTCAGGAGCAGGCAGTGCGCCCTTTTCCATGGTGAACAGGAAAGGATTGGGCGTATAGCTGGTGATGGTTCCGATCACGTCGGTCATAGATCCCGCTGCGGGAGCATGAACCATGGGTTTTTGCATCACCACGTGCATATCCGCTTTCTTGGCCTGCTGGTTCTCATCGGTAACGGCTACGTCGAGGCTGTCTTTCGCGGCAGCAACGACCATGACCGGAATTCTCAGCATTGCCTGGCCACCCTTTTCTTTGCCCTGAATGGCTTGCCAGACTTTATCTGCCGCATCTTTACCTTGAGGTCCACAGTCGCGCTGTGCGAGGATAAATTCCCAATCGCTGAAAGAAAGCTCGTCCACTTTGTTTTTTGCAACTGCATCGGCCGCGATTTCACAATTCGTGGGCTTGGGCTTAATAACATCGGAAATCGCTGTTGGTGGAGTTGCCTGATTTGCTACTGAAGCCACAAGCTGATCCCAACCGTCCTCGCTGCCATGATATCTGCGGTACTGAGCCTTGGCGTAAGAGGCAATGCTCTGTGCGGCCGGAGTATTCTTTTGCGCCATGGCAATATCTATGGCCTTGGCCATGTACCAGAAACCGTTTACATCCATCGGGTCCATCAACATGTCGGCAATGCCGAGCTGGTAAATATCCTGCATGTTGCCAGGGTCGATCTGCACCGATTTCAGATAATTGCTGCGCGCTGTAGCGTAGTCCTTTGCCTGCAGAGCACAAAAGCCGGCAACGCCGTTGAAAATACCTGACATCTGATTGCGCAGCTTCTCGAAATCACTGTCGGACATGCTGTCAGTCTTCTGCCACGCGGGCAAAGCCGCAAGCCCCTTTTGCCCGTATGCGCAGGCTTCTTTTAAGGCCGCTGCATCTCCCTGCGTGGCCCTGGCGCGGCCAAGATAGGCAACAATGGCGAGCGCACGAATATTGTCGGGGTTTATCTCCAGAAGCCGCTTGGCCGTGGCTTGCACCTTCTCCTGGTTGCCGGCTTGCTGGTAGGCGCCCATGGCTTCTTCCAGAGCGTCAATTTTCACCACACTATCGGGATACTGGCTGATGAAAGCATCGAAGGCCGCGCCCCTGGCCGCGGGATCTTGTGTATTCTGAGCAGCGATATAGGCGTTGTACTCAGCCGGGTCTTTGATCACCTTCTGGTTGGCAGCGGGCAGCGAAGAAGCAGGTTGCCTGGTTTGAGTTTGCGCCGGCAGGTGCGCTGTTCCCGCAACAATGAACCCAAGCAGGAATGTGATAAAGACTTTTTTCATGAAATTGCTCCTCAGCGGTTTCGACTCACCATGGCGAGACGTAGCAGAGCTGTGTCTCTACGCCGAATGGAAACCGAGCTCCGTCATAATGGGGATGTCCTATATTGCACTGGAAATCGAACTTTGGAAAGAGAATTGAGGCCCTAATTTAATTTTCCTGGTTTCTACATCTGCTCATTTAATGCCGTAGAGAAACTGAGAACCGAGAACTGGTTCTGATAACCTGATTTGTGGAACAACGCTCAGAAGTGGATGCAATAAGGATGGTTGCTGGCAAAGTCGGGTGGCGCAAATGGGAATATGCCGCCGTATTTCTGCTGCTCGCTCTGATGGCCGTGCTTTCCATCGCCAGCTCCCGCGAACAATCGCCGACTTACGATGAAGTTGTCCATATACCTTCAGGGCTCAGTTACCTGCAAAAACAAGACGCACGCCTGAATCTCGAGCACCCGCCGCTGCTGAAAATCATTGCCGCTGTTCCCTTGCTGTTTTCTGACGTGCGCGCCAACTACAATGACCGCTCCTGGTGCGGCGCCGGTGGACTCGACTGCCAATGGACCTTCGGCAAGCGCTTCTTCACCGAATGGAACCATGACCCCGCTCACGTCGTATTTCTCGCCCGCCTGCCCATGATCTTTTTGACGCTTTGCTTTGCGCTGGCTGTTTTCTTGATGGCGCGCGCGCTGGCCGGCGCGTGGGGCGCCATGGTGAGCCTGGGGATATTCGCCACTTCACCTTTTTATCTCGGTTACGGATCGCTGGTCATCACCGACATCGGCCTGGCGCTGTTTTGTCTGCTTACTGCGTGGCTCACCGCCGCTTTATGGACAAAACCCAGCTTCGTCTCTCTTATCCTGTTGTCGGCGGCGGCCGCGGCGGCTTTGCTTTCTAAGTTCTCCGCCTTGTTGATTGTGCCCTCCATCGCCTTGTTCTGGGCCTGGATGTGGATCACCGGGCCGAGAGATCGCGCCCGACTCAAATCTGAAGTTCCAGAACAACCCTACCCGAGCAGCCGCAAGGTCCTCTTGTATTTACCCGCCGCAGGAATTTTTGCCATTCTGCTCACCGCAGGCTTTTACTGGCTTACCTGCTCGCAGAGTTCGGCGCGTGAGATCGTGACTGCCCGCAACTCCTACGTTTCCGCTTCCCGTCCGCCGGAGCGCATTCTTGCCGCGACTGCTTACGTTTTGGCAAAGCATCCGCGTTGGGAAAAGCCGTTGCAACCGCTTTGGCTTTACCTGGGAGGCATTGGATATCTGAATGCCGGACTCAGCCGGCCGGTCTACCTGCTGGGAAAGCTTCACGGCCACGGCGTGTGGTACTACTTCCCGGTGATAGCTTTTTTCAAACTTGCGCCTGGCGAAGTGCTTTTGTTCCTGCTGCTGGCCCTGCTCACGGCGCTGCAGTTGCGCAGTGAACATTTGAACCAGGAAAGCCCAGAACAGGAAGCAAACACGCCGTTAATGCTCAGCTACGCGAACCGGGTCCGCGTGCGCGCCCTGATGTCGTTTTTCTTCGTGTTCCTGGCCGCAGCCATGCGCTCAAAACTTAACATTGGCGTGCGTCACATCTCGGTGCCACTTTCCATCCTGGTGGTGTTGCTGGCGCTGATTGTGCCGCAGGTGAACGTAATCGCCGGTGCCAAACAACGGAAGCTGATTTTCTCGGCCATTGCTGTGCTTGTCTTTTCCTGCTTCATTACAGCGATGGCTGCATTTCCGTACTACATTTCCTATTTCAACGACTTTCGCCTGGGAGTTCCGAAACAGGAAATCACAACCGATTCCAACCTCGACTGGGGGCAAGCTCTGCCCGCAGTGGCCGCCTTCGCGGCACAGCAAAAAATCCAGACAATTTACGTGGAAGGTTTTACTCTTCTGCCCCCGGCGGCGTATATACCGCAGGCCAGGCCGTGGAAGTGCGACAACCCGGGAGCTGAGCTGCCGCAGTGGGCCGCGGTCTCGGCAAATTTTTTGACCAGGCAGGAGCCCACGTGCATCGGGCTGATGAAATACCAGCATTGGCGGCTTCCAGGAGACGCCATGGTCGCCTTCCACATTACCGACCAGAGCTATGCGGAGACACGCAGGCAATACTTGAAAACGCATCCGACGGCCAGTGTTGCGCCGCCAATACGGTGAAACAGTTCTCAGTTCTCAGGGCAAGCAGCTAACTGATGAATACCATTATGCAGTTTTAATAATTCGGGGCTTCTCCTGGCTATGGGAGAAGAAAAGATAGGCCGCTGCGAGCAGTAAGATGGGGTCCACCGGATGGCGGTAGCGCACGTGGGTGTGAGTTATATAGAAGATAAGCGGGTAGAAGACGAGCACGGAGAGCAGCAGCCAGCCGCCCGGAACTTTTTTACGGACAGCGCGCATGCAGCCCCAGAAGCCCAGCAATGACATCATGAACAGGAACGTCGTGCGCACAACAACGTTCGATGGATGCACCCTGGGATCATCGGGCGCGCCGCACCAGAAGTATGCAATTCGTTTCAGAGTGATGGCAAAAAACGTTCCCGGATGGCTTCTTATAAATTCCACCGCCAGCCGGCGCTTTCCAGCAATGTAGGCAATTTCTCCCAGGCGCTGATAGTCGTTCAATTCGGCGTTGTTCCAGATGGGATGCTTCCATATGATGATCAACCCCTCCGCGCCGGGCTGATTTCCTAAATACAATTCCTCCCCAAAATTGCTGCGCAGGCCGAGGTAGTGCATAGTGATGTAGTTTCTGGCGATCCACGGAACGCATCCCAGCACGGTCAAAACCAGCACTGTGGCAATGCCCGCTTTGAGCGAAGGGAGAGACCGCTGCCGCCACCATATCCACGCCAGCGAAACGGGCAAAAGTATCAGCAACGTAGGATTAGCATTGGCAACGATTGCCCAGAGCAGGCCGAGGGCAACGAAGTATCCTATGCGCGGCTCGCGGCGTACGCGCACAGTGGCATACACAATCGCAGCCAGCAACAGGGCCGAGAGACTGGTCTCCCAAACCCAGCGCACCGACCATTGCATGACGTAAGGCAGCAAAGCCCACAACCATGCGGCTGCGATTCCTGACTTTTTGCCGACCGTTTCTGTACCGATTCCCACAATGACCACCGCAGTCAATGCGGCAAAAAAACTATTCACCGCGCTGATGACCCACGCCGAAGCTGCGCTATACACGCCGAAGATCTTGAAGATGCCTGCCAGCAGCAGCGGATAGGCCGGTGTGTACCAGGCGGTGGGTCCTGTGGGCACTCCGAAAGGAGAGCTGAACCCACGGCCCTCGACGATAGATTGCGCCACCTCACCGATTTCATAAGCAAAGCCAAGATGGTTCGATTGCACGGAAGCAAACCAGGGATGAAGGCTTAAATCCACCAGCCGCGCCAGGAGAGCGACAAGAAAGATGGTTAGAGGGGAAGAAAGAATTCTGGTCAGCCTGACGGCTATGGTTTCAGCGCCCGCAATTTCTGCAGCCTTGCTAGACTCTCGATTCAAGGGAGTTCGTGAACATGTGGATTCTGGTTTCGTGAACAGAACCGTAGAATAACACGGCCCATTGAGCGATGATTTCGCCTGTGCCGGTTGGTGCTCTTGTGGCAGAGGGGAGCACCGAAGGCATTGCCCAACGTTAGCCGCGCTGAATTGAACATTCTAGCTAAATTAGCTAAAATGTACTTTCATTATGAGAGAGAGCGCAAATGAATACTTCTAACAAAGCGGTGCGGAGCAATCGCAAGCGGAAAACTCCAGGGACACTACGCCGCCCGATGCTGCCCGCCAAATCGGTTCGTTTTACGGCGACCGAGGCAAAAAATGAATTTGGACGTTTACTGGAAAAGGCCATCCGGGGCGATGTTGTCGTGATTACCAAGCACGATGCTCCCAAAGCAATCCTGATGTCGGTCGATGAATTCAACGTCTTGTCGAGCGCCGCTGAATCCAAGATCGATACCTTGAGCGATGAATTCGACTCACTTCTCGCGCGAATGCAGGGTCCGGTAGCTGCGAAGTCAATGGAGGCTGCTTTCCACGCTTCGCCTGAACGGTTGGGAAAAGCGGCGATCGCTGCCGCGCGAAAGCGTGGTTAAGTCCCTTCACATTCCGTGTATTTACGTGCTGGCCGGAACCAACGGAGCCGGCAAGAGCAGCATTATGGGGGCAATGTTTTTGGAACAAGGAGTGGAATATTTCAACCCCGACACTGCGGCACGACGTGTTTTGTCGACCAATCCCGGTCTTTCGCAAGCTGAAGCGAACAGTCTTGCCTGGTATGAAGGCAAGCGGCTGCTGGAACGAGCAATCGCCGAAAAACTCAATTTTGCTTTTGAGACAACTCTAGGCGGGAAAACCATCCCCGCCCTTCTGGCAAAGGCGCTTTCTGAAGGTATGCAGGTACGGATTTGGTATGTCGGGCTCAGCAGCGCCGAACTTCATATCAGTCGCGTGCGGTCCAGAGTAGAACAAGGAGGACACGATATACCCGAAGAGGCGATTCGGCAACGATACACCCAAAGCCGGCTCAATCTGATTCGACTTCTTCCGAAATTGACCGAGCTTCTGCTTTATGACAACAGCGAAGAAGCCGATCCGAAGGCAGGAGAGATGCCAGAACCGAGGCTTATTTTGCATCTTGTCCAAGACAAGGTACCCAGGTTATGTGATCTATCCCAGGTACCGGAATGGGCGAAACCCATTGTCGCTGCGGCTATGAAGCTCAGGCGATTCGAGCCAGAGCATTCTTAGGGTTAGTAGATTTTTCCGGTGCTATAGACCCCCCGCGTGTCCATGCCAAAAAAACTCCCGATCTTTGGCTCGATTCTGATTCTGTGTCTGTGAAGCGATATCCGAGCAAGGATGGACTGAACCGCGATTCTGCTCATATACTGTCTTCCTGTTATTCGGAGTCGAAATCATGAACCTCAAGCAAAGAGCCACGCTTCTATTGCTTCTAATTCCCGTGTTTATGCTGGCCAAAGACGCGCAGAGTTCCGGCGCGAAGTGGCACATCAAAGGTTCACTGAGCGATGCTTGTTCCTGCGCTGTGCCCTGCACGTGCACGTTCGGCAGGCCGCCTTCGCCGCATCCTTATTGTTATGGCATGGATTCCTACAAGATCGAAGAAGGCAATTTCAATGACATCCAGTTGGATGGGCTAAAGTTCGGCATCACCTATGCGAAGCATGGCAACACACTTTATCTGGACAAAAATGCAAGCCCGGTGCAGCGTGCGGCGCTTATGCAAATTGCAAACCAGGTCTTGCATTTGAAGGACGGCATCTACCCTTCCGGATCATCGGCGCCGCGGATCGCCACACGCGATGTCAAGATTACGCAGGAATATGACGATCGCGGCAATCATGTGAAGTTCGGCGACGATGGTGAATTCCGCGCGCAATACATTATTGGAAGAGATGGTAAGACCCCCATTATTGTGAAAAATAATCCCGATATCGACATACCGGATGAGATTAAAGGACATACGGTCTTTTATCGCTATGCCTTCGGAGACAACCGGTTTTCATTTAAGGACACCAACAGCAGCCAGGGGCCATTCGAATATGACAGCTCGAAATATGGGATTGGCGGCGCGGCAACGAGGTGATCTTAATTGATTCACCACAGAGACTCAGAGAAAATGGCAGGATATTTCACCGGAATTTCACAGCTATAGATTTCCAGACTTCCATCACAAACCAAATCCCCAGAATCATCATCTCCGGCTCAATGGGATGCCGGTAGCGCGGATGGGGAAAGGTAATGTAGTACACCAGCGGGTAAACCAGAATTAAAGAAGCGTAGAGAAATGCTTCCGGCTTTTTCTGCCGGATCACCCACCACAATCCGCCAAAGGCCAGCACGGTTGAGAGCAGGAAGAAAACGTAGCGACTGCGCGACAGCCCGGGCGTTCCCGATGCGCGTGGCGTACCAAACCAGAAATACCAGGCGCGCTTCAGCGAAAGCACCGCAAACATGGAGGGATGTATCCGAATAAACTCCGTAGCTTCGCGTCCACGTTCATGCGCGAACCTGAGCTCACCCATCTGCTGGTAGGCCTCGAACTCGGCCGCGTTCTGGCTGGGGTGGAGCTGCCATTTCCATAGACCATCAGCCCCCATCTGATTGCCCAGCCGCAGCTCCGCTCCAAAATTGCTGCGGATGAAGACGAACCTGCCGAACACCGAATAGTTGCGGAGCATCCACGGCATCACGCAGAGCACCAGCACAGCAACCGCCACCATGGCTGGGGCCATCCATCTCTGGTTTGCGCGCATACGCTGAAAGCATGCCCACCCCAGCGCAAATGGCAGCAGCGACAGTAGCGAAGGATTGCTGAGCGCGACCGCTCCCCATACAAGCCCGAAGAGCGCCCAAGTCTTTACGTTGTCAGAATTTTTCAGCCGCAACGCCAGCAAGAACGCTGCGCTTAGCAGGAAAGCGGAAAGGCTCGTCTCCCACACCCAGCGGATGGCCCAGTACATTGAATAGGGGAGCACAGCCCACAGCCATGCCGACCATAAAGCTGTTTTCTCGTTCAGTGTTTCCTTTGCAATCGAGTAGATTGTGAGACAGGTAAGAGCTGAAAACAAACTGTTCAGCGCCAGCAACACCCACGCGGATTGGTCGCTGTAAATGCCGAAAATTTTGAAGACGCAGGCGACCAGATAAGGGTAAAGGGGGGCAACCCACGCGGTAGGCCCGGTGTTCCCATGAAATGGAGAACTAAATCCCTGGCCCGTAGCAATGGAATAGGCAATCCTGCCTGTCTCCCAACCCAGGCCAAAGTTCTCCTGGTCAGGACTGGTCTTATACGTATGCTCGACGGTCATGACCAGCAGACGCAATGCCAGCGCTACTACGGCAATGGCAACCGGCCGCCGCAGCAGACGCCCTAAGGCGCTCGCGGGCACACCGGGGTTATGAGAAGAACTGTGAGTTTGAGATTCGGTTCTGCTGAGAGGCATGCTCAGGCCCGATAACCAGTAAAACCGAGATTGCAAGGAACCGCAAGAGGAATATACCCCCAGAAGAAAAACACACTTCCATCTCGAATTCATGAACCGGCTCTCGAAACTTTAAAACTAGAAACTGTCTTACGTTTTCACCTTTACCCGTTTGCCGGTGCGTGCGGCCTCATAGATGGCTGTGATGATCTGTATGTCGCGACGCCCTAGCTCTCCCCCGACTGGAGTCTCGCGTCCGGTGAGGATGCAATCGGCGAAGTCGTCCATGTGGGCGGCCTGCTGATTGATGGCAGGGAAGTTCAGCGGACCCCGGCTGGTCTCGGCAACAATGCCGCGATAGGTGAAAGCATGTTGCTTGAATTCCATCCACCCTTTTGTGCCCTCAATGCGGAACTGGTCGGAAGAGTGGGCAAAACTTGTGACCGCGTCGCACTTAGCGCCATTGGGAAAGTCCATCGTCCAGCGGATGGTTTCTTCCACTTCATTGAACAGCTCCGGTTTGGTTTTGGGCTCCTCGTGCGCGGTAACGGAAACGGGAGCGACCCCATTGGCCGCCATGCACGCGCCGTGCACAATATAAATGCCGAGGTCCATCATCGGACCGCCGCCGGCCAACCTCTTGTCAATGCGCCAGGCACGCTGTCCGAAGATGAATCCGCGGTCGCCGGTCATCTTCATGAATGGACCAAAATCCTGCTCCTTGGCCAGCCGCATCATCTCTTTGTGATAAAGGTCGTAGTGCAACCGGTACCCGACGGCCAGTTTCACCTTGGCCTTTTTGCAGGCGTCAATCATGCGGGTGCAGTCTTCCACGGAGGTAGCCATCGGCTTTTCGGAGATTACGTGCTTGCCCGCTTTGGCTGCGCGAATCACAAATTCCGGATGCAACGCCGGCGGCGTGACCACGTACACAATATCAATATCCGGATTGTGCGCGATCTGCTCCATGTTCTCGTAGCTGTAGATGTTCTTCTTGTTCAGGTTATAAGTCGCCGCCCATTGGTCGCCCTTCTCCGGGTGGCCGGTTATCACACCGGAGAGGTAGCACTTGGTGGTCTCACGCAGCGCAGGTCCCAATTGGCCTGACGAATATTTGCCCAGACCGAGCAGGGCAACGCCCAGCTTGCGGTCTTTGCCTTTTTCAGGCTTGGCGTCTCCTCGGAGATGAATTCCACTTGCCAGCGCGGCTGATCCGATCAGCAGGTCTCGCAGGAAATCACGCCGCGAACGATTGTGCATAGTCATAGTATGTAAGCCTCAACAGCGTAGAGATTTTACTCCCGTGCCGCATACAAATTCAGTTTTTTCTCTTCCAGGAAATCCAGCTTCTCTTTCAGGTGGCCCGACTCAGGCCACGGATATATCTTTGTCCCGGTCAAGGCGTCGCACTGCCCGATGTCATGATGCTGCAGGTAGCACTCCCGCCAATTGTTCTTCACGTCATGATATTGCGCCATCATGGAGCGGTCGCCAATGCGCACCGGCAGCGCGGCGCTGACGGCAATCGCCAGAAAGACAATGGTTCCTGCCGTCTTCAAACTTCTGTTCCTGGAGCCCAGGCAAGAAAAATAAATTCCCAGAAAAGCGGGAATCAGGTAAGGCACATAGCGCGAACTCTGCGCCGTCAGCAACCCAAGACAGAGCCGGCCTAGAGCAGTATTGGCGCAGAACAGCAGCGAAAAAACAAGCAAGACCGCACTCACCATGTGCGCTGCATCTGCCTCTTCTCTTCGCGCCAAAAGTTCTGTCAGTGCAATCAGCAGCGCTATGGTTGTCCAGGCCAGGAGCAAGCCGCCCAGCAATGCGGGAAATATGCCCAGCCCCTTGATGCCGGTGAAGTTCACGAACATCAGGTCCATGTAACGCAGATATTGCAGCAGCGGTTCGGAGAAAGGTTTGAAGCAGGCCGCCGCCGGGTCGAGCTTGTAACCGATGAAGAAAGAGAGCAACGAAGCCACGGCAATCAGCAGCGCGGCCAACGAGCCTGCCAGCGCCGGGCCAGGGCGGCCGGCACGGTTATTGATCCGGTAGTCCAGCACCAGCAAAACCGGCGTGATCAAACCAACAAATAAACCAAAGCCGGTATAGATGAGCAGGAAGTTGGTAATGAGAATCCACGCATAGCGCACGCGTACGCCCGGCTGAGTCCAGCCGATGCAATAAATCATCAACAACAAAATGGGAAGCGGTCCATGCGACAGGTTCGTGGAACCGAAGAGGCTTTCATATTCCAGAGGGGTAAGAAAGATCAGTGGAACCACCACGTCCGCATATGTGATCGGGCCGAAGAGGCGATTTTTCAAATACAGCGCCAAAAGCGCGGCCAGCACAAAGATTGCGCAGGCCAGAAACGCTTCTGCGCGGCTGCTCCAGTGGAACATGGGTTCGATAAGCCATGAAACAATCGCGCCCACGCCCTGCCGGTGCGGCCCGTGCTGCCAGCGAAACATCTGCCACAAGGAATGTTTTTGAAATAAGGTGGCGTTGCTGAAATCCCACTGGTCCCAGAAGAGGATGTTGACCGCGTAGCGATTCACCAGCCGGAACAATCGCGCCGCGACCAGGGTGGTGCTAAGCAAGACGAACAGCAGCGGCCAGGGCGCTTTAGGCCGATTGCCAGACAGGCGCTGATGGGCTGGCGATAAGACTTCCGGCTTGCTGTTCATGCGGCTTTTTCCAGCCGCTTTGCGCTCGATGCCAATATTCTCACCAAAGCAATAGCAATCCCCATGAACAACCAGATCAGGAGCATCACTTCAGCGTCTCCCTGGGTATAGTGAACCAGGGAACTCATGATGAACGCGATGGCGCCGCCAAAAATTCCCAAAAAGACACCACGCGGCGCGGAATCCCAATGCTCAGCTTGCTTCCAGTGCCGTCCCAGGAAAATCAGGTAGGCCGCCATAAGCCATATCCAGGCTGCCAGGCAAGGCAATCCGCAATCGACCGCCAATTCTATGAAGGTGGAATGAAAATGGCTGCGCAGTGGGAATTTTTTGTATGCGGCAAGGTTCCATTGCTCTCCGCGCAAGAACTCACTGTCGAGTCCCATGCCAAACATCGGATGTTGAGCAATGAGCCGGGGGGCATCCTTCCACATGAGCCAGCGGTACTCGCTGCCCGCGTCTGTAAGCGCGAGCCATCCCATCTGCCGCTGGTGCTCGATCCACACTGTTCCCACAATGAAACTCAAGAGCAATGCCAGGATTGCGGCAGTGCGAATCCTTTTTTGTGTCAGCCACAGGATGAAGGCGCAGCCCAGCAGCAAAGCCGCCATGTAAGTCCGGGTCACGGTGGCCAGCAATGCCGCGGCGATCCCAAGAAAGATCATGATGAGGACCCATCGAGCTGCGCTCCACTGCTTCCAGGTGGAGACGAGCAGCCCAAACGTCAATAGTCCCACCTGCAGCAACATGCCGGCGTAGGGAATGTAGTGGTAGAAGTGGCCCTGAGCGCGCGGAGGCCGTCCGCGCTGCACAATATTGCCGGGCTGGCTCAACCATTGCCGAAAATCGTTTCCATCGACTTCCCATGTGTAGATTTGCAAGGGAGCATCGCGGGCAAAGCGCACGGCAAGCGTTTTGTCTGCCTGGGTTGCCTGAAGCGCCGCGCTCCACTGTTGCGGGGTTCGTGTTGGATGTCCATTGATCGCCTGCACAATATCGCCCGACCGCAGGCCACGATGGTAGAGAGTCGAATCGGGTGCAATCGTCACCAGCTCCGTACCGATTCCATGCACGTATTGCCACCCGGTGCGAGCTACGCTGACCGTCGTTGAAGCCAGCAGAAGAAGAACCAGGATCTTAACCTGCTTCACGCTGCTTACGTTCTGGGCTGTCACCACGGCCAGCGCCAGCAGGGTGAACCACCCCAGCCGGTCGCGGCTCAAGGCGGGAGCATAAGAAAGCGCCGTGGCAATCGTGGCCAGCGCCAGAAAGATGAGCGCAGGCAACATGAAGGGCTGCGGCTCAAATTTTTTGCCTGCAAGCAGCCGCAGTGTCCAGATGCAGAGCGCGACCAGAAAGAGCACGAAGGCCCAGTGAACATTATGTGGTGCAAGCACCGCGATGCCGCAGAAGCAGGCGAATATGGCGCCATCCAGCACGATTGCGACCCTATGGCTCAATGTATTTGGATTGTTACCAGGATCGGCTGTTGCAGGCCCCCGTGTTCCCTGCATGGAATCAGCGGGCATGGTTTTAGAACTCGAATTCAAATTCCTTCCCTCAAATGCTTCTGCTTCAGCGCCGAGTCAATGCCAGCAGCAATACTAACAGCACTTCGCACTGAGAACTGAGAACCCAGAACCGAGAACTGTCTTTAAGTATAGGTAGCAAACTTAATGACTCTTCACAAAGCCGCGAAATTGAGTTAGACATTCATAGATTTGGGAACAAACAGCTGTGAATGAAGGAATGTTTTCAAGCAGTTGCGGCCTCCGAGACCGCCAAGTTGGGAACATTTGAGTTCAAAATCTGGCCGAGATCTTCAACGAAACGTCGTTCTTCGGCTGCGATCTTGTGAGTATATGTGCCGATGGTTAGAGCAGGATCAGAATGCCCTAAGCGATCCTGGCGAATTTTCAACGCCACGTCTGCACCATCCATCAAAGTTGCACTGGCATGACGGAAGGCGTGAAGACCTCCTGGGGCAATACCAAGCGAACGCAGGAGGGGTTGTAGTTGCCGTGTAACCAAGTTATTTGCATTCCATGGAAGACCGTTGCGGTCTTGGAACACGAGCTGCATTGTATTTCCTCGATTGCCTTGTAATCCCATTTGCTCTTCAATAAGCCCTCGAAGTCCCTTTGCGACATTGCTGGATATGGCAATAGTTCTAGTGGCCCGGTCTGTCTTGGGTGTCTGGACCCGACCTCCCCATATTGTTTGCCGCACTTGCACCACACAATGTTGAAAGTCAACGTCACACACTCGGAGTCCGCAAAGTTCTCCTGCGCGCATTCCTGTCTCTGCAGCCAGCGTGTAAAACGTCTTATAAGGTTCTTGAGCCGCTTCAATGATTTGTTTTACCTCCTGCAAAGTGAAACTGCGGCGCTCGGTCTTAACTGGCCGGGGCAGCCGCAACCCATCAAACGGATTATGAGTTACTATCCCCCAAGACTTCGCCGCGTTCCACATCATTTGTAATATCAACTTTACGGTTTGGACAGTCTTCGGGCTCGTGCCCCAAGTACCAACACAAGACTGGAGCAGTTCCGTCGTGATGTCCTTCACGGATATGCCAGTCAAGGTAGGTAACAATTGATTCTTCAAATGTGACTTCACGGAGTGCTGGGTGCTTGGTTTGTGTTGTACTAGGACTGTCGCTTTCCACTTCTCTGCAAACTCCTCGAACTTAATGTTGTTGCTGGGGCGGTAGCTGCGAGAATTAACACGATCTAGCCGGCTGTCGAGTTCCCGCTGCGCCAGGCGCTTCGTCGGAAAATCAACAAGGGTGCCAAGGACTTCAGCCTTGAGCACCCTCTTAACTACGCCAGCTTCCAGTACATCTTCACGCCATCTGCCGACCCACACTTTATTTCGTTTACCCCTTAAGATCAGGGCGCCTTTCTGGTATCTTTTCCTGGCCATCTTGCCTCCATAGGCCGATGACTCAATAGACTGATGCATAGATGATAACAGAGAGGCATTAGGTTGTAGGTTCAAAGTATTCAATTCTTAGATTCTCTGGTCGCATGTGGTCGTCAACTAACACTTCAACTTGCATCGCTTGCCCCAACTTACGGGCAACTTCTGCTTTGTGCCACCGCTTAAACTCCGGCGTCTCAATACATTTCCGCCAAGCCGATTCTTTGTTGCGGACCTGATCTCGGCCATCCCGATGTTCAGCCCTGGCGCCGGAAGGTGGATGGATGCAACGTACACCATTCTGTTTGGCATTTCGATGCTGACCACCCTTGCCACCAGTGCAAAAGGTCTGGAATACAAAGTCCTTGCGAGTTACCGAAAACAAAAGCAGACGTGCAGCCATATCCAACCCTAAAAACCCCGACGCGTCTTGCGTGCCGGAGGCACCATCTCAACTATCTGCAACTTAGCCAAGCCGGCTTCACGAAAGCCAAGAGCTACTGCACCAGCTTCACTTACGTCGAGATCGCGCCCGTCAACATAAGGCCCGCGATCTGTAATCCTCAACCACACACACTTGTCCGTTTGATTAAGCCGGCACACCCGGATGTTCGTATTGAATTTCAACGTCCTCGACGCAGCCGTCAGCTTGTTCTTGTCGTACAGTTCGCCCGAGGCCGTTGGTCGCCCCTGATACGCCCCGCCATACCAGCTCGCCAGTAGGATTGTCGAATGCGACTTCAGATGTCCAACCATGCTGGACTGCTGTGCCGGGAAGTGGCTGGGTGTAGATGCTTGAACCACCGGGGATGGTTTGGCCAGCATAACAGCGTGGCTCGTTTTGTATAAGCTGCCCTTCAACCCTAAGCTGGCGCCCAGGACCAACCCCACGGTAAATATCAAGGCCGTCTTTAGAAATTTTGTCATTAATCTTGTTCTCCTCTTCATCTAACATTTCACGCACACGGGCATAGCCCGCAATGTCTACAATATTGTCGCGTGAATGTTCATTTGCTTCTCTTGCAACCTTCAATAACACAAGTAATATTGATACTTGCTCA
>DASRDW010000256.1:0-3369 GCA_035652415.1 Candidatus Angelobacter sp. | reverse complement strand
GCCGGAAATTGTTGCTGTGCTGGGCGCAATACCGTTCGCTGCAGGATTCACGGTAAAGTCCGGAACCGTTGAAGTTGCGCCGTTCGCCAACAGAGTGCGAACAACAAAGCTGCTGATCGCCTGACCATTGGGTGTGGGAATCCAGTTCACCGTAGCTGCATTCGCAGTTGCCAAAGCAGAAACGTTCACTGGCACCGCAGGCGGACCTGCAGACGGAGGCTGCGGTTTTACCTGCCAGATTGCTGCCGCGCCGTTGATGCTGCCTTGCGTACAGTCAGAGCCAACATAAACCGTTTCATTCGCCAGATCGCTGGTATCAACCGTTACGCCTGTGATGAAGCAGAAAGTGCCGCCGAACTGCGGCTGCACTGTCAGATTGTTTACGTCGGTGGCATTGGAAACTTTCACCGTCTCACCCAGCGCAGACGCATACAACGTGTTGCCGGCAAAAGTAGTGTTAGGCCCGTTGTATGTGAAATCGCTGACGATACCAGCTTGTGGGCCGGGAGCAAATGTGGCTAGAATTTCCGTTCCAGCGCCCGCAACGGGTCCGCAACGGTTCATGCCATTGGCCGGAGTCAGGCATTGGTCAGCGTTGTCTTTAAACCATGGACTGATGTTGTCAGCGCCGAACAAAGTGTGTCCGATCCAGGCCAACCCAAAGGTATGGCCTGCAGCGCCGCCCGCGCCAAGCCTGGCGTCAGAAGCGAAGATTGGCACGTCAATGCTGGCGCAATCATCCGGGTTGCCAGGATCAAATGTAGCCGGATGCGGAATGCGTGCGATGGTTCCATTGCGCGCCCAGCCGATATACAGATTGCCATCAGGTCCCAGCGCAGCGGCGAACATCTGAACTGGCGTTGCGCCGTTTCTGGGATCTGTAACAACAGAGCAGCCGCCTGCGCCATTTCTGGTTCCTCCCGCGCCCATGAGCGACTCGACATGGATAGGATCCAGCGATCCCTGCCCGTTATCTCCTGAAGGGATATAGTGCAGGCGGATCACGCCATTCGCTGTACGCGGAATGTCTGCCGCATACAGGGTGTGCGTGGAAGCATCGTAGGTGAGCTGCTGGGGTGCAAAACCACCGGCTTGAATAAAGCCGATGCAGGTGCGCTCGATATTGTTGTGGAAGCCGATGCCGGGAGTGCTGGAAACTGTCGGATCGTCCATTTCAGGATCAATCCGGCACAGTCCGTTGCTTTGGTCACCGTACCACATGTGGCGAACCGGCTTGCCCGTAAACTGGCTGATGGCCGTACCCTCCAGGATCACCCCGGAAGTCGGATTGGTGACTGATGACAAACCAAATACTGACCAGTCCTGCGTACCGGCCCATAAAGTGGTTGTTGTCGGTGTGTTAATTTCCGTGACGTTTTGTGCGCTCGCAGACGACGCAAACGCAATGAGCAAAGCCAGGCCCAACAGTACAAACTGCACAGTCATAGGCAGTTCGCGTTTGGTCAGCGCCTGGTATTTTCTGTAGTAGTTACTTCTCATCCAAAGACTCTTCCTTCTGTCCAGTCGGCTAGCGCAATCCTGGGCCGCCGGACTAAAATAAAAATCCCCTTGGAAGGTGGGCAGCGTCTTCCGATAACGCTGCCCGCCCGGACCCATGGGACTGTTTTGGCAGTTACCCTTGCTCGCACACTCTGCGGAGTATTAGGAGCGCTGAGTGCGGGAGCATCGCTCATCGCTCGACGAGGGGCGATAAGCCGCTCTAGACAAATGCATGTGCGCTGCCAGGAAAAACCGTGCATTCAGCGATACGGGCAACGAATAGAGAAGGGTGTGCTAATTGTTGATATTTCAATGAGATTACAGCGGGAGCCAAGTCAAGGATTTGGCTACCTACTGTGCTTGTGCATGCTTGTTTCACCCTCGAATGGAACTCGTTTTCCACGAGCTGAATGGAATCAGATTTCCAAAGGAATTGGCGAAAGAATGTCAGCAGAACGCCAGTTCCCTGCGCTTCTTGCATTCAAACAGCGAGGGAACCCTTTGACGATTTGTATTTGAAATTAGCAGCGCCGTGTCGAGAGACGGAACATGACACATCGCAAGGAAAAGATTTTTGATTACCCTCTTAGGGGCATTGCGAAGATTGGTCGCAGCGCTGCCAACTACTAAATACTAACGACTAACTACTGCATCCTACCCATGCGCATTCCTCAACCCCGGCCCACTCACGCCGGGAGGAAAGATGCGGTATTGCTTCATCTTGTAGAGCAGAGCTTTATAGCTGATCTGTAGCTGCCGCGCTGCTGTTTTGCAGTTCCACTTGGTCGCGATCAGCACCCGCTCAATGATTTTGGGTTCCGCTCTTTCCTTCAGGTTCTGCACCATCGACTTCAGCCCCGTACCGCTGTTTAGAAAAGCATCGTCTTCCAGGTCGGGCGCTATCTCTGCGCTGACTTCCTTTTCTTCAAGCTCGGCAATGGCCAGCGTTTCATCCTGCAGCACCATGTAGCGCTTCACAAAGTTTCCCAGCTCACGAAGATTTCCCGGCCACCCGTAGCGCATGCAGGCCCGCACCAGCGCATGAGAGCACTCTGCCGGTGGGCAATCATACTTGTCAGAAAATTGCTGCATAAAGTGCTTCAGCAAAAACGGAATCTCTTCACGCCGTTCGCGCAGCGGAGGAATATTGATGGTAAAAGCGTTCAGCCGATAATAAAGGTCTTCACGAAAAGCCTTGGTGCTCATGGCTTCATGAACATCAATGTTGGTGGCCGCCAGCACGCGGAAATTTGAGGTCACAGTTGTGCGCCCGCCCAGCCGCGTGAATCTCCCGTCCTGTAGCACGTGGAGCAGCTTGGCTTGCAAAGCCGGGCTCATCTCTCCAACCTCATCCAGAAAAATCGTTCCTTTGTCGCACAGCTCCAACATGCCGGGCTTGGAGCGCGTGGCCCCGGTGAAAGCGCCTGCTTCATAACCAAAGAGCTCGCTTTCCAGCAGATCGTGCGGCAGCGCGGCGCAGTACACCTTCACCAGCGGCCTGCCCACGCGACGCGATAGTTTATGGACCAGACGCGCAAGAACTTCTTTACCAGCGCCGCTTTCTCCCAACAGAAGTACAGGGATATCTACCTTGGCGACCTGCTCTACCTGATTACGAATCTTCTGCATGGCCGGGCTGGCGGCAAGGAAAAAAATATCGTTTTCAACGGCTTCAAAATGTTCACGCTGGGATTCTTGCTGCGCAGGTTTGTCGCCCGCGGCCTTGGTTGGCCCAAGCAAACGCTGCACCTCAGCGATGAGCTTGCTTCCATCCAGCGGCTTGGCAATATAATCCAGCGCACCCAGCCGCACTGCCTGGACCACGGTGCTCACGTCACTGATCTCAGAAAACACCACAATCTTCTGCTC
>DASRDW010000255.1:0-15335 GCA_035652415.1 Candidatus Angelobacter sp. | reverse complement strand
CTGTGAATACGTTCATGCGCATTTTGATGAGAACCTGACTCTGGGCCAGGTGGCACAGGCTGCGGGGATTCATCCGGTTTATTTGGGACACATCTTTCGCCAGGAATTTTGCGAGACGCTGGGTGAATACCTGAATCGCGTGCGTGTTCATGCTGCTGCTGAGCGATTGGCCAACTCTGATTTGCCTTTGAGCACCATCGCTCTGAACTTCGGCTTCTATGACCAGAGCCACTTCACGCGCATCTTTCGCCATCTTACCGGCGCTACTCCGGGGGCCTTCCGTGCTGGATATTCCACACAAAAAAGCTCTGAGTCCGTGTCAAATTAAGAGTTCTTCAAACTGGCTGACTTAGCTCCGAGGGGATGAACTCTCAAGCAACTTTATGATCGCGGCGCAGCAACTCTACCCGACCTTCAATTTGCCGCAATGTAAAGTTCTTGGAGCACTTGCTGCAAAGCCAGAAGTGCTCAATGGTTTTGCTGGCTGTGGAAAAGCCGAAAAACCTTCCGCCTTCCATCCGCATGAGCATCTTGGAGCAGTTCGGATTGGCGCACTTTGAAACCATGACTTAGAGGCGCAATATATTTTGACGTCAATTCCCGGCGTGGGGTCGCCTGCCTCTGCCCGGACCGGCAAACCTTGGCAGCCACAATTGCAGAGTGCTGTAAACTTTAGGAGCACTCATTCCAAGTCTCTACAAACGGATAACCACCTTGTCTGAACCCGTCTTGCAAACCGTAGCCCTGCGACGCACCTTTGGCCCGCTGGTTGCTGTTGACAGTCTGGATCTCCGAGTGGAAAAGCAGCAGTTCTACGGCTTTCTAGGACCGAACGGAGCGGGCAAGTCCACCACTATTAAGATGCTCACCGGCTTGCTGCGTCCAACCAGCGGTGAAGTCCACATTCTTGGGCGAAATCTGGCGACGCAAAGCGTGGAAATCAAGCGCCGCATTGGCGTGGTGCCTGAAGGATTGTCTCTGTTTGAGCGGCTCACGGGAGTACAGCTTTTGAATTTTGTTGGACGCATGTACGGCTTGTCTCGCGCTACGGCCGCCGAGCGAAGCGCCGAGCTGCTGGAATTTATGGACCTGAAAGACTCGGCAGACAAGCTGGTGGCTGATTACTCGCACGGCATGAGGAAGAAGACCGCGCTGGCTGCAGCGGTGATTCATGGTCCGGAGATCCTTTTTCTAGACGAGCCGTTTGAAGGCGTTGACGCCATTGCCGCCACCACGCTCAAGCGGCTGTTGCAGCGCTTTATCGCTCATGGTGGAACGGTATTTCTTACCTCGCACGTGCTGGAAGTGGTTGAGCGGCTCTGCACGCACATCGGCATTATTCAGCAAGGCCGGCTGGTGGCATCAGGATCGCTGGAAGAGCTGCGCAGCGGCGTGAAGGTGGCCGGACACGATCACTCTCCGCTCACGCTTGAAGAAATTTTCCTCCAGATCGTAGGTGGCGCCAGGCAGGATGCGGAGGTGCTCTCCTGGCTCTAGCCGACTCCAACAATCACATTGTGCTGCTGGTACGGCTGCGATGGCAGCTTCTGCTGAACTCGCTGCGCCGTCCCACCCGCCGTGCTGAACTTGGCCTGCAGGCGATCTGGGTATTGATGGGCGCAGGATTTGTCCTGTTGGGTAGTGTTGGCTTTTTTTTCGGCGGCTTTGGCTTACTGAAAATAGACCGGGCTGATTTGCTGGACCTTCCTCTCTGGGCGATATTTCTGGTATGGCAGCTTGCCCCCGTGCTTTTTGAAGGCTACTCACCCGGACTTAACTTTCGCGAGGTTTCGCGTTATCCCATTCCGTTCCGGGTTTTGTTTATTCTCAGCGCGGCTTATGGCCTCTCTGATCCGGCGGCGATTGCGTGCGTGTGCTGGCTCTTCAGCTTCTGGCTGGGAATAATTATTGCGCGGCCGGAGTTTGCGTTCGCAGCGACACCGGCATTGCTGCTCTTTACCGTTTTTAATCTGTTTCTCAATCGGTTGGTGATCGGACTGTTTGACCGTTTCCAGAGCACGCGCAAGGGACGTGAGCGCATGGTGCTTCTGGCATTTGTGGCCATCATTCTTTTAAACCTCTTAAACATCGTCCAACTCAACATCAGCCACCAGGCGCGCACGCACGGATTCAAATTTCCTGAGTGGGTCGGGCAGGCAGTGACGACGATTCGTGAATTCTCTCCTCCCGGCATGGCCGCGCACACGTTCCTTCAGAACGGGCTTTCTGCGCTCTGGGCTTTCAGCGGTCTTTTGCTTTATGGATTTCTGGCATACATGCTGCTGCAGCGGCAGCTTAAAGTGCTGTACCTGGGTGAGATCTATGCTGAAACCCACACTGTTCATCGCGAACTGAAAGTGCGGCAGGGATGGCGTTTTCCTTTTCTCGACGAGGTTACCGCGGCCATTGTGGAGAAAGAGCTGCGTTATATCCGGCAGAGCTTCCGGATTGTGCTGCAGTTGATTTATCCGCCAGTCATCTTTTTGCTGCTGGCTTTTAATGGCACTGGATGGAAATCGTTTTTTGCCGGCCGGTCACAAGTGATGTTGGCGGGCCTGGCCGGCTTTATGCTGATGTCTGTTCCGAATCTCTCTTACAACGTCTTCGGGATGGACAAGGAAGGCTTTGGACGCTGGCTGCTTTCACCGCCGCCGCTGCGCAAAGTTTTAATGGGCAAGAACCTTACTCATGCCAGCTTGCTTGTAGTGCTTTATCTTGTAGTTGCCGCAGTGCTGCTGGCAATCACTCCCGTTGGAGTGTTGCCAACCCTCACCGTGACCGTAGCGTTTTTTGCAGTCCTGATTATCCAACTGAGCGCCGGCAATGTTGTTTCTGTCCATTGGCCCAAGCGGATTGAATTGACCCGGATGAATTCAAGAATGGCGTCAAACGCGGCCGGCCTCGCGTCATTGGTAGTAATGTTGCCGTTGACCGCGTTGATCGGGACAGTCATTCTTGTTTCGTGGCACTGGCAGCTTCGCTGGTTGCCATTGGTGTGCGGCGTCATCGCATTTGCCGCCAGCCTGAAGCTTTATTCCTATGTGCTGGACTGGGCCGCCCGCTATACCTGGGAGCATATTGAAGAGATCACAGGCAACCTTGGGGCATGATGTTGAAATGCCGTGTTTTCAGGGTAGAAATTACGAGTCTCTGCCAGTTTTGCCATTGTGCTTCCCTTTGTTTTCAGCCGGATATGGTGGTATTGGGCTTGCCTTAACTCTCTCGTGCGAGGTGCCAAATGGCTAACACAAGCACCGGAGATATCAACGTGTCACAAGAAAAAATCAGCAATGTTCAACCTCTCGTTTTTGCCAGTGCTGAAGTAGTTCCCGTATCCGGCGTGTGGCGTTCCGCCCATAAGAGATGTCAAAACATTTCTGAACTATGGCTTCGCAAAGACGATCATTTTCCCCCGTGCCCTAAATGCGGCCAGTCTGCGAGTTTCCTGCTGGTTGAAGAAGTACAGCACATCTCTGAGGATGCAGACTTTGCTTAGCTGCTGCAACCTAACCACAGCCAGGCAGAATCCAAAATAGAAGCGCCCTTCGTCCGCGAGCATCAGTGTGTATGCGTGGATTCCCATCTTTCAATAGACGGATTTTTATCCAGCAAACGCATTTCATTTATCAAAGGGTTCAATGAAAAAGCTGCGTGCCATGCCAAAACAAAGAAGGGAAGAACCACGGCAATTTAAGCCCGGCCAGGCGGTCCCGGCGAGCGGCATTTACAGCGTTGAGCATCGCCCGCACCGCCTGATGCACATGGCCACTCTAGGGGTCAATATGCGCTTTCCTCGATGCAAGCAATGTGGCGATGCTGTGCGCTTTACCCTGGTTCGCCTGGTGAAGGATGGACGCGGTGTTCCCTTTCGTAGTACCGCGATTCTGGAAACGTATCCTGATGCACAAGACAAGCTCCACAAAGCAAGCTAGCAGTTCGCGGATCACGGATTCGTCATGTGAGGCTAGTCTCTTCGCGTGATGTTGCTGCGCTTTCTTTCACGGGTATAATGCTGCCCTCGCCTGGAGGCGATTTCAAATGAGATTGAATGCTCGTCCAGCGCTGGCCGCAGCGCTCATCTTTCCCCTGGCTTGTTCGTGTTTTGCCGATTTTCAATACACGGAGAACAGCAAGATTACCGGCGGGGCTGCCGCAGGTGCCATGAAGTTTGCCGGAGTCTTCAGCAAAAACGCGCGCCAGGCTACGCAAGGCGCCGTTTCCACCATTAGCCTCAAGGGCAACAAGATGCGGCGTGAAGACTCGCTGGGCATGGCGGAGATCATTGACCTTGACGGAAAACAGATCATCCAAATCGACAACAAAAAGAAGACCTATTCCGTGATGACCTTTGCTGAGATGAAGGCGCAGATGGAAGAGGCCCGCCGCAAGGCCGCGGAGCAGCAGGCCAAGCACAACAAGGACCAGCAGGCGCAGGTAACGATTGTGCCCAAGATCCAGGTCTCAGCCGGAAGCGGCAGCAAAAAACTGCTGGACTACACGGCCAAAGAGATGAAGATCCGCGTGGATATGGAGATGCAATCGACCGATCCTAAAATCCAGGGCCAGAGCGCCAACATGTGGGTCAACTCAGACTCGTATATCGCGCAGGTCAAAGGCTATGACGAGATGAAACGTTTTTATCAGCGGCTGGCCAAAGAGCTGGACTGGGTGCCCGGCGCGGTTTTCGGCGCAAATCCTCAGGTCGCCCCGGCGATGGTGGAGTATCGCAAGACCGCAGCGAACCTCAGCGGAATGCCCCTGCTCTCGATGGTGAGCGTGGGCATGAGCGGACAGCCGGGCGAGCAGCAGGCTTCCAGTGACGATCAGAAGCAGTCTTCCAATAGCAACAGCAGCGGCAACCCTATCACGCACGGAATCGGCGGCATCTTTGGCAAGAAGAAAAAGAAAGACGACGCGTCACAGGATGATGCGTCGAACGCTTCCAATTCGCAATCTCCCAGCGGCTCGCTGATGGATACCACCATTGAGGTCACCTCCATCTCGACCAACACGGTGGATGCTGCGCTGTTTCAGATTCCACAGGGCTATAAACAGGTACAGGCAAAGGGCGCGCAGTAATTAATAGACCGGGCGACCTCCGCCCGGTCATACCAATCTGATAGCCCCTCCCCGGATTACCCTGATTAGGATTCTAAAGGGGTTATATGCGGTCATCCCAACCCGATCCCAGATGTCCAGATATCCCTATGGATAGGCCACCCCCCATCACTGCTCTTATTGAAAACAAAGGGCTAAGCGCATTCCACCGAACGGTGACCGACCGATCGAACCTTCTTTGCCTCAACTTTTGGGGTTGTTTTAGCTGATTGCCGAGTGCTAATCGCTGATAGCTAATTTGTCAAAGATCGTCCAAATACTGCTTTTCCTCACTGGGAGGAAAATAACCAACTTTACTATTTCTTCGCCCCATTGTCAATAAAATTCTGGCAGTGGTGCAGTTTTTCTGATTAACGCTGCTTCGTTATAAATACATCGTCATCCCGAAGGGCCGTAAAGCGAGCGCAGTCTTCAGCGCGCGAGTAGGCCCGAGGGACCTTGTGCTTCTATCTCATGACGGCATCATTTTTGAACGCAAGGTCCCTCAAGGCTACTCGCCCGCTGGTGAAAACGCGGGCTCGCTTCCGCCTTCCGGGATGATGAAGCGATGAGCAGTGAAAGATAGTAAATTGCACCGCTACCAAAATTCTTCCGCAAAAATCATCATTTTGGTGAGGAGGCGGTCGGTTTGGTTTTCTGGAGCTCCGAAGGAGCGAAACAGTCTAGCCCAGGCCAGGTCCCCGGAACGCGCCGTTGTTGCGCGTTCTGGGTGGAGGCGCGTAAGCCCTTTGGGTAGGCTGACCAAAGCGATGAGCCCTGTAGGCAGCGGCATACAGATTTTAAGAACAAAAGTTGTCTGTATAGACGCGTCCCAGTCCCGCCGCCAGCGGGACGGCTGAAAATGCCCGGTCACGTTTCCGAGTTCCGGCGAAGCCGGGACAAGGAATAAGTGCCGGGTAACAGAACAAAAAACCTTCCGCTCTGCCGAAGGCCCGCGCGCAGCGCAGTGGAGTGCGAACTTTGCTTTAGGGTTGTGCAGCGCCGCGCCTTGCTGCGCCCAACTGGCTATTCGCGGCCGATTGCGGCGAATTGACCCGCCGCGTCAATGAACTGCTGATTCTCACCCGGCAGTGAGGTGAAGAAGGAAAACGCCTGAATACCCGGTGGCCTCTATTTCCCGACCAGTTTTAGGAGGATCGCACGTTTAAAAAACTGTATAATGAAAGGACCAATCGCAATCATTGTCTGCTGCCAAAACCAGAGGCGCGCTTTTGCAGGCCCATATCTTGGCAGGATAATCGTCCGAAACTCTTCTTCAAGATCTCCCACCAAATACTCTCTGTCCTTTGCAGGAATCAACCGAAGAAAAACCCTAGCTGTAGACGGCGGAGATGTGGATCTTTGCGATCTATGGCGAATCAAATCGGACATAGTCACTGGCGCAGGTGTGGCTACAGCCACTATTAACCAAGTGACGGAAAAGAAGAGAAAGCCTGCCAACGCCACCAGTTCCAGAACCAGCGCGTGGCGGGGTGAATAAAATCGCACTGCGCTAAACGCCACCAGAAACATTATGGCGGAAACACTGGCCACGATCATTAAGCCTATATCGATGGTGCGGTGCAGCACTTGGCGCGACCGGCAGTGGGCACAGTTCGCCAGGTGCTGCTTGTAGTCGCCGCACTGTTCAGGTGATAAGGACGTGATGTCATAGCGCCACCCAGCAAGAATGCTTCCAATTGTCTCATCCTCGCAGCTTATCCTAAGTCTCATAAAACTTTTCCTTACGCCGGTTTGAGCTCGACTTTCTTCGACCACCAAATTCACTGCGTGCTTTTATGAGTTCTTTCCTATTTCCCGATCAACTTTAGAATGACAGCAAGACCCAAAAGGCGCTTGAGGAGTTGAACTCCAAAGGGAACAATCGAAACAATCACATTCCACCAATACCAATATGCTGCTTTCCTCGGTCCGTACCGAGGTAATATAACTGTCCGAAATTCCTCCTCTAGGTCTCCGATGAGATGTTCGCGATTTCTCTTTGGAATTAGCAGGAGACAATACAGCCCCCAATAAGGAGGGGTCGAGTCAAGGCGCGTTGGGTGAAAGAATTCAATGTGAACATCGCCGTTAGACTGGATTGAAACTTGGAAAGCATCTGAAGATTTTTTGTGCCGATCAAGAAAATCTTCCAAGCTGTGAATGTTCCCGAATTTGATTTTGAAGATTTTGTGTTTCACGGCTTCTCCAGCAATGGTTCAAGGCCGGCTTTCATTGATTCAGTTGAATTTAAGGCGAATTTCAGAGCTAGAGCACCTGCGCCAGTAATTTTGAAAAATTTTTTTGCTCGTCCTCCTCTTTCCGCAAGAGGCTCCCCAACCCAGGAAGTTAGGAGCCCTTTGTCTTCTAAACGGTCCAAAGTCGTGTACACCGATCCCAAGGAAGAGGATCGATTGGCAATCTTTTGCAGCGTCTGGCGAATTGTCATGCCGTATGCGTCGCCATCTAAACGCAACACTGCCAATAGAATCAATTGCTCGAATTCACCTAAATACGAAATCTTCTTAGACATATCCATATTTCCTAGACAATGTAGAATTAGTATTTACAATGTAGAGCAAATAGAGATGCATGTCAACTTTTTTCTTTGGGGATTAGCTGGATTAGCCTCCAAAGAACTTCTCAATCCTCATCCAATACTTCCTCACAATGAAATCCGTGCTCACATGCCCACCGCGTTCGAGCGTATTCAGCTTCGCACCGGTGCGCGCGGCAAAATCTCTCACCGACTGATAAGGCACGTTGGGATCGTCTTTGGCGTGGAACATCATGATCTTTGCCGGATTGATCTCATCTGCGTGGTGCGCCGGATTGTAAACTTGCCGCCGCGCAGCTTGCGCCAGTTGCGGTCTGAGAGGCGGTATCCATTGCCGAATGCTTCCCGGATATATGTCGTATAGCTGGGGTTTGAGGTTTCAGCTTTTTCCGACTCCGGCAGAGTCGCCCAGTCAACCACCGGGCAGTTTGCAATCACCCTGGTCACGCGCTTGTCTAAAGAAGCCAAAATCGCTGCAGCGCCGCCAAAGCTTCCGCCGATGACAAAAATCTCGTCTGGCTGAACTGTGAATCGCCCGCCAAAGGCAAGCTCACGAAAGCCTTTTGGTATTTCGCCAATTACGTCAAGGACATCCTGATGCGGTGATTGAGCCAGAAATTCTCCACCGCTCTCCCACGCACCGCGATAACGCGGATAAAAGACCCAATATCCTTTATCCGTTAGGAACTTCGCCAGAGGCTGCTTGCCGGAGTGGAAGGCATGCCGTCGCACAGGATGATTACCCGCTGCTTCTTGCCGGGCCGCGCCGGAGGCAAAAATTCTGCGATGATCTGCTTTTTAAATCTGGTGCGGAACATCGCGCTCATTTGCCTTCAATCGCGTCCCAGACCTTTTTCGTATCAACGTTCTGCGTGTACTTCACAATTTTGCCATCCTTGAAACTCCAGATGTGGGCAAAGACCGCATCCATGTTCCCACCGGAGGCCTTGTATTTGCCCAGGTATCTGCCGGTGACGATGATGGTGTCTCCGGCGTCATAGAAATTTTCCACGGCGGCGCGGTAGCCTTCCCACTCCGTAGCCAGCCGGGCAAAGACGTTTTTCCCCACCTCTTCCATGGTGTGATAGGTGCCGGCATAAGGGAAGCCGGCGGCTTCAGTCCATTCAAAACGCGGGGCCAGGGCAGCCTGCAGATTGGCGGCAATCTGCTCCGGGCCACCGTTGTAAATGCCTTTAATCACCTCAAGATTGGTCTTCATGCCAGATCCTTTCCCATGCTCACAGAGCGATAGTAAATAGAAGATCGGAGATGGTATCAGCTTTGTTTCTAAAGCAAATAGAAAAATATTTAAAATTTTTCATCTTCAGGCAGAAACGAAGCAGGGATAGGATGCACAATAACTAAAACATTAGAAAGCACGTCGCGGCGGTTAGGGAAGGAGCCTCCATGTACGATGCAATTATTGTCGGCGCGCGCTGTGCCGGCGCTCCCACTGCGCTTCTGCTTGCGCGCAAAGGTTACAAAGTGCTGTTGCTGGATCGGGGAACATTCCCCAGCGACATGCCGTTTTCTAACCACTATATGCACCAGACAGGCTCAGCCCGGCTTAAGCGCTGGGGCCTGCTGGATGCGCTGGCTGCAACCAACTGTCCGCCGATACGGACCAACCATTTTGATTACGGAGCATTTTCCCTGACAGGTTCGCCTGTTCCGGCCGAAGGCGGAGTCACAGAGGCATACGCGCCCCGGCGGCTCAAGCTTGATCCGGTGCTGGTTGACGCTGCCGTAAAGGCAGGCGCAGAGCTGCGTGAAGGCTTTTCCGTGCAGGAAGTGCTCTGGGAGAAAGACCGCGTCAGCGGAGTTCGCGGGCACCAGAAGAACGGTTCTGCGGTCAGCGAATATGCGCGCATCACAATTGGCGCTGATGGCATGTTCAGCACCGTAGCCAAGGCCGTTCAGGCGGAAGAATATAAGAGCGGCCCGGCGCTGGAAGGCTCCTGGTACGCCTACTTCAGCGGCGTGCCCATGGTTGGCTGGCATCTGTGGCTGCGCCCTGATCGCGTGATCTTTGCCTACAACACCAATGACAATCTTTCGCTGATCGGCGTGGCTTTTTGCGCCCGGGACCTGCCCATGGTGCGCACGAATATTGAAAGGCATCACAGCGCGGTGATCCAGCAGCACGTGCCGGAGTTGTGGGAGCGCATGCAGGCGGGCAAGCGCGAATCGCGCTACGTGGGCGGCGCTATCCCCAGCTTTGTGCGCAAACCTTACGGGCCGGGCTGGGCGCTGGTGGGCGATGCCGGATACCAGAAAGACCCTTGCACGGCTTCCGGCATTACAGATGCGCTTGGCAGCGCCGAGTGGCTGGCAGAAGCGATTGATGCCGGCTTCAGCGGGCGTGAGCCTCTGGAGCAGGCGCTGGCCGGCTATGAGCAGAGGCGTAATCAGGCGGAGCTTCCGTATTTCGATCTTACAACGCAGCTGGCGGCGCTGGCTCCGCCACCGCCGGAGATCCAGCAACTGCTGGAAGCCTTGCGTGAAAATCCGGAGCAGCGCAGCCGCTTCTTTGGCATGTTGGCGCACACGGTGCCGGTGCCGGAATTTTTCTCGCCGGAAAATATGCAGGCGATATTCAGCAAGAAGACAGTGGCGGAAGTTCGCTGACCGCGGCAGCCTGTGTTTTTCGGTGCATGGATTTTAAGCACGGGATCCAAAAGTTTTCGGGTCATTGGTTAGAGGTTAGGAGCGCGGATGAACATTGCAATTTTTGGCGCAGGCGTTGCCGGCCTTACGGCGGGAATCACGCTAAGCGCACAGGGACATAGTTGCCGGATCTACGAACGCACGCGGCCGGACCATGAGAGCGGCATGGGCTTCATCATGATGCCGGAAGGCATTGATTGCCTGCAGGGGCTTGGCGTTAAGCTGAGCGGAGAACACATTGGCGCGCCACTGCACCGCTATTGCTGCCGCGACTCTGAGGGACGGATACTTTATGAGCAGCCGCTGCCTGCAGGTGCGCGCAGCATGCGCCGCCAGGACCTGATTGCGGCGCTCACCCGCGCTTTGCCCGCAGCGAGCGCTATTTTCAATGCGGAACTTGCAGAGCTGAATTTTGATGCTGCTGGCAATGTCGCTTCCGCGGTGCTGAGCAATGGCACAACCGTAAAAGCCGATCTTTATGTAAGCGCAGAAGGAATCCGTTCTCGCGCGCGGCGGGCACTGTATCCCGGCTGGCCTTCTGCACAAGCGCAGGTGATGGAGATTGTTGGGCTGGTGCGATGCGAAAGCACGGTGTGCTGGGCCAGCCATACCTTCAATAAATTTCATGCTTCGGGAGGCGGTATCGCCCTGGGAACTCTGGCCGTGGATGCCGAGCAGGTTCTCTGGTACCTGCAATTTGACGCCAAACGTTTTCCGCCACCCGCGGACGATGCCAGAAATCTCGCCGATACCCGCCATCAGTTCGTAAAACTGCTGGTTGGAGACTGGGCGGAGCCGATTCCTCATCTCATCAGCATCACGGATTTTTCCAAGACACATCTATGGCGTCCGCTGGATGCCGACCTGGTTCCGCAGTTTCATCGCGGCAACCTGGTGCTGATTGGCGATGCCGCTCACCCGCTCTCGCCCTTTACCAGCCAGGGTGTTTCTTCCGCCATTTCTGATGCCGTAGCTTTGGCGGAAGCCATGAAAGAAGAGTCCGGGATGGAAGCCGCGCTCACTCGCTTCTCCCGCGAGCGGCGCGAACAGTGTGTCCCGTATCTTACAAAAGGCCGCGAGATCACGCGCCACTTTATCTCGCCGCAGATCGGCAGCACGGTCCTGTTGCCGATAGCCCAGTCAGAACATCTTGCGCCTAATTTGTTTTCTGACAATAGTGTCCGGCTCGATTTGTTGCGCGAACGCGCTTTCAACATGCGCTGGGCGCAACAGCCTACTGATGTAATCCCGCTCACCGCCGCCGATCCGGATTTTCCTGTGTGTCCTGCGATTCAGGAGCAGCTCGTCCGCTACGTGCGCGATGGAGTGCTAAGTTACGGGCCGCCGGAAGGATTGCCGCAATTCCGCCAGGCAGTCGCCAACTGGATGCACGATACGCGTCAGCTGAATTGCACACCTGATCAGGTTTTCGCCACAGACAGCGCTGCTTCCGGCATGGCCGTGGTGGCGCGGGCAAGCCTCAATCCGGGTGATGAAGTGCTGATACCCGATCCAGTGGATTTTCTGCTGCACCACACTGTTGAGCGTGCCGGAGCGGTCCCTGTACGCGTGAGCGTTGGCGCTGGAACGACTGCGGAGGAATACATCACAGGAATGGAAAGGCGTTTTACCGCGCGCACACGGATGCTGTGGCTGTGCAATCCGCACAATCCGCTGGGCATGGTCTATGGGCGCGAATGGCTGCGGAAAGTCGCGGAGTGGGCCATTCAGCGCGGCCTGCGCATTTTGTCTGATGAAATATGGTCGGACATCGTCTATGCGCCATACGAGCATGTGAGCCTGGCGTCGATCTCGCCAGAAATCGACCGCAACACAGTGACGATCTATGGGTTCTCCAAGAATTTTGCTCTGGCTGGCCTGCGCGTAGGCGCGGTGATCTGCACCGATAAGGAGTGGAAGAAGGAAATCGTGGCCGCGTCCGACGCGGAGAGCACGGTTTACGGCGTCTCTGTGCTGTCACAAGTAGCGGTGGTCGCGGCGCTCAATGATGGCCGCGCGTGGCTAAAGAGTTTTGTGGAGCATCTGCAAGCCCAGCGGGATTACGTGCTGCAGCGCCTGGCGCGATGGCCCGGCGTGACCGCGCAAAAGCCGCAGGGCACATACGTGGTCTTTCCCGATGTAAGCAGCTTAAGCGATGACGCAGAGCGCCTTTGCCAGCATCTGCGCGAGCACGCTCGCGTTGCTTTGGTGCCAGGAGCGCCACGCTGGTTCGGCCCTGGCGCCAGCGGGCACGTGCGCATCTGCTTTGCCACCTCGCGCCGTATCCTGCGCGAGGCCTTTGACCGGCTGGAACCGGAGATCATCAGTCTGGCCGCGGAACACCAGTCTTTAAAAGCTATTTAACTGCTACTTGGTCCTTAAAAGGGCGAACAGCGCGTTGCTTGCTGATAAGTGTGACACCGCAGCCAAAGCCTCTTCCCATGTAGTTGAACAAGGCTGCATACTGTAGCCCATGTTTGCGCCTATCTCAGAAAATCCTTTCGCTGTGCTCACGCTGATTGCGGCTCCTGCAGTCTTTACGAATGCGTCTTCTGTGCTGGCGCTGGGCACAGGAAATCGTCTAGCGCGCGTTGTTGACCGTACGCGGCTGCTGGCCAAAGATTTACATGGTTCTGAGATCGATAGCCCGACCCGGTCACTCTGGGTGAGCCATCTTGGCCGGTTGGAGCAGCGCGGCGCTCTGCTGGTCCGCGCCTTGAGCCTTTTTTACACCTCGATTGGCTGCTTTGCCGCAGCCAGTGTGGTCTCCATTCTTGGCGCCAGCGCGGTTTCACTGCAATACAAGTGGGTGTTCCAGGCCATTGTGGCTATCAGCTTTATTCTGGGCGCCATTGGATTTGTGGGTTTGTCAGCCGGGTGTTCATTGCTGGTGAATGAGACGCGGCTGGCGCTCCGCTCCATGAATGAAGAAGCGCAGACGGCCAAAGCGCAGTCTAAATAAATTCTGAAAATAATTTGCAGTTCAGTTGCTGCCAGCCGCGATAGTCCCCGCATGTTGCAGCTCTTCACGGTCCGCCTGCGGTGAGCAGTTCTCACGAAGTTTGCTGAAATATGTTTTGGCTTTTGTTGAGTTGCCTGCCTGGTTGGCGGCCATTGCCGCCCCGTAAAGTTCATTAAAGCGGTTAGGCGTTCTCTTTAAGCCTGCTTCATATTCTGCCAGGGACTTCGCCGGTTGATGCAGTTCCAGAAGCATATCTGCCAGCATCTCTCGCGCGGGTACGGTGAAGTTTTCAGAGTCTTCGCTTTCCTGCTGATAGGCAACAGCACGCATGTGCTTCACCGCTTTCTCACTCTTGCCCTTTGCAAACTCAACCCAGGCCTCTGCCGCTTGATAACCATCCAAGCGCTCATTCTTATCGCGAGCACCTTTAGAAATTTTCTTCAGGTTCTTGAGATTTTCTTGCGCGGCCTTCACATCACCAAGGTGTGCAGCAGCAATCGCTCTTGCCCAATAAATTCGCTGCTGGTTATAAGCGCTGCCGGTGGGTGCCATCGCCAACGCCTCTTTCCAATGATGCAGCTCCAGCAAATTGCGCGTGGTGAGATTGACCCGCATGTTGGTAGCGGATTCGGGACTTCGTCCGGGGACTTTGTCCAGATCTTCGACAACCTGCTTTGCTTTGCCTTCTTCGCCTAATTGCAGATAGGAATAATCCAGATAATCCATGGCATGAAATTGGTAATGCGCTTCACCCAGGTGATGCTCGGTGGCATCAGCAGCCGCAACTGCTGCCGCTTTATTAGAGTCAATTGACTCCTGCCACAATCCCAGTCGCACAAAGATGTGCGAGGGCATGTGCAGAGCATGAGAGGAATCAGGGGCGATCTTTGCGTAGCGCCGGGCCGCTTCAAGTCCTTCAGTCGCCAGTTCAGGCGTGTCCGCGGCGTGAATCAAATAGTGCACCGCGCCCGGATGCTCCGGCTGGGCCGCTGAAAGCCGGTTCAATATCGCGATCGCCTGCTTGCGGACCGTGAGATCGCCCTTCTCTGGCAGCGCCAGCAATGACAACGCATAAAACGCCTGCGCTTCTCCATCATTAGGATAATGTTTGCTCAGGTCGGCCATGGCGTGGCTATAGTCCGCCAGTCGGCCAGAATCCACGCCATGCGTAGCTGAAAAGATAATTTCCAGCGCAGCAATATATTCGTCTTCACGCTTGTCTGTGCCGCCGATCTTGCGCGCTTTCTCCAGATATCCGCGGCCTTTGGTGAGATCTTTTTCATTCGCGCCATCCCAAAGCGGACGATAGCTGCTCATTGCCAGACCCCAGTAAGCCATAGCGCACTGCGGATCGGACTGGGTTACCTGATTGAAAGCGTTTTCTGCTGCGGCATACTGGAACGAATGCAGAAGCGCTACACCCTTATTAAAAAGAGGCTGGGCTTCCGCCTTGCAAGAAGTAGGGAAGGAAACCGTTCCCAATCCTTGAGTAGCCGCTGGGCTGCCAGAACTCTGCGCCGGAAGCAGCGGAGCGCAAAACGCAAAGAGCAGGAAAATGAGGACGTATCTGGAAGGTAACATCACGGAAGCTTTTGTCTTGAAATTCACTCTTGAATTTTAGTCGTTTTCCGGACACAAGCAATTGAAAAACAACAACTTAATAGCATTTTATAGTGAAATACGCAAGCAGGCCTTAGGCAGGATCTATGTAACCCTGGGAGCAGCCCTTAAGGTATATGGCCTAGCGCCAGCCCAACCGAAATAATATGAAATGGACGCTTAGGAAAGGCCCAGATGTGCACGGGGTTTCAGACTCCCTGTCAACACAAAGCTGCCTAGCCTGGCGTCGATTCAACCCGCGGAAGACTGTAAACCCGGGCAAAGGAAGGTTCCCTAATGATCGACCCTAAAATTGTTCTAGGACTTGTGTTATTGCTGGGATCTATAGTCGTCGGTGGTAGTCAGCCTCCTGCCGGCGGGCTCCCTATTCCCCAGGTTGGGGCGGGAGTCAGCAATGCCAGATAAAACCTGCTGATGAACCATTATTTTATT
>DASRDW010000254.1:0-8929 GCA_035652415.1 Candidatus Angelobacter sp. | reverse complement strand
AATATCCGCCTTGTAGCCGTGCGTGTGCAGCACATCCGCTCCATCTTCATGCATGTATTCTTTGATCTGCCGCACCGCGCTCCAATCAATTCTTCCCTGGCAATGCACCATGCGCACGCTGATGCCGCGGCGTCGCGCTCGCTCATAAAACTCAACGTTCGGCACATGCACGTTATAGAAGAGAACCAGGCTATTGCTGCAGCCAGATTTTTCCTGTCCCAGACACAGGTTCAGCAGCATGTTCTCCGCACCGTAATAGCCGCCGCTGCTGATCAGTTGCAGGACCTTTAGCTTGTCGCTTCTCATGCTGTGCCTTCAGGAATAATGATCTTGCTGCCGTGCTGCCTCAAATTCGTTATAACCCGTAAGCTTGCACCACAACCGATGATACAAATCATCGCCCACCACGCTGACTACTTGCCGCTTTAGCTGTGTGCGCATTTTTAGTGCCCACAAAGCGCCGCGATCGCGCTGCACCATCTTCTTCAGCTCTGCCAGCGTTGTTGTTCGCCGCACCATAAAACGGCCAATCACCTTCACCCCGGCTATCTCCGTCGCGATCCAGGGATCAGAAACGTAAACGCGTTTGTATCCTGCGCGCGCACATGCTTCAATCACGCGCTGGTCCCATCGGCCACCTGGAACTGATATTTCTTCTGCCGCAGTGCCCAGCTTGTCTTGCAGCACCTCTCGCGATCTGCCGAGTTCCTGGGCCAGCTCCGCATCTGAACACGAGGTAAGAAATTTGTGCGACCAGCCATGCGACTGTATAGAATGCCCTGCGGCCTGCAGTTCCTTGAGCTGCTCCCAGCTCAGGAATTTCGGCTCAGTTCCAGCCAATCCGGGATTTACAAAGTATGTAGCTGAAATTCCATGCCTGCGCAACAGCGGCACAGCATTTCTGGATTGTGATTGCTCGCCATCATCAAAGGTGACCCGCGTGTGATCTGCTGGGCTCACCGATTGACCTAGCAAGCTCAGATGTTCCGCAAAATGATCGCAAGGAACGCAATAGGCGTAGCTCGATTCCGGAAGCACCTCGTGATACGCAAGAACCATTCCTGCGGGCATCATCGGCTTCCTTTTCCTTGCGGCACGGCCAAATCCGCAGATGAAGCAAGCATTGCCTGAGCAGCTTCCTCAGGGTTAATCGGCGTATTCGCCGAATCAACTTCCTGTTCAGCCAGAACGTCACTGAACGGCGCAAACTTGTGGCGCTTTAGGACTGCTCCCACCTTTGCTTCCATGCGCCGCAGACTGGTGTAATGCCGCAAGCGTGATTTAAGCGGTCCGGCAACGCGCGGCTGCTCTGGATCAAGTTCCCAAGGATGCAGATAAACCACCACACGTTCACCGTAATTTTTTTCAAAGGTCCGAAACGCCAGTTCTGTGTAAGCTGAAGGAAAGATCCGCAGATATCCGCCGCCCGCTACTGGGAAATTTGTAGCCAGAAAGCGTAGCGTCGCTGGAGGAAACTCCAGGAGTTCCATTCCATTCCCGCATTTGTGCATGTAGGGAAATCTTTTGGCTCCGGGCACGCCATAAAGATCATGGTGAATGGGGTAAATGCTTGAATCGTAGGTAAAACCCTCTTCCGCCAGAATGTCCAATGCCCACAAACAATTTTTTGTGATCGACCAGCTTGGCGCTCGATATCCCTTAACCGCCACACCCGATGCATCTTCAATGGCGTGTTTCGCTTGTTTGGTGTCTTCCCGAAAATCTTTCTCACTTAAGCTGTAAACCGTACGATGCCAGTAACTATGGCAGGCAAGCTCGTGTCCGCGTGACTGAATTTCGCGTACCAAATGCGGAAATCGCGCTGCTACCCAACCCACAAGAAAGAACGTGCCCTTGGCCTGATGAGCGTCAAACAGATCAAGCACCCGTTGGGTATTAGCCACAACCCGGGATGGCCAGGAATCCCAGCTCTCACGCGACACTTGGCCCGCAAACGCCTCCACCTGAAAATAGTCCTCGACGTCCACGCTGAGGATATGGGCCAGCGGAGTTTGGGCGGCATCACTTTGCCTTGCCGTATTGGTAATGCGATCCGGTTTCTGCAATTTTCCTCAATTTCAGCAGGTTTATCCCGCCAAACAGAGTTATCTCGCCATTTGGTGTTGCAACAGGATTGCCGTTAGATTTCTCTTCTAAGCTGTTTGTACAGAGTCACTTGAAATAATCGGTGCAGAAGAATGGCTGGAAGAGTGAAAATCGTTGCATATATTTGGAAATGCCTTTGTCTGTACAGCCCAGCGAATCACGCAATCACAATCGATCTTTAGCTTCTAACTCGATGTAAACACAGGGATAAACGTCCCTCGTCATCCATCTAAATCCCGTCCTAACTGCCCTTTGCAGAAAGGCATACTAGCTGCTCTTACCGAAGGTGAATTTCCTGGCGTTGTCAGTTTTTCAGCCAGGCAAAGTTTCTAAATAGTCGGAGCGCCAGCTTGCCAGTTTCCACTGAACTTAAATCCCTTGGGCACTCGATCTCTTTCCATTCCGGGATCTCTGCCGCCATGGCCCGGCGGCAAAGTTGTGCGCGCATCCTCATGTATCACGGCATCGCCGCTGAAGGCGCTCAGGCTTTAAAGGCGCAGTTGTCTTACCTGACGCGCAATTTCAAAGTGGTCTCTTTGGAAGCAATAGTCAACCGAATGGCCGGCAATCATGACATCAGCGCCAATGAAATTGTGCTTACCTTCGATGATGGTTTGCGCAACAACTTCACCGTGGTTTATCCGATTCTGCGTGAATTGCAGCTTCCGGCAACCTTCTTTGTGTGCCCTGGCTTGATTGGCTCGGGTAAATGGCTCTGGAACCATGAAGCACGCTGCCGTTTGCGGACATTGAGTAATGAAGCTCTGGCAGATGTGCGCACTACATTGCTCGCTCCTGATCCTTCAGCCGATGGCATTGTTGAGTGGATGAAAACCCTTAAGCTCCCAAAACGACAACGCGCAGAAGAGTGCATACGCTGGGCAACGCCTGCCTTCCAACCTACTGCAGACCAATGTCAAGCCTATGACATGATGGACTGGGATGAGTTAAAGTCGCTGGATCCAGGGCTGGTCATGATCGGTTCACACACGCTGACACATCCGATCCTTACAACGTTAACCCAGGCTGAGATCGACTCTGAATTGCGTGAGAGCCGCCACTGCCTGGAGCAGAAATTGGGTCGCGCAGCAGATTTCTTTTGTTATCCAAACGGCGCTTATGACGCGCGAGTTTATGAGACTGTAAAAAACAACTATCGTGCCGCCGTTACCACTGAAACAGGAGTTCTCAACGGCAAAGAGCAGCTTGATCTTCACCGCTTACCGCGCATTCCCAGCGCGGAGAATCCGGCGCTAACCGCATGGCGGCTGCATAGGCCGGAAGCATGAGCACGATGAGAGCACTGGTTCTTGACGGACATAGCCGCGCAGCGCTTGAGACCCTGCAAAGCCTGGGGCGGGCTGGAGTCCAGGTGGATGTCGCAGCAGAAGGCGCCGATTGCCTTGCGTTCCATTCGCGTTATACCGTCAATAAGTTGCGGCAGCCTTCGCAAAGTTATCTTTCAGACTTTCATCTCTGGCTTCGAGAGCATGATCAGCAGCGCAATTACGAGTTGATTATTCCCGCAACTGAGGCTTCGCTTTTGGGGATTCGAGCCTTGGCGGAAGATGATCCTCTGCGCCGGAAGGCTGTTCTGCCGGCAAATCAGGCGCTGGATACCGCGCTCGACAAAGAGCAAACGCGCCTCTTGGCCCACGAACTGGGCGTGCCGGTTCCGCAGAGCACTTTGATGTCGTCGGTTGTTGAAATCACTGGAATCGGGCAGTGCGCACAGTTTCCGCTGGTTCTTAAACCTACGCACAGCAAAATCATGATCGCCGGCGAGCTACGAACGCTGGCTGCTGTTGTTGCAAGGAATGAAACACAGCGCCAGGAACAACTCCGTCGCTGGCTGCCTTATACGCCGGTTCTTCAGCAGCAATATATTCAAGGCCGCGGAATAGGAGCGGAGTTTCTCTTCGATCGCGGCAAGAAAATCTGGCACTTTGTGCATGAACGCGTGCATGAATACCCGCTTTCCGGCGGCGCCAGCTCATACCGGCTCTCCATCAAGCCGCCTGATGCACTGTTGCGCGATGCCGAAAAGCTCCTGCTCTCTCTCAACTGGCACGGCGTGGCCATGGTTGAATTCAAAATGAATGCCAGCGGCCAATACTGGCTCATGGAAATCAATCCTCGCTTATGGGGCTCGCTGGCGCTCTCTCTTGATGCAGGCGTTAGCTTCCCGTTGGGATTGCTTCAGCTTGCGTGCGGCCGGCAGCCGCAGCCACAACCAAACTACAAGCTGGTTTACACGCGCGATCTTCGCACTGATCTGGATTGGCTGAAAGCCAATCTTCTGGCTGATCCACAGGATCCTTTGCTGCTGACACAGTCGCGAATATTCTCATTGCTTGAGTTACTGCGCCCGTTGACAGGACGCGAGAGCTGGGACCACTTTGATTGGCACGATTTGGGCATAACCCGGCGGATCCTGAGTTCGGCTTTTTCTGATCAGCTTCGGCCTGTTGCTCGCCGAATCAAGGGCTGGCGAACTCAACAACGTTGGCGGCGTCATCACAAGGCGGTTTTGCAGCGACTTACCGGCTCAGGGCTTCCCAAAAAGATTGTTTTCTTGTGTTATGGAAACATCTGCCGCAGTCCTTTGGCAGCCAAGCTTGCCGAACAGAAACTTTCTGGAATCGCCATTGAATCGGCCGGCTTCCATGAACTTGGCGGCAGGACGTGTCCGGAAAAAATGCTTAGGATCGGCGAAGCTTTTGGTGTCGAGCTCGCACAACATCGTTCCACGCGTGTAACTCGCCAGCAGTTGCTGGCCGCCGATCTTGTAATCGCCATGGACCTCGAAAACATCAACCTCCTCAAGCGGGAGTACCCTGATGTCTTGCCTCGGACCACCTTGCTTGGTCTCTTTGCCGATCCGGCCAGTGTTTCCATCGCCGATCCTTATCTGGCGGATGAAACCACAACCAGAACAATTTGCAACCAAGTCCGCTCAGGCGTTGAAGGGCTGTCACGCTCTCTTACCCAGACTGAGGCCATTTCTCTGGAAACCGCAGTCCCTGCCCGCAGCGGCAGATAGTCCCAGCAGAAAAGGAAATTCGTCGTGCAAAATGTGCAATCCGTTGCATAGGCTTGCGGACAAGGTTATTCTCAACCCAAAAACCCATCGTAATCAATTGAAAACAAAAGGTATTACTTCTTCAAATTTGGCCAGCCACTTGCCATGTATTTCAGTGACTCCCCAGCGATTACCCAGGCGCATGGGGGTAATAGGACTGAAATGTATTCATCTTTTTACGGCCTAAAGCAGGAACCGTTCAGGCTCACGCCTGACCCAAAATTCCTTCATCTGGCAGAGCCGCACCGCAACACGCTCCGGGCCATGGTGGAAGGGGTGGCCGGACGCAAGGGATTGCAGGTTTCAATTGGGCCAATCGGCACCGGCAAAACGACTTTGCTTTATTGCCTGCAGCACATTTTGTTACATGAGGCCTCTCGTGAACGGCCTGTTCGGTCCGCATTCGTGGTCAATCCCACGCTCACCGCCGATGAGCTGTTTGAAGCCATTTTCGATGAGCTTGAAATCCACGCCTCTGCGCCGACCAAGCCCGCGCGCCTGCGCGCGCTGCATGAACTTCTTCTGACTTCGTACAAAAACAACGGCACGGTAGTGATGATTATTGACGAGGCGCATCTAATGCCGCCGGCATTGATTGAAGAGGTCCGGCTGCTGATGAACCTGGATAACTATCCAGTGAATGTTTTGCAGATCATTCTTTGCGGACAGCCTGAGCTTTTGCCGCTTTTGGCCAAGCCTGAGTTGACTGCCTTGAGGCAGCGAGTTTCTGTAATGACCAAGCTGCGCGAGCTAACTCTGCCGGAATCACGGGCGTATATCGCAGAGCGTTTACATGTGGCTGGCTTGAAGGAAGAGAGCCCATTTACCACGGCTGCGTTGGAAGAAATCTATCGTTTATCCAATGGCGTGCCGCGGCTCATCAATTCCATCTGCGACCATACGCTGGCGATTGGGTACCGCCGTCAGGCAACAAAGCTTGGCGCAGACTTTGTAATGGAAGCTGCTGAAGAAATGGAGCTCGTACAGATTCCTTCCAGGGAAATCAACGGCGATTCTCTTCCCACAGCCGGACTGGCGGCAACAGGGTCTTAGGTTTTAGCAAGATCGATAAGAAAGCAGTCAACTATCAAAACACAGGAACTTGTGACGGCATGAGCAAATTCTTTAATGAAACAAGCGGCGTACAAAAAATCAACCCGGTTCCCGCAAGCGCAAACGTTGACATCCAGGAGCTGGTAGGTTCCCTTAAGCAGAGCATGGAGAGCAACAGCGCAACGGCAACGCACAGCGGTGAAATGGATCTGGCTCACCTGCTGCAGCCGCTGAAGGAATCGCATGAGGTTGCTACCCAGGTCGCTGCCGGCCGGCTGGAAAAGTGCCGTAGCATTCGCTTGGCCCGGACTGAAGAAAAGTCCTTTCTGGTTACCCAGTACAACCCGGCTATGCAGGCGGCAGTGGAAGCTTACCGCACGCTGCGTACTCGCCTGGTGAAGCAGCAGACGCGCACTGGCGCTCGCTCGCTGGTGGTTAGCAGCGGTGTGCAGGGTGAAGGCAAGACCCTTACTGCGTTCAACCTGGCGCTGTGCTATGCCAACATCCAGAATTGGCCAGTACTGCTGGTGGATGCTGACCTGCGCACTCGTGGAATCTCGCGGCTCATGGGCGATCCTGAATCGCCCGGTCTGGCCAGGATCCTGGAAGAAGACTGCCCATATCAGTCGGCGGTGCTCAAAACAGACGTTCAGAGCCTTTATGTTCTTCCCGCTGGAGATACATCGTCTTCGCCTTCAGAATTACTTTCCGGCCCTCGCTGGAAAGAATTTATGGGATGGGCTGCAGAGTCGTTCCGTTTGGTTTTGGTTGACTCGCCTCCGGTGCTGAACCTTGCTGACTTTGAACTGATTGCAGCGCAGGCTGAGAGCGTAATGATTGTTGTTCGCGCCAGAAAGACAGTCCGCGAATCGCTCACCAAAGTCTTGTCCCAGATTGATCCGCGAAAGCTCGCAGGTGTGGTGTTCAACGCCGCGGAAGAACTCTCAAGCCGGGAATATTATCGGTATAAGGCTGCAAAATAAAGAAATAGCAAGCAAACAAAGCCCTCCTTTGCGGAGGGCTTTTGGCTAAGGAAGCAGCGGAACCGTGTGCTGCCCTGAGAAAAAATTTTAACGGCTGCGCGCTGCCCGACGACGACGCAGGATGCTCGCCCCGAAAATAAGCACTGAGCCGAGAACGATGAGGCTTCCGGATTCGGGAAACGAATTAAAACGCTCAATATGGCTGGCAATGATCTCGTGCAGCTCACTTGCCCCGGAAGACACACTGCAAATGAACAAGAGAGAAATACCGGCCCAGAAATAAGCAAACTTTTTCACTGATGAATCCACCCGTCAAAAGTTGGTTACTGCCCGAAAAACTACAAGTCGCCAACCCGTGTGTCCGGAAGGGATCAAAAGTGTTCTACGTTGCTGGCTGTTGTAATTCAAAGAGAGTTAGTGCACGAGAGTTGCCAAAAAACACCACACGAATACAAGGAGATATCAGATAAACTGCGGCTGGATGTGCAAAACCTTGCAGGGAAATGGCCTGTATTATCGCCATTTAGATAATAAATTTTAATGTTTCTGTTTGGTGAGCAGATTAAGCCGCTCAGGACAGGGCGCAACAAAACCGGGAAAATCGTTGTTTTGGCGGCTTGGCCGGAGACATTCATGGCTGGCCAATTGCACTATCAAGCAGTAAATTGCCAGACAGGCTGGTTTCTGTCTGGCAGTCGATGAGAGTATGCAACAAGTTTCACTTCAGGGGTCTAATTCCGTTCAAGAACCTCCGGCTTCTGGGTCTGGAGCATCACCGGCCACAATCGCGCCGACGGCGCAGCCGCGTCCGCACGTATTGTTTTTAATCGATCACCTGATGGCGCGCGGCGGTGGCGAAGGCAATCTGCTTAAGGTGGTCCAGCTCATGCCGCCGGAGCTGGTTCGTTGCTCTGTAGCCACGTTTCGCATCAAGCCGGAAATTCGCGAAGCCATCAACGTGCCCGTGCATGTTTTTCCTATGCGGCGTGTCTATCATCTTGACTCACTTAAAGCCGCATACGGGCTGCGTAAGTTGATACGCGATGAGCATGTCGACATCGTACAGACGTATTTTGAAACCGCAAACACCTGGGGCGGAGTGGTAACCAAGCTCAGCGGAGCATCACTGCTCTCATCACGCCGCGATCTGGGAATCCTGCGCCAGTCCAAACACAAGCTTGCATACCGGTTGGTAAATCGTCTTTCCAATCGCGTACTTGCCGTCTCAGAAGAGGTAAAGCGATTTTGCATCGACCAGGAACATATCAATCCGGCAAAAATTTCTGTGGTTTACAACGGAGTCGATTTCGAACAGCTCGCAGCCGGTTCCGGCATAAATCCGTTTTCCACGGCTGAGTGGGCCAATGCGTCGCATATTGTTACCTGCGTGGCCAATATCAGAAAGATCAAAGGCATTGACGTGCTTATACGCTGTGCGCAGCGGGTTTGCCGGGAGCTGCCGGGCACGGTCTTTCTGATTGCCGGCAGCCTTTATTGGAGTGACTATACCGAGGAAATGCGGGCACTGGCGCGCGAACTTGGTGTAGAGAGCAACATCAAGCTGCTTGGCTTTGTAGAAGACCCAGCCCCGCTGCTGAGGATGAGCAGCGCGTTCTGCATGCTTTCCCGCAGTGAAGGATTCAGCAACGCCCTGCTGGAAGCCATGGCCTGTGGCGTTCCTCCCGTGGTCACGAGCGTAGGCGGC
>DASRDW010000253.1:0-9244 GCA_035652415.1 Candidatus Angelobacter sp. | reverse complement strand
CAAAGGTCTGAACGGGGCTGCAGTAAACACATTGATGAAGGCTGCGGGCCTGACTCATGGTGGTTTTTACAGGCATTTTGGAAGTCGGGACGACTTGGTAGCCGAGGCGCTTGAGGAGAGCCTGCAGGAACTACGCGACCGGCTTATCGCCGCTGCGAAGGATGCCAAACCCCGCGAAGGCTGGAAAGCCATGGTACGGAGTTATCTGTCTTTGGAGCGCTGCGATCATCTTGATGACGGCTGTCCCATCGCTGCCCTTGCCCCTGATATCGCCCGGGCACGGCCAGCAGTGAAACGGCGAGGCTCCGCTGCAATCCTGAAATTTCGTCAGGAGGTCCTGCCGTTTATGCCTGGGAAAGATGCAGAAGAGAAAGCAACGAACTTCCTTGCTATTTTCTCGTCCATGGTAGGGACTATAACCCTGGCACGCACTATGCCAGACGCAACTGTCAGGCAAAGAATTTTGGACCGCGTCCGGGATCATTTGCTCGCAAGCTTCTAAATTTTTTGCGTCGATGGGATGATATCTATAATCTTAATTTTGGTACTCGCTAAAATAAGATGGTTATCATCATCTTACAAGCGAAAAACCCTGATAGGAGGTTCAGAAATGTCTCCGGAAACTCTCTTTCGAATCCAGCTCGTTTTAGGTTATGTTGCATGGCTGCTTTTCTTCAGGGCATACGTCATGCCCAAGTTCAGGACGATGGGCGTTATCGCAGCGCAACGCGCCATCGCTACCCTTCACAGCTTCCGCTTCTTCGGCCTGGTCTTTATTCTTCCCGGCTTCGTCGGCCCTAATCTGCCGCATGGCTTCGCCACGTTCGCAGCCTATTGGGACCTGGCAACAGGAGTGCTTGCGATGCTCGCGCTCCTCACGGTAAGAATACGTCCTCTCTTTTGGCTGTTCGTGGTTGCCTTCAATCTGGTGGGAGCGATCGATCTCATCCTCGATTATTACCACGCCATCCAGTCCGGCCTTCCCGCAATAGCGGGGCAGTTGGGAGCCGCGTATGTCATTCCGGTCATCTACGTGCCATTGCTGATGATCACGCATGTCGCTGCATTCTATCTGTTGGTGCGGCAACCCAAAACGGCTCAAGGATTTGTTAGTGAAACAGCCGTCGCTTAAGACCGCGCACATATGCGAGATTCCCTGCCGGCAACCGCTTGTAGACGTCACCGGCAGGGCCTCATTGCGTTCATTGCAATACCGGATGATGCAAAGTGTGCGAGATACAGCTTTTTACAACTATTGCCAAAGAGCAGGAGATGAACCAGAACAGAAGAACTGCGCGGACAGTCCAATTTTGTCTCTTGCTTCAACCAAGGTTAGTCAGCCAGATAGCTGATCTCAGTCCGTCGGATTCTCATGCACGCGAAGATAAGGATTGCAATGCTCAGACATATCAATCCTGGAATTGCCAGCCAGGGTGATACCGGTTCAGCGATTACGGTAAATAGGGCCATGAGCCCCTCCGGCGGAATCGTTACCGGAGATAGTTGCGTAAGATAAAACGACACGCTCAGCTTCTGCAGCAACGGCGGGGCGACTGCGTGGAAAGTTTCCCAGAGCAGAACAGCAATGCCCGGCAAAATGGGATTTTTGAATACCAGGCTAAGCGCCAGAAAGAGCGAACCAAAACCCAGGCAAGCCAGTACGGTGACCAGCAAGTAAGACATCAACTGGCCGAAGCCCGGGCCATTGAACACATAATCATGACCCACCTTGCCGAAATGGCCGTAAGCAAAGGTGAAGCAGAGCAGAACCGAACTGCCAAAGACCAGTGAAGATGCGATCAAACCGGCTACGAACTTGGCAACAACCAGTAGTTGACGCCGCACCGGGGAGAGAAAGTAATAATGCAGGCTCTTCTCTACCACCTCACCGCGAAACAGCCAGGTAAACAGGCCCATACAGCCAAAGAAAATTCCAACCCGCAAATAGAAAATCTGGAAAACGTAAGCAAAGACGCGTGTATCTTCTGCAAGGCTGGTACCGCTGGGATCGAAAACCGCGTGAACGCCGAACATTACCGTAGGAGCAAAAGCCAACAGGTAAATCCAGATACTGCGGCGCATCCACAGGTTCTTTCTGATCTCAATGCGGAGTATGGCCATGAACTGTGAAGCCCAGAGCTGCCACGGAGCTTCAGCCAGGGATTTGCGCGCGCGGGTTACGGCGGCTGTGCTCATACCGTGCCTCCACCGCTGCCGATCAGGTATTGATAGACGGAATTTACATCATCATCATTGGGCGCGACAGCTTCCAGCGGAAAATCCTCTTCCACAACAATGTGGTTCAAAAGCTGATAGAACTGTTCGGCATCCTTGGTCCGCACCAGCACGCCTTTGCCGTCATTGTTAAGCTTGGCTTCAACTACATGGTCCTGGGAGAAAAGCCTTGACGCCAACCGGCCCGGATTGGGGCAGCGAACCAGAATCTGCATGGGATGTTCTTTCACTTCGCTTCTTACGCCGTGAATCTGGCCTTCCGCTACCACGTAGCCATAGCTCATGAGCACAACTTGATCGGAAATTTTATCGACCTCATGGAGAACATGGCTTGAGATCACGACATGCATTCCCTGCTTGCCCAGCGCTTCAAACAGTGCGATAGATTCAGCGCGCGCCATAGGGTCGAGGCCGTTGAGCGGTTCGTCCAACACCAGAACGGTGGGATGGTGAGCGATGGCCTGGGCCAGGCGGATACGCTGGCGCATGCCTTTGCTGTATCCGGCAACACGGCGATGCGCTGCCTCCCTCATGTTCACTCGCTCAATCGCTTCACCGGCCAGCCGCGACGCTTCGGTTGAATTCAAGCCTCGCAGCCGTAAAAACTGATAGATAAATTCAAAGCCGGTCACGCCCTTGGGAAAGGAATCGAATTGCGTGCAGTAGCCAACGTGACGAAAAAAATCTTCCGGCTGATCAGGCGTAAGGCCAAGCACACTGATTCGTCCCTGCGTGGGGCGAACCAAGCCGGTCATCAGGTTCATGAGCGTTGTCTTGCCAGAGCCGTTTGGCCCGACCAAGCTGGTGAGGCCTGTGGGCAGAGAGAGATTCACCCGGTTCACACCCAGAACTTCGCCATAAAACTTGGAGACGTTTTCAAAAACGATAGTGTTGCTGGAGGTGTTCATGAGCGCTCCACCTCTCGCGCCCGAAGTTTGCGATCGAGCAGCCAGACGCAGAATACACATACGCCCAGCAGGGCTATCCATGCCGACCATAGAGGTACGAGATCAAATCCTCCGTGATGGCGATTGAGTGCGTCAAGCCGGAATAAATGCGCCCAGATCATGGAGATCAGATATCCAAAGTTGAGCAGCATACCCCACTGAGTCCGCAGGATTGCGTTAAACACAAGTCCCAGCGCGGGTAACAGGAAGAAAACAGCCAACATGAGCGCCGTCGCGGCAATACGCCACCTGACCCAGACAGCCACAGCCATCGAGATCAACGAGACGATTGCGATCCACATGAGGCATGCGAGGATAATGGAACCCATCATCCAGAAGTTCTGCCAGAGCCAGCCGTTTCCCTGCAGTCCTGCTTTAATGAAAAAAAGAATCAGGGCCGGAATCCAGGTAATGCAGGAAAGCAAACCTGCCAGCACTGAAACTTTGCCGAATAGATACTCAGCCCGCGAGATGGGGCGGCTGAGATAGAGTTGCACGGAATGATTCGCAAAGTCTTTGGTAATCATGCCCGGCCCGCACCAGGCCGCCAGCAGAAAACCAAAGGCCGCTTCCCAGCCTAAAAAAAATACAAACCAGCTATTGTTGATCGTTCCAGGCAGAGCACTCGCCGCTTGCACTCCCAGCATGACCTGAACGGTGGAGCTATGGGCAAAGTAGATAAAACCCAGCCCGATGAGGAAAGGCAAAAAGCAGATGACTGTGTAAGCCGTAAGAGGCCGTGAGTTGAAGAGCGTCTGTATGCCATAGCGTGTCAGCACACTAAACCGCGACCAGGCCGGCGTGAGTGGCCCTCTATAAGCTTTGTAGGTGCGTTTATAAACGGCCATTTGTGCTCCCTTGCGGTACCGCGACCGCTTGCGGCTGGCTGGCCATAGCTTTCAGGAAAATATCTTCCAAGGTATCTTTGCGATAGTTCATGCGGCGAATCTGTACGTCATGCTGCGCTGCCGCGCGGTAGATCTGGCGAAGATCGATATGGTCGGGCAGGATCACGCGTACGCGTCCGGCGCCAAAGCTGGCGCACTCACAGCCGAGCCCGCGTACCGACTCGAGAAATCCGTTCCCTTCGGTAACTTCGAGTTCTAGGAATTTCAGATTTGCTTTGCGCTCTTCTTCCAGATTGCAAATGGCGGCGATCTTCCCTTCTTTCAGGATCAGCACCTCGTCGCAGCACTCTTCCACGTCACGCAATAGGTGGGACGAGATCAGCACGCAGACTTCGCCGGTGTCGCGAATCTCGCGCACTAGCTGTAACATGCGCAGGCGAGCTTCAGGATCGAGTCCGTTGGTTGGCTCATCGAGCAATACCAGCCGTGGCCCGTGCGCGATGGCCTGAGCCAGCTTGGCCAACTGCTTCATGCCCAGAGAATATGTTCCCAGCTTGCGATAGCGCGCCTCACCCAAACCAACATAGAAAAAAGCTTCATGTGCGCGCTCCATGGCTTCGCTCTTCGGCAGCCCGGAAAGTTCCGCCATATAGCGGACAAAGCGCACGCCGCTCATATCGGCAATGAAGGCGTCGCTTTCCGGCATGTAGCCGATCATGGCGCGCAGCTCGCGCAGATTACTCTGGACTTCTTTTTCAAAAATGCGGGCTGCGCCCATTGCAGGCTTGTAGAAGCCAAGCAATGTGTTGATCAATGTGGATTTGCCTGAGCCGTTTGGGCCCAGCAGGCCAATGCAACGGCCAGACAGCGCGCCGTTCAGCCGGTCAAGGATGATCCGGTTGCCCAGGCGCACTGTCAGGTTTTGCATTTCAATAATAGGCTGCATCGTTCCCTAATCTATCCTGTGGCGCGGTGAAGCCACCTTCAACAAAGTGGACAACGCGAGTGTGTTCAAATCAAAGCCAAAGAGCCGGCTACTGGTGGCTACGCGAATGGCATTATCTTCACCATAAGCGGTAACCACGCTGGGTTTGCTTTCTGCCGCAAGCTGCTGCAGTGACTGTAACTGCGAAGGCGTAAGCTGCTGGGCAATGGGCGCAATCACCGGCGCCAGGTTCTGGTACAACACTGCGGAAACGTCAGGGTGCTCATCCTGCGGCAAGAGCGCGCGGAAATCCGCTGAGTTGGCCAGCGAGTTCCCGCTTTGGTGAATTGCGATTGCGTTCATAACTAATGCCTTGGTCGGTCCCAGGACCATATAGCCGTCAGTGTAGGTATACGTAAACTCGACCGGTTTTGTTGCATCCATCGTACGGATTGTGTAAAAGGTCAACCCGTTGGTGGTTTCCTGGTCCAGCGTAAGCGGTGGATGGTTCCCTTTCTTGTGGTCGTTCACGTCCGCAACCAACTGCTGGATGGTAGATTGCAAGCGGTTGGGATCGTGCACCTCAGCAATGATCTTCCAGGAAGGCGTAGGCAGAATTGGGCCATCGAGTGCAAATGTAACCTCGCCACCCAGAGTGTCAGCCAGATCCTGATGGAATTGGATCTTCAGCTCTGACTCGGTGTTCGCTATATTCTCTGCCGCATTGGTGTTGGAAGTTTTAACAATATTGAGAAAGTCATCCAACATGGCAGATGGACTCTTGGAGATGAACGCAGCCGCCACGCCTGCATCTTTGGAGACAAAATCCAGACCGCCGATGGGCGCTGGCGCAGCCAGCCACGAAGCAAGCCCGCGACGCTGGCTCTTGAATGTGACCTGAGCGTAGTTTTGTAACTGCTCACCGCTGCCTTTGCGCTCGGCGATCAGGTACTGCACATCAGTCAGGCCGGTGAGTTCATAGGTTTGATTGCTATCGATTCTTCCATTTTCAGCAAACTCGACTTTGTGGCTTGCCGCCATAGTGGCAAGGTCGGCACCAAAAAGAAGTTGCACACCATTTTGGTACTGGGCTGCCATGCGCTGTCCGAACGGCATTGCGGCAAAGCCTCCGCCAGCTTGGTTTAGGCCAGCAGCAAATTGCTTGAGCGTGGCCGCGTCAATGGCGCCTGCAACAAAATCCGGGCGCACCAGGATCAGGAGCTGCCCTTTCTGTTTCGGAGAAAGCTGGCTCAACTCCTGATCGTCAAGCACGCGCACATTCTCATTTCCGCCGGCGAACTTGGCGGCTTCCTGCTGAATAAATTGCTTCAAACCATCATGCTGCACTTGCGCCACCACCAGCGGCTCGCAATTCCGGCCATTGCTCGAGATTGAGAACACAATCTCATCACCCAAATACTGGCTGAGATCGTGAACGTAGTTGATCAGGTCATTAAACTCAGGCCCTTCATGCCTGGAATGCGATTGCGCCTGCGCCCACCACTCGCGCAATACTGAGGATTCCTGCAGCTCCTGCTGGAAGAGGTTGTTGGCCTGTTGAACCGCATCCCCCAGATTGGGTATTCCGCCATACACAACAGTATTTGCCGGAAGCGTTGGCAGCACATGGCTCTGATAGCGAAGTCCAGGCAGCTGCACCGCTTCAAGCTTGTTGCTTAGGTGAGCAAACTCAGCCAGTAATGCCAGATGCTTGTCCAGGTTCTGGCTCCAGGCGATCTCCTGCTTCACCGGGACTGTTCCAAGGCTGGCGTTAGTGGAAAGCTGATCGCCGGGATGGAGGACTTTCTCCGCGCCGGCTTCAGCCACGTGCACTACGCCTTCAATCACGGAAACACGAGAGCCTTTCAGTCCGGCGTTCACTGAAAAAACTGTTCCTGTAACTGAGACGTGGCAATCCTGGGAATTCACATAAAGATGACCACTAGTGCGCTTGGCGGCCTGAATGATGATGTTGCCGCGTGTGAGCTGAACCGTTGTATCTTTGCGGCCCATGTCGACGCCGAACTCAGCCCGTTCGTTCATCTCCACCAGAGAGCCATCGCGCAGGCGAAGCATGGCATGTCCGCCGCCTGCCGTACGAACGTGTTCGCCTTCAGTCAGTTCGTCGCCGACTTTCAATGGCTGCTCACCGCTGGTGCCTACGCGGAAAAGCCCGCCGTTGAGCGATTCCACACGCGCGCGCATTCCGGAGGGCCCGCTGAAATACCACCCTTGAGCGAAATACGTGGCCAGGCCAAAGACCACTACGGCCGCAGCCGCAGCGACCCAGCGGAAACCTGTGTTTCTAGCCTTCGGAAGCTCCTGCTTCCAGGGGCGCAGCACGCTACGCTCCGGTTGGCCCGTTTCCAACTCGCGGCGGCAGCCAACGCAATCATGCAAATGCGATTCCACCAGCAAGGCGCGAGCAGGAAGGAGTTCACCGCCGCGATATTGGACCAACAGCTTTCTTACATCTTCACAACCGCGAATCGACTCCACGTGCACATTGGCCACGGCAGAAGCTTCCTGGCTCAAGCGCTGCCAGACACGATCAGAAGCAACGCTTACAACCGCGTTCTCTGGCTGTTCAGCGCGCAGAGCAGCGGCCGCCTGGTTCAGAGCGTCTTTTGGATTCAGTGCAGGCGAATTCATTGGGGGGGTGTTTTCGTGCTTCATCGGGTTTGCCTCTTCAGTCCTTGAAAGTCCTTCTTTAACAAAGCACGCGTACGATGCAGTACCACAGCAACAACCGCCGGCGAGGTTTTCATAATTACGGCTATTTCACGATTGCTGTAATCCTCTATAAAGCGAAGCACAAACATCTCTGCCCAGCGGGAATTGAGCCGCGCCAGAGCATGGCGCAACCAGTCCCGAAGCTCAGCTGAGTGCGGCCCGTGATCTTGCACGGCAGCATTGGGCTGACCTGGGTTTTCATCGAGCGAGAAGGTTTGTGAATCTTTTTTTCCACGCAGCAGATCAAGAGAGGCGTTTACGGCGGAGCGGTGCAGATATCCCGGCAGATTGGAAATCTCAGGGAATTTTTCCAATCGCACCAGACGAAGAAAGACGGTCTGCAGCACGTCTTCCGCGTCAGTGGCATTTCCGGTGACGCGATACGCCGCCCGGAATACCAAGTCCTTGTGCTCAAGGAAAATCTGCTCCAGCCCCGGTCTAAAATCTTCTCCAGCCATGGCTGCCGTGTTTGCCTGCGCTATTTGCATTATGGCCTGCAATTGAGTACGGTGCTCCTCTCAAGAATAAGGACGAAAGAAGAGGCCCGGTTATTAACGGTGGCACAAATTATCTCGATTTTGCGCCCCACCATGGGAATATTACGGTTGAAAAGCAAAAGAAGTTCCAGCGATTTTTACCCCGAAGTGAAGCGAGGGGTCTGTATCGCCATGAAAACATTCGTTCAGGTACGGCTTTTATTCAATTTGACGGTGTTTATAATTTGTAGGGATCTCTCGCTACGCTCGAGATTTTAGAAATGACCACTATCCAGCTACCAACCATCTTCAACGTGGCCACACACTTTGTGGACCGCCATATTCATGAGGGGCGCGAGAGCAGGATTGCCTTTGAATGCGGCGATGAGCGGGTTACGTACCGGCAACTTTATGAGCGAGTGAACCGCGCCGGAAACGCGCTCAGGAAGCTTGGCGTAAGGCAGGAAGAGCGGATCGGACTGCTGCTGCTGGATACACCGGAGTTCGCCTACTGCTTTTTTGGCGGGATCAAGATTGGCGCTGTACCTATCCCCATTAACACCATGCTTAAGCCGCAGGAGTATGAATACATCCTGAATGATTCCCGCGCCCGCGTGCTGATTGTGAGCGAGTCTCTGCTGCCGCAGGTACAGGCCATTGCCAAGGAAAAACTGCGCTATCTGAAGACCATTGTTGTTTTTGACCAAGGGCCTAAAGGAATACATTCCCTGCAGCGCTTGCTCGACGAAAGCTCGCCGGAGCTTGAGGCTGAACCAACTTCCAAAGACGATGCGGCGTTCTGGCTTTATTCTTCCGGCAGCACGGGCTTCCCTAAAGGCTGCGTGCATCTGCATCATGACATGGTGGTGTGCTCTGAGCTGTACGCCAAAGACATTTTGCAGATCACGGAAAACGATCGCTTTTTCAGCGTCGCCAAGATGTTTTTTGCTTATGGGCTGGGAAACGGCCTTTACTTTTCCCTCTCAGTAGGCGCAACCAGTATTCTCTGGCCGGGGTCACCTTCACCGCCAAACATCTTTGGTGTAATTGAAAAGCACAAGCCGACCCTCTTCTTCTCCG
>DASRDW010000252.1:0-15050 GCA_035652415.1 Candidatus Angelobacter sp. | reverse complement strand
AGAAGGCCGCTGGAAAGGTCAATAATGTGGTCCTCACCGGCTATCAGGAGTCGCTGGTCGGCGATTCACGGCCTCTGCTGCTGGTGCTGCTTGCGGCAGTAATCGCCGTGCTGCTCATTGCCTGCGCCAACACGGCCAACCTGTTGCTGGCGCGCGCCGCGTCCAGGGAGAAAGAAATCGCCATCCGCATATCTTTAGGCGCGGGCCGCACCCGCCTGGCGCGGCAGTTGCTCACAGAAAGCACGTTGCTTTCATTTGGCGGCGGGATATTGGGTGTTCTCCTGGCATGGGCCAGCCTCAGTTTTCTGACAACGTTGCTTGCGCAGCGATTGCCGGGCGCGATCGCCATTCATCTTGATAGCCGAATTCTCGCATTCGCTCTTCTGCTCTCAGTAATTACGGGCCTGCTGTTTGGCATGGCTCCGGTCCTGCAGGTTATAGGCGGCAAATTGCACGATCGCCTGAAACAAGGCGGACGCCAATCGGGAAGCGCTTCCGGACAGGGCATTCGGCAGACGCTTGTTGTGGGTGAGATTGCCATTTCTCTGATTCTGCTGTCTGGCGCCGGATTGCTGCTTAGAAGCATGCTGCGTCTCATCAACGTGGACAAAGGATTCAACTCTGACCATGTGATCACCATGACCGTGGAACCCTCACCCATTCGCTATTCTGATCCGCGCAAGGAAATTACTTATCTGCAGCAGATCACAGATAAGTTGAATGCGATGCCCGGAGTGCAATCCGCAGGAATGCTGCACACGCTTCCGCTCACCGGCAGCAACACAAATGGCGGTGTGAAAATTGAAGGACGCCAGGGTGAGCCGCCCAACGCAGACAAACAGTATGTTGGCGGGAAATATTTTGAGGCCCTGCGCATTCCGCTGCTCAAGGGCCGTTTCTTCAGCGACGGCGACACGCCGGATTCTCCGAAAGTGGTGATTATCAATCAGGCCTTTGCGCGGCAGTTCTTTCCCGGCGAAGATCCAATCGGTAAGCGCATTGACGTTGCCTGGGGCGATCCCGGCTGGTCCCAGATCATTGCCGTGGTAGGCGACGTGAAGCAAGGCTCATTGGGCGAGAAAGTACGCCCCAGCACTTTTGTGCTCTATGCGCAGAGTTCTTCCATCATGAAATATCTGAGTGTGAGCGTGGTGGTGCGCGGCAGCCAGGACCCTCTGAGCATGGTGAAGACAATCCGCGCGGGAATTCAGCAGATTGATCCCAATCAACCGGTGAGCGACATCAGGACCATGGATGACGTTGTGTCAGAGTCGCTTGCGCCGCAGCGCGCCCCCACCTGGCTCTTTGGCGCGTTCAGCGCGATAGCGCTCTTTCTGGCGGCTATTGGAATTTATGGCGTGCTCTCATATTTCGTGGTGCAGCGCAGTCAGGAGATCGGCGTGCGCATAGCGCTGGGCGCTCAGCGGTCCAGCGTGCTTGGACTGATCCTGCGCCAGGGCGGACGCCTGATCGGCATTGGAGTTGCGCTGGGAATCGTTGGCGCATTTTTTGCTGCCAGAGCTTTGACTACATTTTTGTTCGGAATAAAGCCCACCGATCTTCCGACCTTTATCAGTGTCGCAGTCTTGTTGGCGGTTCTTGGATTGGTGGCCTGTGCAGTGCCTGCGTTGAGGGCAACGAGAGTAGATCCGTTGGTGGCGTTGAGGAATGAGTGATCTTCACGCCGGGAAAATGTTGTGATCGCACTGACTTAGCGGCGAGCCCGACTACGCGGCGAGCCGCTTGCAACAGGAGCAGGAAAATCTGTATGCGTGCCAACGTCCTCTAGCGGTTGGAGCGAAGCGACAAAAGAAAACGACCCACTTGGCCGTGTGACCGGGCCGTTCTGAACCCGTCCTAAGACGGTGGGAACCCGCCGCGGCTCTTTAGGCATTTCCGTACTGGCGGAACCTTGCACACCGAGCCGTTATTATACGAGTCAGGCCCCCTGTTCATTGAATGTTGGTTCATGAACGGTTACCGTTCTCACCTGCTTTGCAGGTCGTTGTCTGGCATGATGCTAAAGAAAAGCAGAGTAGATGGCAAGTGTCACCCTGCAAAAAACTTTACAAGTCTAGAGCTTCATTTCATCCCAGAGCGTTTAGACTTTGGCCATGGAAAGCAGTCAGGATAAACAGCTTCCGCGGACGGTTTCAGCGCTTCTGGGTGTGCTGATTGGCGCAGTGGCTTTTGTGGTGGTGCTGGCAGTGATTGCGTGGATCGTGCCGGATTTCCTTCGCTTGACGGATTCCCCCTGGAGCGACCTGCTGGCGGCGATGGCTGTGGTTTTTATCTCGGTCAGCGGATGGATCCAGTGGCGGCGCGCTTCACGGATGAATCACAAAAGAAAACAGACTCCGGCATGGCGCTGAATCGGTAGTGGTAGTCTGAAAAACTGAACTAACTAGCAGTATCAGCGTCTCGTGATTCGCTGATCGAGTGAAATAACTCTCATCGCTTCAAAAGTGCGATCAAAACTTTTACCCGGCGCGGCGCTCATCGCGCAGGGCTTCATCCAGCGCTCCTGCCAGTTGGCCGGCGCGGCGATTGTATTCCCCAGCCAGGAGATCATATTTCTTTTTGAGGATGTGAAATTCGTCGGCGATATTTAACGCCGCCAGCACGGCCAAACGGAGCGAATCGACCGTGGAGGTCTGCTCGGCCACGGTACGCATTTTGCCATCAACAAACTGCGCCAGCTTGGTGACATATTCCGCATCCACGCCGCGGAGGTTATAGACCTGATCATAAATTTCCACACGGATAGGCGGCGCTGCTGTCGGTTGTGTAACCAAGCGGATTCTCCTTAGTTAATACTTTTAGTGCTGAATTGATTATCGTTCCACTTTTGGCCGGGTCAAGTGAATTTTTTGGATGATTGGAACCTTAACCTTGTTTCGGTTGCACTACCAACGCGGTCCCGTAAGCCAGCACCTCAGTTACGCCCTGCATGACCTCAGTTGCGTCATAACGGATGCCAACCACGGCGTTGCCGCCCATCTGGCCTGCATGTTCCAGCAGCAGGTCCAGTGCTTCCTGGCGGGTCTTTTCGCAAAGCTCGGTAAATAGCGTGATCTTGCCGCCAACCAGTGTTTCTAAGCCTGCGCCAATGGTGCCGAAAATGGAGCGTGAGCGCACGATGATGCCGCGAACCACGCCCAGCGTGCGCACCACATCATACCCATGCAACTCAAACTGTGTGGTGGTCATGTGCTGGGCGACGGCCGGCATCAGCTTTCAGCCACCATCGCGTCCATCTGTTTCAGCATTTTTTCCACGCGAGCGCGAACCTCTTCGCGTTCCTTGCGCAGTGAGACCATCTCTCCGCGCAGAACGTCAAGCTCTTCCTCGCGCTGCTCCAGTTGCTCGCGCAGACGCTGCGAATCGCGTTCCGCGGCAGCTTTGCCCTCGCGCGCCGATCTCAGCAACTCAATGGCTTTGTAGATTTTTTCTTCCAGCGCAGGAAAATCGTCGCTGATAGTTCTGGGTTCCGTCTCTGGTTCCATTTCACGGGCAAGTTTAAGTGACATGAATGCACAGCACCTCTGGGAATTGACGTTACAGCGGAGTATAGCGCAGTTGCTTGTGGAAAGGGAGAAAAGCGATCAGCTATTAGCAATCAGCTAACAGTAGTCACCAGTGAGCGTTCATTCAGCCCTTCTGCAATCCTGAGCGGAGCGAGGGATCTCTTCGCTGCAATGAATTCATCGGAACAAGCGGCTAAACGTTTCCGAAAGAGATGCGTAGCTTTGTTATCCTGTAGGGCGGCAAGCACGAGAATCTGGATCATCGTGAACGATCCGGATTCCTCATTTCTATCTCACGCGAAAAAGCGCGGCCTTGCCCCGAGCTTTCAGAAGAAGGGCTGAATGCTAATTGCTGATTGCTGGATGCTGCTCTTTACGCCGCGTGCTCATCAACTTCCTTGAGTTGTCCGCCTTTGCCACTGCCGGTAAAGTCGGTGAGGCCTGTGACAGTGGCCATCGCGATCCCCTGAATGCGGAAGAAGCGAGACTCCGGATCATCACTGAAGCGAAGCATGCCAGGCAGGCTTGCCACCATGCCGCATAAGCCAAAATCGATGGCGCCGTGGGTCTCAAAAGAAATTTCGCGGACGACTCCACCGGGATAATCCGTGCATAGCGCGGTAACGGTTTCTGCAGCGCCGCAAACCAGTGAACTGATGGCAGCGCGCTTATTGCGCCGCCAGAAAAATGCAGCCATGCCAAAGAATGAAGCAGCCATGGCGTAATCAATAATGGCGTGGGCTTTTGGTTCAATCACCTTGGGCATTTTGTCAGTGGCCCATCTGGTAGCGTTAGCAAGGATCGGCATAAGAGCACCTCACGAAAAATTTCCAACCTTGGTGAGAAGTGAGGGAGACAGACGGAGTTGTCTTTAATGGAGAGTTGGCCTGGCTGGTTAGCCAGAGCCGTACGTTTGCAGCTTAAAAAACCGGAGCTGGTCTAGGTTTTCATCTTGTCCCAAACTTGCCAGAACATCTTCATCTCATCCGGCTTGCCCAGTGAGACTCTCGCAAATGTATCCATAGGAGGAAATGGCCGGCCAATACGGATATTGTTGCTCTTGAAATAGTCGATCACCGTGCGCACCGGCTTCTGAGTATTGATCATGACAAAGTTGGTCCACGAAGGGATGGCCTGCAGTTTGCGCGAAGCGGCCTGGCGCAGGAACTCCTCACGATCGTTGGCGTTGCGCCTCACTGCTTCCTCAAGTTCGTCATCGTTGTCCAGAGAGGTGAGCGCGCAGCGCAGGGCCAGAATGTTGGCGTTGTCTTCAGTCTTGTGTTGCTGCAGAAGCTTGATGGTACTGGCAGAGGCAACGCCGAATCCCAGCCGCAATCCCGCCATGCCGTACACCTTGGAAAATGTGCGGGCCACAATCGTTCGGTCCATATCGACCGGCGTTTGCAGGAATGAAATGTAGTCGGCGGAGACGGGGACAAAATCGTGATAAGCCTCATCCATCAGCACATAAGTATTAGGCGGAAGGCTGCGGATAAAACTTTCCAGGCTGCGCCGGGGGGTAAGGCTTGCCGTTGGATTATTGGGATTGCAAATGTAAATCAGCCCGCCCTCTTTGCCTACGGCCTCAGCCATCTGCGCAAGCTGATGGGCGAAACTGGAAGCCAACTCGATCTTCACAACATCTGCTTTTACCGCCTTTGCGTAAAACTCAATGGCCTCAAACGTGGGCGATGCCATCACCAGTTTCTTACCCGGACCGGTGAACGCACACGCTGCCATGCGGAGTATTTCAGTTGATCCCGTACCCAGAAGAACATGTTCGCGCTTTACCTTGTGCACAGCGGCCAAGCGATCCTTCAGCGCATCAGCAGCACGGTCTGGATAGCGATTGGCATCAAGAAATGGATTCTTGATAGCCAGTACGCTGGGGAATGGCCCGTAAGCATTCTCATTGCTATCAAGCAGGATTGGGCCGCCTGGATGTGGCGTGCGTTGTGGTTCAGCCCAAGTGAAAAGCTCGGCGGGAAAACTTGTAGTGGCGACAGCAGCAGCGCCTAAACCAGCGGTTTTAAAGAATGATCTGCGGGAGAGCATGGCAGGATTGTACTCTGATGTCCGAGGAACATGCCAAATAGGTTCGCAGTTTCAGGGGCAGAGTGCAAGGCAGTGCTAAAGCCAAGAAAATTTCATACGAATTTTATAAGCAAGAACCAACCTAGTAAGGACCCGGCGAAGGCAAAAATGGTCCACAACCAAAACTGCTGGATCTTCCGTCCATCAGGAAACGCACACTTATAGAGCCTTCTGAGTTCGGAGTGTTGTTTTATGCTCCACCAAACCGGAATCCTGCTCGACCATTCAGGATGTTTGTCGAGCAGGTCTGCTTCTGCTTGATAGTGCAGCAGATTCGCAACTAACGCGGACGCCATTCCGAATACTAGAAGCGATATCCCCACGATCGTTCGCATGTCCAGATACGAGATCGCTAGAATCTTATGCTGCTTTGCCGTTCGCGCGCTTGGCCGTTTCAACCAAAGCGTTGAAGCCGGCTGAATCATTTGCCGCGATATCGGCCAGGATTTTGCGGTCCAGTTCCACGCCGGCCTTCTTCAAGCCGCTGATGAACTGGTTGTAGCTGATGCCCTGGGCGCGAGATGCGGCGCCGATACGCACAATCCAGATGGAGCGATACTGGCGCTTCTTTTGTTTGCGTCCGGTGTAGGCGAACTTCAGTCCGCGCTCCACCGATTCTTTGGCTGCGCGATAAAGTTTTGATTTTGTCAGGAAATAACCACTAGCGCGCTCTAATATCTTTTTGCGGCGCTGGCGGCGCTTGGTACCACGTTTTACGCGAGGCATGGTCTGCTCCCTTTTTGTTGCCGGATGTTCCGGCGGTTATCGCGGCTGGAGGGAAGGTTTTAGGTCCCTCTTCACACGCTTTTGCAATTACCATCCAGTTCGATCTAAATCCAACCCATGCAGAGCTGAATGCTGAATTGCTGAACGCTAACTGCTTTTTCAGGCCGGCCTCAGCTCTGATTTACATCAGGCGGGCCAGACTCTGTCCCGGATATTTTAGTACGGGATCATTCTATGGACTTTGGGCGCGTCCGCCTTGCTCACCAGTGTATCGGTATCGAGCTGGCGTTTGCGCTTCGTGTCCTTAGATGTAAGGATATGGCGTTTGAACGCTTTGCCGCGCTTGATCTTGCCGGTCGCGGTTTTCTTAAAGCGTTTGGCTGCGCCTTTGTGTGTTTTCAATTTAGGCATGTTTTTAGCAATTAGTAATTAGCTTTTGTCTTGTTGCACCAGCAGCTTTTTAATTCTGGTTAATCCCGGCTACCATCGGGTGGCGATCGTTTCGACCTTTCAGCACTGGTCAGCATCTGGCTAGTTGCTAATTGCCATTTGCTTGGCCGTTAGCTACCCGTTTGTGTCTGTCCACCAGAGGTCGCCTGTTGCTGCGGCGGTTTTTCTGGTTTCTTAGCGCCGGGCACCTGGCGCGGCGGAGCCAGGATCACATGCACGGTATTACCTTCCATGCGCGGCCTGAACTCTACAATTCCTTTATCGCCGACCTCGGTCACCAGGCGTTCCAGCACCTTGCGTCCCAGGTTCTGGTGGGCCATTTCACGTCCGCGGAAGCGCAGGCTGGCTTTTACCTTGTCGCCCTCAGAGAGGAAACGCAGCACGTGGTTCCGTTTGGTCACGTAATCGTGCTCGTCCACATTGACGCTGAACTTTACTTCCTTCAGGACGATCTGTTTCTGGTTCTTCTTCGCCGCCCGTTCTTTCTTTTCCTGTTCGTACAGGAATTTGCCGTAATCCATAATTCGGCAAACTGGGGGTACGGCAGTAGGCGAGATTTCTACCAGGTCAAAATTCTGTTCGCGGGCCTTCCTGGTCGCATCCTGCGGTGTCATGATGCCAAGCTGTTCACCGTCTGCGCCGATCACGCGAATTTCGCGGGCGCGGATGCGCTCATTCATGCGAATAAAACGCTTGTCTATACAAACCTCCTGAAATGTCTAGCCCGCGATTCTTGGCAGGGAATTGCCGTGAGAACGACGAGAAAAGACCTGAAAAATTATAGCATGGAGAACCCATAGAACCGGTCCCTGAGATAGGGTATATGTTGGGGCTCGCGCAGTCTTAAAATGTGCGCGATTATTGCAAGCGGCTGATTGTTTCATAAAGGGAATTTTTTGCAATTTCGCGCTTATTCCAAAAGGAGGATCTAGTGGCGACTTCATCAGTCAGTGTTGTTCCGGTCGGTGCCAAAAAGTGTAAACCCTTTGTTTTGCAGGTGATGGTTTTCAGTCCAGAAGCAGGGTTCAAGTTTGAGGTCCAGGTGGAGAAGGATTGCTCTGCCACTAACGATCCAATTTGGAAGCTGGTGTTTGATCTTTATAAAAAACAAGCAACGGGAACAGACTTTGATCAGATCGTTCATGTTTCTTTCACCTCAGGTACAACGCAAGAGCAGCAAGGCGTCCAATCGATGGTTTCTCAGGGAGTATCCAGTGGCCAAGCTGATGCTCTTACCAATCAGGTCTATCCTGCGGCCAAAGCTCTAGACGGAGTACAGACGCCAACCCCTCAGCAAAAGCAGGCTGTGCACCAGGCGATGAGCAATGCTGCAACGGCAGTGAACGTGGACGTTTAATTCCAGTTGTGGGTGATTCTTGAACAAAGGCAGATTCATTTCTGGCTGGACTATCTGTGTGTTTGCCGCGGCGCTGTTCATGCCGCGGGCTTCTTTGGCGCAGCAATGCCGTGATGATCTCACACAAGCCAGCCAGGTTTGGGTCCACCAAATTCATTACAATATCCGCTATTTCCAGCCGCCGGATATTCCCCTGAAACCCAATACCATCTACAGTCCTGATGTGCTCTCATCTTCTCAAGCGGCCATTGCTCAACGCTTGAGCAGTGATGAGAACAATAATGCCGCACGCGTCTTCTCGACCTTTGGCTATGTGTCCGTTCGCGTGGTCGATTCCTGCGTTCAGGTGGTAGATCCGGCAGTTTGCCGGCGCGACATGCAGAAGGACCAGTGCGCGGACGTAACATTTTTCGCCCACGCGATACGGCTCATGCGCTTTAATCAGGCGGGGCCTATCCTTCCGGTTCCAAGAAGCCCATTTTCTACTTATTTTTCCGGCGTGCCGCGGTCCTTACTCATCCTGAATCCCGCCCTAAAGGTTGAGCATGATAACCGCACAGGAACTACGCCCGGCGTGGGTTTGAAGACGGATTTTTCAGACATCGCAAGAATTCTGCGCCATGAGGACTCGGCCAATCACACACTGGAAGCAACAGGCGCAGCCAATCTCTCGCGTTCTCTGGAGCATAATTTTTACAATGCGGAAGAGACATTTGATCTGAAGAAAAGCTGGCCCGATTCAACACTGCAAAGTCTCACATTGCATGTGGAGCAATCCAATGCAAAACAGCCTCTTGGCGCTGAGAGTGATAGCACATCCAGGGAAGCGGCCGGCTTGCGGGCCAATATCCACCTGAAGAATTTCTACCTGCATGACGGTTATTTCTGGGCCGGCGGGACTGCTTCAAGGCACGCTGTCCCGCAATCCGCCGGAGAAATCGATACTTCAGAAGCTGCTGGCTCTGCCGCCATGCTTCTGGACGGTGCGATCGCTCAAACTACCTTCCGTGCCGGCTTGTGGTTGAATGGCGCCAGTCCAAACAATCAAAAAAATTATCAACAGCTGGCATTCTTCTCAGGGCTGTACAAAGATCTGCTGGTCAAACCAAATCAAGCTTTTGGTTTGCAGGTTTTAAGCGCTTACGGTCACACATGGGGAACACCGGCGCAATATGCTCAGTTTTTTGCCGGCAATAATGAAAGCAATTTTCTCTATGACTCGCCCGATGCTTTATTGCTGGGTGGAGCGCCGTCTCCGTTGGTACGAAGTTTTGGCAAGACCGAGGCAGGTTTAGCGGGGATTTCGCCTGTCGGCGGCTCGTCATACTGGAACGTGAGCACGACTTTGACGATTCCCATTCCCGGATTATCGAAACCGCTGATTCCGGACATGATGATTACCGACGATACATCACTCAAAAAGGCGCTTAAGAACGCCAGCACTGTTTCCGCTGTGAGTTTTATACAGGCGGCACTGGTGCAGCAAGGCGTGCCGGCAAAAGAGGCGCAGAAACAAGCCAAGACAATGGTCGCCCGCGAAATAGCGCCGCCGGTAAACTACATTGCCGATAACGCCAATATCTACTCTCTGAAGCCCTTGCTGCTCTTTGATGTGGCACAGATCGATGGAGCGGGCGGAAGCAGGCATTTCGACTCGGCCGGCGGAGGCTTTGAATTCATGATCGTCAATTTTGCCTTCCAGGCCGGATATGCCCGAACGTTGAACAGCCAGCCTAGTGATCGCAAGAGAAACGTTTTTCTAAGCCTGCAATTCAGGAACATCTTCTAACAGCTGTGTCAAAGGTCTAATGAACAGTGGGCAAGTGATCGCCGCGGAGAGCCACAGCGATCACCGATTGCAGATCAGAATACGCCGTTGCAAGTAGCGGTAAAGGACTTGTTGCTTCTGTTTACATCTATAAACCCGCCGACAAGGCGGTCATGGCTGTTTACGTCAAAAATTATTGTCGAAATGGACGCATTAGGATCATCCTGTGTCATGAAGCGCCCCTTATCGAAGGTAAAGCCGTGCACGTCGCCATGCATCTCATAATTTCCCACAATATCGCCTTCATTATCGATACGGAATACCGAAGTGTTATCAGCGCCGGGGAAGTTGATGGCCGTATACTTGCCCCCTTTGAACATAAATCCGTGATTGAAGCCTTTGGTATCTCCATAAGTGCCCACAATGGTGTTGAAGCCATTGATCCCGAAGGCCATCGTGCGGCTAGAGCCTGGAAACATGATGGTGGTGAAATGTCCGTTGTGCAGCAGGAAACCGTGCTCTCCGGCAGAGCTATCAGCAGTACCCACTATGTCGCCGGGATTATTGATGCCCTCAGCCCGGGTCTGAGTGCCCGCAGGTCCCGGCGCAGAAATGGAATGAAAGGCGCCGTTGTGCACCACAAAGCCATGCTGCTGGCCCGAGTTGGCCACAAAATCGCTAACAATCTGGCCGAAATTGTTGATGTCAACGGCCTCTGTGGAGTCGGAGCCGGGAAACCTGAATTTGAAAAACTTCCCGCTCGAAATGAGGAAGCCGTGGCTGCCGGCGCTATCGTCAAACTCGCCAACGATGGCGCCACTGTCATTTACGCCGAGTGCGGTGCTATCGACTGCGCCGGGGATGGTTAGCGTGGTGAATTTACATTGTGCGGAGACAGCAACGGAAAAGCAGATGATGCCACACAACAAACTGAACGCTTGTAGATATCGAAGGACTGTTCTCATGGGTTACCTCAGAAGCAGCTCTTGGCCGCGCGGGTTCGAACGTGATCAGAAGTCCATCAGCGCCAGGGGAATGATGGGCTGAGTTGGATTGGTACTGGTTAAGCAGATGTGTGCGGCTGAATTGAGGGTTGGCCTTCAGGTATATTGGCGGCGCAATTTGGCGCGACGATACTTTAATCGGATTTTAACGACGATCAATGAGTCTGCACAACCCGCGTCTTTGAGTCTCTTGATAATCTCTGGATCGGAATCAGCGTAGCAAACCGCCTGCAGCTTCCTTCGATTGCTTTTTTGGGCGTGAATGAGTTCGAGTGGCGGCATTCAGATGGGCACGGATGAGAAACGGCCTTTATTGAGAGTGAAATCGTTAATTGCTCCTTGAATGATGCGTTCCCATATCAGGACTGAGTTCATTGAATTAACAAATCTTTGTGAGGCTGGCGCAGGTCAGGTGAGCTATAACCGACAATAGGCGCGTTTCACTTCGTCATATCAAAGCAAGAATGAAAGGATGACAACGAACATGTCTATTTATCAAAGAGCGATTATCCGTCTGGGCATTCTTTGCATGCTGGCTGCGAGCACTGCATTTTTTGGTAATTTTGCCCATGCGCAATCAACTTGTCCTTCCATGTGTGGTGCTGAACTTCAAACATGTGTAAGTAAATGCGGCCAAGACACAAAATGCGTACAAGAATGTGCTTCAGCATTTACGCTCTGTTCCAGCCACTGCATCCCATTAAAGGACGGAAATCAATAAAGACCTAACATAACCTGAATTGCGTCCCAATCATCGCCACTTCGTCAACCTTTTAATCGCGTTTTCTTGTAATGGCATCCTGGTTGCCAGCTCTCTCTAAGCCATGGAGCACGTTCTTCAAACAACGTAAGCGGCTTCTTTTTTCGCCACGGCCAGGAGATTTTCATGACCTACTTCCTCAATTTCAGCTTTCATCCAGGTGTTGGCTGCGTGATGGCCCGCTAGAATGATTTTCAAATAGTTATCGCTGAGGGCTTCCGTGCAGTTTTCATTACTTGCCTGCAATGTAATCACGTCGAGGCTTTGTCCGATAAATTTCTTGCGGAATGCCAGATTTTTTTCTGCCGCCAGCTCTCGCAAAATGCGATTCCGCTCTCGCGCGACGTGAACAGAAACCTGGTTCGGCATGGCCGCTGAAGGCGTGCCGGGGCGGGATGAGTATGTAAACACATGCAGATACGTAAACGGCAGATGCTCAATGAAGCTGCGGCTCTCTTTAAACAACTCGTCAGTCTCGCCGGGGAAGCCGGTTATTACGTCCGCGCCGATCGCTGCATCCGGCATGGCTTCATGGATTTTTCTGATCTTCTCTGCATAGTGCCAGGGCCGGTATTTGCGATGCATCCGGCGCAGAATGCGGTCATTGCCGGATTGCAGAGGAACATGGGCATGCTTGGCAATTCTCGGCGAGCCGGCGACCAGCGCAATCAGCTCGTCACTCCAGTCCATTGGCTCCACTGAGCTGATGCGAATTTTTTCAATATCCGTGTACTCCAGCAGCGCGCACACCAACTGCTCAAATCTTTGTTGAGGCTCAAAGTCGCGGCCCCAGCGGCCCAGGTTGATGCCGCTGAGAACGATCTCGCGATATCCCGCAGCAACAAGCGCGTTGGCCTCGGCAATCACGCGCTCAAGCTTCATCGATCGGCTTTGTCCGCGAACGCTGGGAATAATGCAAAACGAGCAGCGGTTATCACAGCCATCCTGGACTTTCAGATTGGGGCGCGTTTTTTCCGCAATGCTTTCGCCGGCAAAAACCGGCGCGGCAATCAGCTCTGTATGTGCAAAGATATCGCCTACCAGTGTGAAAGCCGGTGCAGAGAGAGTTACGGTCTCAAGAGGTAAGAAATTTTGCGCGGCATAATTTTGCGCGGCATTATTTTGCGCAGCACTAAGGTGGGCTAAGTCATTTTGACGAGCATTTGCCGCCACAATCTCCGCAACCTGGTGTTTGTGTGAATTGCCTACTACCCACGTCACACCGGAAAGATTTGCCACTTCCTGAGGCGCACGCTGGGCGTAGCAGCCTGTGATCATGATTTTTGCGCCAGGGTTCTCGCGATGGATCCGGCGGATAGCAGCCCGGGCATCCTGGTCAGCCGCGGCTGTGACGGTACAGGTGTTGAGCACAACAACCTCGGCATCCAGAGCTGAATTGGCAGGGGTAAAGCCGCATGTCGCAAGTTGGCGTTCCAAAGCGGCGCCATCCGCCTGTGTGGCCCTGCAACCAAAGTTTTGAATGAAAACGCGAGGCATGAACAAGTATTATAATTTGAAGTTCGGCAAGGTATCCTGCAGGTAAGCTAACAACCTTGTGAGCTGCTGCCTGCATCTTAATTGCGCGACAAAGTGTTTTCTATATTCCCCCTGGAGTCCCTCATGAAACGCCGTATCCTTCTGGTTGACGATGAATTAGCCATTCTGCTGACCTTAAAAGCTATTTTGGAGATTCATGGTTTTGACGTTGAAACCGCCGCCTCAGCCAAGGAAGCCATCTCCAAGCTCAAGGCCAATACCTACCACATGGTGATTACGGACATGAAGATGGAGCACGAAAAGGCCGGTTATGACGTGATCCGCGCCGCCAATAAGACTGATTACGCTCCCGCCGTGGCCATCCTCACGGCTTACCCGCTTCTGGGCGGCGATTGGAAATCTGAAGGCGCCCAATCCATGCTGGTAAAGCCTATGAATACTGATGATCTTCTCCGCCGCATTGAAGTGCTGTTGATTCAGCATGAAGACCAGAAACATCAACGGTCGACAGCGCGAAGCGGAAGCAAAGTGGCAAAGTTTGAGACGGCAAAAAAGCCAGCCTGAGATCCGTGCAAATTTGACCTGCGGGCGGGCACACTAACGCCTGTGCCGGAAGAGGCCCAACTTTTCAAGAGGAAAGGTTAGTTAGTAGAGTTCCTTCGGGCGCGCTTACAGGATTTTCGGCAGAAGGCTTCTGCTAGTTTTCTGGCCTTAGCCTGCTAAACGCTCACGCTGATGCAGCAGTCGTCTTGCGCTGCTGGAAGCACTCACGGCAAAACACCGGACGCCCCTGCGTAGGCTTGAACGGCACGGTGGTTTCCCGCTGGCATCCTGAGCAAATGGCTTTTGTCTCCACCCGCTGGTAGTTGCCGCCATTTTGCGGCAGTCCCAGCGCCTGGGCGCGTTTCCCTTTGCAGTTTTTGCAGCGTTTAGGTTCGTTCTTGAATTGTTTATCGTGGAAGAAGAGTTGTTCGCCCGAGGTGAAAACGAAATCGGCGCCGCAATCCACACATTTAAGTACTTTGTCCTGGAACTCCATCGAGAGTGCCCCCTTTCCTGCATTCATCCTGTAGAGCCGCCCAAAAGGACATATTTATCCCCATTGGACATATCAGAATGAATCCCTACCAACAGGTTCGGCCCCACACGGCCCCGCCGTGTGTTTACTACTTAAAAACCTATAAGAGACAAACTCTAAAAAATTCGGACTGTCTTGCGCCTTGCTGTATTAAACCGGACCGTCCGAGGGAACGGCCCGGCAACTTGCTTAATCTTGCTCCTTGCGCGCTTTCTTGCGATTACGTTTGCGCGCCAAGGCTTCCTTCACACGGCGTTTTTCGCCGGGCTTGAGATAAAAAGAGTGCCGCTTGACTTCCTTGATGATGTCCTCTTGCTGGACCTTTCTTTTAAAGCGGCGCAGGGCATTTTCAAGAGGTTCACCCTCCTGGAGCCTGACTTCAGCCAAGTACGATTACACCTCCCAACTTACCTGGTTGGAAATTGTTGGACATTGTTGAGTTTTGCAGTAGTCCTTTGCCCAAGTCAAGGGGTAAGTGGCCGAAAATGCACTAAAAACACAGGATTTCTAAGGTGTCTTAATTTGAGACGGAAGAAGATTGCGTGGAGATTGCAGTTTATTGCAGACGCGCCTGCTTTCTAAGAGCGCTCTTAGAATCGCCCCTTAGTTGCGATTTTAAAGCCGGGCTATTTGGCTGTTCCTGCCCCGGTCCATCCGTACAGTTTGGCTGCATTGTCATGCAGCACCATGTGCGCCAGCTCTAAAGCCCGCTCCCGGTTGATTTCGCCATCCTGCATCATTCCGGTCAGGGCGATTGCCAGAGCTTCGCGAGCGGATTGCGTGGTTTGC
>DASRDW010000251.1:0-11630 GCA_035652415.1 Candidatus Angelobacter sp. | reverse complement strand
CTTGTATCAGGACGATCCCTCTCATTATGGTTTCTTTTTTGGCTATCGTTCCATCAACATGGCCAGCGGAGTCTCGCCTCTTACCCCAATGTTGTTGCTGGTGTGCGCGGTTTTTCTTTGGAGTATTTTTGAAATCCTGCGCTTGCGCTTTGACGACAAGGTCCGCCCTCGGCTCAATTTGAAAGAAGTTTTCCCCGGCGTAAAGACTGAAAGCGCAATCGCCAGATCCATTAATGCCTACATGCTCGATGTCAATTACGGGGGCATCTTCACCATCGTCTTTGTCACCTGGATCTTTTTTCTTCATCCTGCGCATCCGTTTGAACTGTTTGAAAAAGCGGCGTTCGGCTGGACCTATGAGGTCCTATTCGCCCTGGTAGTTGCGTTAATGCTCGCCAATGGCTTGCGCCTGTCCCAAACCTGGACACAACTGAACGCCCTGCTGCGCCAGTTGGAGCGTTCACCGGTCCGCGGATTTTTTTTCCGGCTCAAGCAGATCAGTTGGTCCCCCATTTGGCAGGCCGGAGGACAGCAGAATGAATGGACCAATATGGCCCGCTCTTTTGAAGTCATGCAGCGGATTAAAAACTGCAATGATCCCTTGGACCCCGGCCTTGCCTCCGACATTGATGCCGCCATGGGCAAACTCAATGAAGTCCGCACTCAGGTACGCTCGAAAACCCTGGAAGGGCTGACTGGCCCACATGCGCTGCAGAATAGTTCCGAGCGGGTGGGAAAATTTGTTGTCTCTCAGTTTCGCAAACCTACACAGGCAGCGGCGGCCAAGCCGGAGGAAAGTCCAGGCGTCGCGGGGCCAATTGATAGTTTCCGCACCCTGGAGAAGCATTACAGTGAGTTGCAGACTGGTCTTGCAACAGTTTTGACCGATGCCATGGGGATCCTGCAGACGCAATGGCAGGAGCGCTGCTATGAGCCGACCGATAGTGATGAGACAAGCAACGAAGACAAGCCCGTGGTGGTCAACTGCTGCAAAAAAGACGAGTCAGAAAAGCAGGAAGAAAAGAGGCTCGAGAACATCGCCCGGCTGGAAGAATACGTGGCTCTCCGCTATGTGGCATTCATTCGCGGAGTGTTGGGGAATATTCGCTTGTGGCTCATCTTGCAGGCGATCGTCTTCAGCCTGGTGCTCAGCTCGCTGAATGTCTATTCCTTTGAGCCCCACCGCTCCCTGGTTTGGTCGTTCACCGCGATCTTCGTTTTGATTGGCGCTGTTGCCCTTCAAGTACTCATGCAGGCGCACCGTGATCCGGTGCTCAGCCGCATCACCGGCACCAAACCCAATGAGTTAGGCATCCAGTTCTACATTCGCATTGCCACGCTCGGCGCCGTGCCCTTGTTCACGCTGCTAGCCACGCATTTTCCTTCGATTGGCCACTATCTGTTGTCAATCTTTCAGCCCGGAGTGGATGCTCTCAAATAGTGCCGAGCACTCGGAGCGTCTGCGGATCAAACTACACCACCTGCCCAGCGCAATATCCTGAAGCCCAGGCCCACTGAAAGTTGAATCCGCCAAGATGTCCGGTGACGTCTACCACTTCACCGATAAAGTAAAGCCCCGGCACTTTGCGGCTTTCCATCGTCTTGGCAGAAAGCTCATTCGTGTCCACACCGCCTGCGGTTACCTCAGCTTTGGCGTATCCCTCTGTGCCAGCAGGAACAATCTGCCAATGATGGGCGCGACGCTCAAGTTCTTCGAGCGCGTGGTTACTCAAACTCTCCGGAGGATAAAGATCAAGCCAGCGATCAGCGAAACGATGCGGAAGCACGGCGCGAAAACTGTTCTTAACAGCGGCTAGATCGCGGCGCGCGTTAGGCTCATGCAAGGGCGCAGTTAGCTTTTGCTCCGGCGCCAGATCCAGCGTAATGGGAGTACTGGGCTTCCAGTACGACGAAATCTGCAGGATCGCCGGCCCGCTCAGGCCGCGATGCGTAATCAGCATCTTTTCGCGAAAGCTCTGTCCGTTGCACGAGGCGACCACATCGGCGGAAACTCCGGCAAGATCGCAGTAATTTTGTTGGTCTTCATTGTTCAAGGTGAACGGAACAAGCGCTGGCCGAGTGCTAAGGATCTTCAACTCAAACTGCTGGGCCAGATCATAGCCAAAACAAGTTGCGCTCATCTTGGGAATGGACAAACCACCGGTGGCGATGACCAGAGAAGCAGAGTGAAAACTTTCTTTGCCTGCTTGCACAACAAATCCATTTTCACGCGATACTCGCTCCACCTTTATATTGGTGAGAATTTGTGCGCCGGCCCGGCGGCACTCTTCTTCCAGCATGGCCACAATCTGTCGGGACGAACTGTCACAGAATAGCTGTCCGAGTGTTTTTTCGTGATAGGCAATTCCATGCTTTTCTACCAGGGCGATGAAATCTGCCGGTGTATAGCGCGCCAGCGCCGACTTGGCAAAGTGTGGGTTGGCGGAGATAAAGTTCTCCGGACGGCAGTGCAGGTTGGTAAAGTTGCAACGCCCCCCGCCGGAAATGAGGATCTTCTTGCCGATTCGCTCAGCACGCTCCAGCACGGCCACACGCCGCCCACGATTGCCGGCCTCAATCGCGCACATCAGCCCGGCTGCGCCACCGCCAAGAATAATCACGTCAAATTGCTGCTTCATGCAGGGCTGAGAATATCCATTGTTGTGGTTGAATTATTGATTTGAGCGAACGTCATACAAGATCAAGCCCACAGATATCTTCCAAAGGTATGGATTTTAAAGCCAGCATTATGAGAGAGCGAATTTTTCATTCTGGAACAACACGCGGCGATCTACAGTTCACCTTAATTCTGCTACGGCATGTGCTTTAGCAGAGTCCTCTCAGAACAAGAGAGAATTTTGTTTTGTTAAGGAACCAAGGATGCAAAGAGAAAAAATCCAGAGCTGCACAACTCTTTTTACATTTAAGGGTTCCTACCTAGCAGAGCGAGAAGGCCATGAAATGCGAGATCTGCAAAACGATTGAACGGTTGGGGCTGGATGCCTCAGCGCACGATCTTTGGTATTGCGCAGATGCCCCAGCAAGGAAGTTTTCATTGCAACCAGTGCAGGCGCACATGAAACAGTTTGGGCGCAAGCTGCATGCCTTCTTCCTGATGAAACGGCGGCAAGGGCGTATGCGGGTGCTGGCCCACTACAGGCCACGGCTGGTAAGGCTGGGAATTTAAGATTGACATCTGCTTAAGATCAGCTAAAGTGAGCTGTGATCTAGATGAAACGCAACGGACAACCGTTGCGTTTTGTGCTTTATGGGCTGCGACCCACTGCTGATCGCCTAACCAATGAATTTGGGATTGGGACTGGCTTGCATCACCCAAGGGTGACGCAAGGGTCACCCAAGCGCCACGCAAGGGAGATGCGAGGGTTGGTTTATGTAAGCGCTTTATTTGCAACGGAAATGGAAAAAGGCCGGGTGGGGGTATAAGAAAATCACTTGGCAGCCCAAGCTGGCCCAAGGTTACAATTTAATTAGTCGCCCTTAGCCAGAGGGCTGGATATCTATGGATTCCTCCATTATTCGCCAACTCAGGAAAATTGCAGGCAAAGATGCTGTGCTTGATCGCCCGGAAGAGCTCATGCTCTATGAATATGACGCCGGCGTAGACAAGCACCGGCCCGGAGCAGTTGTGTTTGCCCAGAACGCACAACAGGTCTCGCAGATCATGCGGCTGGCGAGCGAGAAAAAAATTCCTGTGGTGCCGCGCGGAGCGGGAACGGGGCTGAGCGGCGGCGCTATCGCGCGGCGAGAGGCGATTGTGCTCTCCCTGGCGCGGATGAACAAGATCCTGGAGATTGATATTCCGAACCAGCGCGCCGTGGTCCAGCCAGGCGTGGTGAATCTGGAACTGAGCAACGCCACGGCGAAATACGGCTATTACTATGCGCCTGATCCTTCAAGCCAGAAGGCGTGCACGATCGGCGGCAACGTATCTGAGAATTCAGGCGGGCCGCACACGCTGGCGCTGGGCGTTACGGTGAACCACGTGACCGGGCTTGAAATTGTGCTGCCCAGCGGCAAGATAGTCGAGTTTGGCGGCAAGGCGCAGGATTCAACCGGCCTGGACCTGACCGGCTTTTTTGTTGGATCAGAAGGCACTATGGGCGTGGTGACCAAGATTACGGTCAAGCTCACCAAGCTTCCTGAGCACGTAACCACGCTGCTGGGCATTTACAACACGGTGGAAGACGCGGCCAATACGGTGGTGGCGATTACCCAGAGCGGCGTTACGCCAGCGGCGCTCGAGATGCTGGATGGCTGGATGGTGCGCTGTGTTGAAGCGAATGTTCATGCCGGATATCCGGAAGACGCGGCGGCGGTGCTGCTGATTGAGTTGGAAGGAATGAAGGAAGCGGTGGAAGAGCAGGCAGAGGCGGTGAGCGCCGTCTGCATGCAGCAGAAAGCGCGCGAGGTCCGGCACGCCAAAGACGAAAAGCAGCGCCAGCTTTTATGGCTGGGACGCAAGACGGCTTTCGGCGCGGTGGGGCGCGTAACACCTTCTTATTACACGCAGGATGGAGTGATCCCGCGGACCAAAGTCCCGTACACGCTGGCGGAGATTGAGCGCATCAGCAAGAAGTATGGGCTGATCATTGGAAACGTATTTCATGCTGGTGACGGCAACCTCCATCCGCTGATCCTGTTTGATGGCCGCGATCCTAAACAGACGGAGAACAGCAAGAAGGCCGCAAAAGAGATTATGGCTTGCTGCCTGAGCTTTGGAGGCTCCATTACGGGCGAGCATGGCGTGGGCATGGAAAAGATGGGTCTGATGACCGCCATGTTCACTGAGGATGATCTGGAAGTGATGGTACGGCTGCGCAACGCGTTCAATCCTGAGTCAATCCTGAACCCGCAAAAAGTTATCCCGGACCTGCACTTCTGCCGTGAGATTACCGGGCCTCTGCCCAAAGCCAAGGTTGAGCCGGTGGCCGAGGTCTCTGCAGGAAGAATGCCAGTATGAGCGCCCTGAGCAGCCCAGCTTCGCTCGATCGCGAGTTGTCCGCCATTGCAGGCAATGCTAATGTCTCGCGAACCGGCTCGGGTGGCTTCAACATCAACGGCGTGGTTCCGGCTGCGGTGGTTTCTCCGGCATCGCCGGAAGAAGTTGGAGCGGTGCTGCGACTGGCCAACGATCGTGGCCTGGTGGTTGCGCCCGCGGGCGGGCTTACCAAACAGCAGATTGGCAGCGTGCCGGAGCGGGTGGATATCCTGCTCAGCACTACGCGCATGAACCAAATTGAGCAGTATGATCCCGGCGACCTTACGGTTTCTGTCGCTGCGGGCATGCCGTTTGCGGAGATGCAGCGCACGCTGAGTGAGCACCATCAATGGGTCCCTTGTGACGCGGCAAATTTAGATCGCGCGACCATCGGCGGCTTGCTGGCCACGGGCGCTTCCGGGCCGCTCAAATCAACCTTCGGCCACATGCGCGATTTCTGTATTGGCGTGCAGTTTATTACGGTCGATGGAAAGGTGGCTAAAGGCGGCGGTAGGGTGGTAAAGAACGTTGCCGGATACGACCTGATGAAGCTGCTCACAGGCAGCTATGGATCGCTGGCGGTGATTACGCGGGCCAACTTCAAGGTCTTCCCCCGACCGCGGCAAATGCGGACGTTCATCTGTTCCTTTGGCTCGCTGGAAGAAGCCATCAAGTTCCGGACATTTATCTTCCAATCGCCCCTGACGCCCATGTGCATGGAGATCATCTCTCCGCGCGCGCCGGAATATTTGAGCGATCCCGGCCCGGTTCATGATCCTGACGATTACGCGCCAGAACAACCGTTGTCTTTGCCGGCAATCGAGTGGCAAATTGCGCTGCGCGCGGCGGGCAGCGATAACGTGCTGGCACGGTATGCCCGCGAGCTAGGCTCAGCCGTTGCGCATACGCTGGAAGGCGCTGAGGAAGAGCGGTATTGGAGTTGGATCTCGCATTTTGAGCAGAGCGTGCTGGCGCGGCACAGAAATGCCATGGTCATCTATACGCATTTGACCATCCAGGGCGTGGAACCGGCATTGCAGGCGCTGGAGCGGGTTGCGCCGGATTACAACCTGATTCCCGCTGCCGTGGGGCGCGCCGCTACCGGACATCTGGTGCTGGCATTGATGCCGCTATCGGTTGATCCGCCTTCAGCCATGCAGTATGCCAACTGCGTTTCCGCATTTCGCGGGATGCTGCCGCCGGGATCGTCGGCTGAGGTGGCGCAGTGTCCGGTTGAAGCCAAGCTGCACTTTGACGTCTGGGGCACCACCCCGACTGACGTGAACATGATGCGCGCCGTAAAGCGGGCCATCGATCCCAAGAATATTTTGAACAGAGGTAGATTCATTGTCTGAGACCACTACGATCGACGCGCAAGCGCAAACTATGCAGGCAAATCCTGCGCTGGCCAAAGATCGGCCAAGCTGGGAGCTGCTTTCCACCTGCGTGCATTGCGGGCTTTGCCTGAACCACTGCCCCACGTACAAGGTCCTGAGCAATGAGATGGATTCTCCCCGCGGGCGCATCTACCAGGTTCTGCAGGTTAATGAAGGCAAGATGGAGCTGGGGGAGACGTTTGCCACCCACATTGACCGCTGCCTGGGCTGCGTGGCTTGTGAGATCGCCTGCCCTTCCGGCGTGAAGTACGGCCGCATTGTGGAGCGGGCGCGAGCGCAGATTGAGCAGGGATACAAACGGCCGTGGCTTCAGCGCACCTTGCGCGGCTTCTTCTATAAGAAGGTAATTCCAAACTTCAACACGTTGCGCCGTGTGGCCGGACTGATGCGGTTTTATCAGCGATCAGGACTGCAGACGCTGGTAAGAAAATCCGGGCTGCTGAAGCTATTGCGCGTGGCTGATCTGGACAAGCTTTCACCGCAGATTGACCAGGAGTTTTTCTTTGGCGAAATTGGCAAGGTCTTTCCTGCGGTGGGCGAGAAACGCGGCCAGGTCGCCTTCGTTGCCGGATGCATTAATAACGTGGCTTTTTCTCACCTGAATCGCGCGACGGTGAATGTGCTGACGCAGAACGGGATCGAAGTTCATATCCCTGCCGGGCAGGGCTGCTGCGGCGCGCTGCATGCCCATGCCGGAATGCGCGATGAGGCGCGGGAACTGGCGCGGCACAACATCGACATATTCCTGGGCGGCGACTACGACGCGATTGTGACCAACACCGCCGGCTGCGGATCAAACATGAAGGAATACGACGACCTGCTGGAGAATGATCCGGCCTATCTTCGCCGCGCGAAGGAATTTAAAGCCAAGATGAAAGATGTGACCGAGTATCTGGCGGGAATCGGATTGAGGACGCCGAAGAAGAAGATTGGACAAAAAGTAGCGTATCAAGACCCGTGCCATCTGGCGAACGCGCAGCGCATCCGCACGCAGCCACGCGAGCTGCTGACCGCGATTGGCTGCGAGCTTGTGGAACTGCCCCACTCCGACCAGTGCTGTGGCAGCGCCGGAGTCTATAACGTGGCGCAGAATGAGCTCTCCATGAAAATTCTGGAGCGGAAGATGGAAGACGTGACCTCTGTTTCCTCTGACATGCTGGCCACCGCCAACGTGGGCTGCATGATCCAGTTGCGCGCCGGAGTGCAGGAACGCGGGCTGCAGATGCCGGTAAAGCATGTGATTGAGTTGCTGGATGAAGCGTACGGAGAAGCAGTAGTTAGTAATTAGTTTTTAGTAGTTAGTAAAAGCTGATTGCGCGGGCCAGCTTGGGTAAAAACCACAAAACTGAATGTTGTTACATCAATTCGAACTGGATTGAATATGGAATCTCAGGCCAAGACCGAGACCAACGTCCAGCAGGCGGTGCCGTTCTTCATGGTCACTAGCATGGCGGCCTCATTGCGATTTTATGTGGACGTGCTGGGATTCGAGATGACGATGAAGTGGACTCCTGACGGAGACGGCAAAGTTTGCTGGTGTTGGTTGAAGCACGGTGGAGCGGCCTTGATGTTGCAGGAATATCACAAAGACGCGCATCATCAGAACTCAGGCCAGCCAGAAGGCATTTTGGGATTGGGTGTTAGCGTCTGCTTTATGTGCCAAGACGCGCTTGCCATCTACCATCAGGCGAAGACGCGCGGAGTGGAAGCAAAACGGCCATTCGTGGGAAATGGATTGTGGGTGGTTTCGTTCCTGGATCCAGACGGATACAGAGTGGAATTTGAAAGTCCTACTGACGTGCCAGAAGAAACAGAGTACTCGGAGTCCTAAATTGGGACTCAGTCCTCCAGCTAAACAATCGTCGAAGGCAGCTACTCTGAACATCGCAAAAATGCGCTCGATAAGCCGCCAAACCTGCTTAAAAGCTGCTCAGTAACGTTATCACAGTAACGTTACCGAGTTACGGGATACTAAGTAGTGTTCTAAGGTCTTTGAGTGATTCGCGGTTTTGCCCACGGCTAGAACAATGAAGAAACTATGAATACAGTCGTGAATAAATTCGTTCTGGCACATGACCGGTATCTGGAACTTGACCGCATTCGTACGGAATGCACCAGCGCAGCGCAACGTGAGTCGATCCATATTGCGATCATGACGGCTTATCTGGAAGTGCAGTTTCACGCGCGGCAGATCGCCGGCCTGCAGTTTGCAGACGGCATGGACTTTGCCGAAGCGAACTGAAAGAGTCAATCGCCAGACAGCCCCTGGCCCGCGATTTGCGTCTAATTCCTTACGCCACTGCTGTACTATGTACCTGTGCAGCGGAGTGTCTTCCGGGCACACCAGAGTCAAAATTTATGGGAGGTGGCTCCCCCATGCCACTGGCTCGCATATTTACCCACCATCCGGAGCGGACAGCCGTGCTTTCCAGTCAATTGCAGCAACAAGGCTATACGGTAGAAGTCGCCAGTCCTGACCAGCTTGATCTTGCCCCCGCCGACCTGGAAATTGAATTTGAACTCTGCGAACGGGCGGATGTCTTGGAACGCGCTGCCGGCTTGGCTGATGAATTCCAGGCTGATATTGCCGTAGCTCCCGGTGTGATACAGGCTGCGATGCCGACCCCGGCAGCTACTCATCTTGAGAGTTCCATTGTCCCTGAAACTCCAACGGTCGTGCAGGAGCGTAAAGTCCCGGCCGCGCAGGAACACGATCCTGAGCGGGAATTTGAGGTTGCTTTTGCTGCCTCCACAGAGCCGGCAGAAGAGCTGGCGCCATCTGAAATTGAAATTCCGGTGATGGAGCGCGCGCCGATGCCGCCAGTGGCGTTTGCGGATGAAACACCCGCCCAGCCCGCCATGCTTTCTGAAGTGGCCAAACCGGCTGATCCTGTTCCTTATCTTGCGCAGCTAACGCCATTTGGCACACCGCAAGTGGATGCCGAAATCGAACATGAAGCTTTGCGGCTGGAGAATGCCCCGGAACGCGAAATCGCACAGCCTGCAGCGTTACCGGAAAGGCCGCCGGCCAAGCCCGCACAGCCCAGCATCTGGCAACGTGGAGCAAGCCTTACTGCCCGGGCAATGTCCAATGCCAAGGCAATTGCGAAGTCAACGGCTGAGTCATTCCGTGATCAGTCAGAGGAATTGCAAAAGAAGATAGAGATACGCTCTGCGGAAGCGCGAGCTGCCCATGAGGCGCGCCTGCTTGACCTGGAACAACGGCGCGCAGAAGCACAACAGCGCGCTCTTGAACTGGAAGCAGCGCGTGAAGCCGCTTCAGCACGGTTGGTTGAATTGGTGCGGCAGCGAGACCCGGGTCTGCCGGAAGAGAGGCAGCAAGAGCAAATCTTGCGTGAAGAAATTGCGCGCGAGGAGAGCCGCACGGCTTCATCCAGTCCGGCAGCTCGTCCTCGGCCTTCCTCCACGCAGACATGGTGGAACGCTGCCATCGCCGTGGTGGCGAAAAAACGCCGCCAGCCTATGAGTCCGCAATTGCGAGCGGTGATGGCGGGAGCAGCGGTTATCACAGTGATCTTTGTGGTGGGAATCATCTTAGGCTCGCTTTATCCACGCACGCCGCTGGCCAAGCCAGCAACACAAGCTAACGGCAACAGCGCAGCACTAAATGGCGGCGTAACAGTTCAGACTGGCGGCGTGACGGTAAAAGCCGGTGGACCGCCTACCCAAGCCGCATCAGCGAAAGCTCCGCAAATGCCAGCGACCATCGCCGGCAATCAAGCGCCAGCACAGGCGCAGGAGAAACCTTCACCGCGAAGAGACCAAACGCGGCGCATTGCGCAGCAGCAGGGTGAAGAAACTATTGGTGATGACGTGGTCATCCGGCACTTCCAGCGTCCCGTACCAACGCAGAAGCCCAAACAGTCAGGCCAGCAAGCCGGGCTGAAGCATTTCTCTGATCTTGATACGCAGTGAGCGCGCGCTAGCGCGGCCTCCGTGTGCTGGGAACCAGCTTCACGTTCACCCATTCCCGCGATGAGCTTAGCGGAAAATCAAGACGCTGGATCGTATCCGCAAAACCCAGGCGTTGGATCTTGAGCAGGTGCGGCTTGCGCGAGAGATGCGGAATCACGTAACGGCCGTATGAGACAGGTGTAATCTCCTTCTCATCAAGAAAGACCCTGACGTCCGCCGGGCTGCAAACCACAATTGTTTCCACGCCCCAGAAATACCAGGCGCCGAAGCCGGCTGCAACGATCACCAGCAGCAGGACCAGGACCACCAATCCGAATTTTCCGCCGCTCGGCTGCTGCGGCTGCTGATATGTAGAACCTGAATACGAAGGTTCGCTGGGTTGCGGTGGCGTTTGATACGTTGGTGGTGACGACGGTACATCGGCAGGCGCAGTGCTTACCGGAGCGGCTGCAGGAGCGGCGTTCGCCGGTGGACCTGTCTTTGCGGACAATCCCTGGCCGCAATTGGTGCAGAATGATGATGACGGCTCAACGGGCGCGCTGCAGGATGGACATGTTCTCGCCGGAGAAACCGGCGCGGGCGCCGGGGCTGCTTTGAACAGCGGCTGTCCGCAGTTAGTACAGAATTTTGAGGCCTCGTTTGTTTCCCTGCCGCATGATGTACAAACAGCCATTTCGGCTCCCTGTCGTCCGCTCGGGCATGTCAGAAGCTATTTTCCTACGGTGATCTTCTCCACTAACTGCGAATAGTCAGTCTTCTCGATTCCGTAAACTTGCTTGTTGAACTCATCTACTTTTTGCGAATAGTTCATGGAGCAGAATTTTGGCCCGCACATGGAGCAGAACTTGGCTTCTTTGTAATAGTCGTCGGCGAGGGTTTCGTCATGCATGGAGCGCGCAGTCTCAGGATCGAGCGAGAGGGTAAACTGCTTTTCCCAGTCGAAGGTGTAGCGGGCGTAGCTAAGAGCGTTGTCGCGGTCCTGCGCGCCAGGGCGATGCCGCGCGATATCAGCGGCGTGGGCTGCGATCTTGTAGGCGATGATTCCGTCTTTCACGTCTTTTTCATTGGGCAGGCCGAGGTGCTCTTTGGGCGTAACGTAGCAGAGCATGGAAGCACCGTGCCAGCCAATCATCGCCGCCCCAATGGCTGAGGTGATGTGGTCGTAACCGGGAGCGATATCGGTGACCAGCGGGCCAAGCGTATAAAACGGAGCGCCGTAGCACCATTCAACTTCTTTATCCACCTGCTCCTTGATCTTGTCTAGCGGCACATGGCCGGGGCCTTCAATCATGACCTGT
>DASRDW010000250.1:0-5897 GCA_035652415.1 Candidatus Angelobacter sp. | reverse complement strand
CCCTCTCTTAAAGGTGTCTCTAGGCGTGCAAATTGTCTGGCTTTTCGTCCTGGCTATCCCCATTGGGGCCATAGCCTGGACAGTGACGCATGAAGAAATATTCCGTGAGCCACGCCAGTTTTGCTTACGGCAAAGCGAGAGCCAGCGCCGCTATTTCTCGCGCAAGTTCTTTTACATTTTTACCTGCGAATATTGCTTCAGCCATTATGTGACCATTTTCTTTCTCTTTATTACTCGCTATAAGCTGCTGTATGACGATTGGCGCGGCTACCTCATCTCCGGCTTTGCCCTGGTCTGGATCGCCAACCTATACATGAGCATCTACGCCCATGTGCGGCTCGATATCCGCAAAGACCGGGCCGAAATCAAGCACGTGGAAAAGAAGGTGGAAAAGTTGGAAGAAAGCAAGGCAGCGTGATTTTCTTTTTGTCCCGAGCGCAGTTAGGAACGTATCAATTGGCGCTGGCGAATAAGGTTCACTGCGCCTCAGGATTTCAGAAAAACCTACGGCAGCGTCTTCGCGATCTCCGGCCCCTCATCAGGTATCGGCCTTGCCGGCGGGGGCTGCAGATGAAAGCGGGTCAGCCCGTCTTTTAAGACCTCAAACGCTTCCTCTGGCGTATCCACCATGGTAAAGGCGTTTACGTCTTCCGGTGAGATTGTTCCTGCATCCACCAGCGCATCAAAATTCAGCACGCGTTTCCAGTATTCGCTGCCGTACCCGATGACCAAAATTTTCTTGGCCAGCTTATGTGTCTGCGCCAGGGTGAGGATCTCAAAAAGTTCATCCAGCGTGCCAAAGCCACCGGGGAAGACAACCAGCGCTTTTGCGAGATAAGCAAACCAGTACTTACGCATGAAGAAGTAATGAAACTCAAAATTCAGCTCTGGCGTGATGTACGGGTTAGGGTACTGCTCAAATGGCAGCCGGATATTCAGACCTATGGTTTTTCCGCCAGCCTCGCTGGCGCCACGATTTGCAGCTTCCATAATGCCTGGGCCGCCGCCTGAAGTAACAACAAAGCGGTGGCGCTTGCCGGGAAGGGTAAGTGACCATTCAGTGAGCATGTGAGCTAACTGGCGCGCTTCTTCGTAATATCGCGCCATCTCCACGGCTGCGTGCGCACGTTTGAGGGCAGCCTGCAGGGCATCTGGATCTTTGCCGCCGGGTTGTTGCTGTGGTTGAGCAGGTTTGGCAGAGCCGTCTTTTTCAAGAATGGTTAAAGCATGCTGCGCGTCAGGCAGGCTGGCAAAGCGCGCGGAGCCAAAAAAAACCACCGTGTCCTGGATTTTTTCCCGGCGAAAGCGGGAAAGAGGCTCTGAATACTCAGAAAGAATTCTTACCATACGCCCGTCAGGGCTGTTCAGGAAATCTGGGTTCAGATAAGCGAGTGGCGCGGGAAGCAGCTTACGCTCATCTTGCGGATGCGGATTTTGGTTCTTGTTGTTCTCGTCCATACACGCTTTCAAACAAATCTATGCTCAATTTATCGCCGGTCACGGTAGTGAACGGCTTCCATGATACCCAGCCAGACATCCAGCACGCCTAGCCCTGAGATTGCGCCGCGGACAAAGCCGCTCTGTAGAAAACGCTGCAACTCCGGCCATTGTGACAGCAATCCACCGTTGAACCAGTAGCCGGTGATCCAGGGAAGCGCAATCAGGACCAGTCCTAGTTCGATGCAGAACAGGACATACACAATAACAAAAACCCGTTGCAGCCACACGGGTAGCTCGCCTGGTTTATCGTCAACAGGCTCAGGCTGTGGCCCCGGTGGCGGAGTTTCGAGATTCGTAGAGGTAGGCTTCAAAATTCAGGATCAATCTTGTTGATGTATTTAAATTAGATGTAATAGAAGATTTTACGATTTCAGCGCCTTAATGCGGCTGGCCACGTCACGAAAATCAATATTCGATCCATAGACTTCCATGAAATTGGCCAAGGCAGACTTTTTGTCCCCTGAAGCCTCAAAGGCTGTTGCTAAATCATAATAGATGGCGCAGCGGCTGCTGTCATCTAGTCCGGGCAAATGCAAAGCTTTTTGGTACCAGCGTACGGCGGCTTCCGGCGCACCTTTATCCACCAGGCATTGCGCCAGCCAGGTAAGGGCCTGAATGGGTTGCGAGAATTGTGCGCCGCGATCAACCGCGTGACAAACTTTTTGTAGCTCGCCAATGGCTTCGTCCAGCAGCCCCATCTCCTTGAACGCGATACCCAGGTTATAGTGCGTCTCAGGATCTTCTTCCGGCTCTGCTGCTTCGGCAGTTTCTTCCTGTAATTCAGAAAGTATGTCGTTGAGGACGTCGGCAGATGCCTTGTCCTGCATGTCGCCATTGCTCAGCGATGAGATGTGGCGGTCGATAGTAACAGGCGCTGGAGCAGGAGCAGGGGTTGGTGCCGGCGTCGGTGCAGGAGCGGAGTGCTGCTTGGGAGCAAAGTCAGCCAGCTCAGGCGACTGTTCCAGATCGAGCACAAAGTCGCCGAGGATATCTTCCGTGGATTTGCTGCTGGCTGCTGGAGCTGTTCGTGCAGGCGCGGGCTGGGCTTTGGGCGGCTCAGGGATGTCCAGCACATCTTCATGATGCGCCATAGACGCGGGTTGCGCAGCAGGCTTCTCCACACTTCTCGGCAGAGGCGACGGCTCAACGGCCCTCGGCTTCTCAACCTTGGGTTCCTCGATAATCGGTGGAGCGGACTCAGCAGCCGCTGGCGTAGCGGCGAGCGGCGGAGCGGGTTCAACAGTTTTTGGCTTTGCGACAACTGGTGGTGGTTCTGTGATCTTCGGCTTTGCAACTGGCGGAGGCGGAGCAGGTTCAACGGCCTTCGGTTTTTCAATCTCTGCAATTTCTGCAGGCGCCGCCGCAACGGCAGGTTCCTCTACAAAGGCTGGTGTTGCTGCCTCGGTTGACGGTCTGGATTGGCCAGCAGAGACTGCAGCGATCAACTCTGTAACTTCAGGCGCATCGGGCGCAAGCTCAGTCAAATCCAGGATTGCCGACTTGGCGGAGTCCCACATTTCCTGCGTGATGTAGAAGCGAATTTCCTGAACTTTATCTGTGATCTGCGAACTCAGATCAGCTTCAACCGCCGGGGTAGGCGCGGCAGGCTCCGGTTCGGCAAAACGGACAGGAGTTTCTGCCGTTGTTTCTTGAGCAGATTGGACATGCATTTCCTCTTGCTCAACCGGCTCAACTTCAATCATCTCCTCCCACTCGTTGAAGATGTCTATTTCCTCCGCTGCCGGAGCTGAGGCCGGCGGCTCAGCGTGTGCCGCAGGGGAAGCAGTAAAGTGAACAGGCTCCAGAGCTATTTCTGAGACAACCGGCTCGGCAATGATCGGCTCCCCTGGAGCGGCGACAATTGCTTCTGGCTCGCCAGCTATCACGTCCGGCGTATCAAAACTGAATTCCTGTACTGAAGATTCGGCTTCTGCCGCGATTTCAACCGGTGCCGGTGGCTCCGGTTCTGAAACAGCAGCAACAGGCGGCAGGGGTGGCCAGGTGGCTTTAGCAGCCTTTGGTTGCTGCGGCTGCTCTACAACGGCTGGCGCAGCAAAGGCAGCGGGCGCAGATTGCGACGTGCGCAAGGCGTAACGCTTTGAGGCTTCAAGATATTTTGCCGATTCGTTGGGGTGGCCCAACTCCTTATAAATATCGCTCAGGTTCTGGTAGAGCTTGGCTGCGTCCCCAAAACGCTCCGCACGCACGTACAGGCTGGCCAGGCGTTGGTTTAGGTTTACATCTTGTGGCGCCAGCGGCAGAGCGGCTTCCAGAGGCGGAATTGCTTTGGAAGGAACGTTGTAAGAAACATACAACTCAGCGTCAGTGAGCGCTGACTCTATTGCTTTTTCCGTGGGAGGATCATAGGCCTGGTGGACAGCGGGCGCAGTTTCGTCCAGTTCTTCCACCATAAAGGCTTGCGCAGCTTCTTCAGGAGTCAGGATTCGCGTGGCAGAGTCTTCGCCCAGCTTGGCCAGCATCTGCTTGTAATTCTGTGCGTGATGGGCGTTCTCCGGCTCCATATCCGTGAGCTGTTTATAGAGGTCCCGGGCTTCTGCGTAACTTCCTCTCTGGGCTGCGGCATGGGCCTGCTGCTCCATCATCTCCGCAGTCTGGCTTTGGTCGCCGCTCTGGTTGAGCAGCCGTTTCAGGATTGCCATGGCCGCAGGATTATCTTTGGCGCGGCCTGTCAGCGGAGAGAGTGCCTCCTGCAGCGCTGCCTGATTTCCCGCGAACATGCGCTCAGCATTCGCTTCATACAATTTAAGAGCGCTCTCTATGTGATTGTTGGTGGCATACCACTGCGCCAGCGTGGTAACACCGGTAACGTCATTGTGCCTGGTGAGCAGCTTGTTGGCGATGCTGTCCGCACCCTCTGAGCTTCCGGTTTGTAATTTGGCGCGAAGCAGTGCCCTCAGCCCATCAGGGCGCGCATCCAGATCAGATACTTGCTCCAGATAGCGAACAGCGGCTTCACTATCTCCCGCATCCACCGCAATCAGCCCGCGCAGCATCAGCGCGCCGGTGTTGCCGGCGTCAAGCGAGAGAACTTTTTCCAGCGCTTCCTCTGCGGCGGCATGGGAGCCGCGTGCGTAAAGCGATTCAGCAGCGCTGTAATAGATGTTGCGCGCTTCGTCTCTTTTCCCCAGCTTGGTATAGAGATCGGCCAGCTTGGCCTGTGTATGCGCATTCTCAGGATCGAGTTCCAGTATCTTCTGGAAGATCCGCGCGGCCTGGTTATTGTCGCCAGACTTTAAGAGCTGATCAGCCACCATCATGTAATGCACGCGCGCGTCATTGAACAAACCTTGCTGACCATAGAGTTCAGCCAGCTTAATGGTGTTCTCTGCGTTGTACGAGCTCATTTTGGTGAGCTTCTTGTAGATAGCAATGGCCTTCAGGGTGAAGCCATTTTGCGCGTACTGGTCGCCGACTCTCTTGAAGTAATACGTAGCCTGATCGTTGTTCCCCATGCGCGCGTAAAGATCGCCCACGGTATTCAATACGGTGGAGTCCTTGGGGTCTTCCTTAAGGACCTTTTCGTATTCAGTGACAGCGTTGGAAAGCTTGCCCTGCTGGACAAACTTCTCCGCTTGCGCCAAGACCTTTGCTTTATTGAAGCCAAACCCAAGTGCCATAAAAAATCAGTGCGTCCGAAGGGCAGCCTTTCCAAGTGCCGTGGGAAACCGGAAATAGGTGCAATTGGGGCTAAAGTACCATAGAAAAACGGCGAAACCCAAGCCGCATGGGGTAATCGTTAGTGCATGTCGGTTATTTACCTTAAAGGTTCGGGCAAAAAGCTCGGGCATTGCCAGACGCCGGTCAGCTTTAGGGGGTACTCTTCATTGGGGTGGCTTGAGATGCTACCATCAGCCATTTTCCTTGCTTTTGCTCAAAAATGTCCAGGTTGCGGAACGTAATTTTGTTTTTGCTTCCGGCCCTGCTGTAGTCATAGGTGACTTGGGTGGTAACCAGTGCAATGTCATCTTTGAGAAACCTGACTTGAAGGTCATACAGGCTTACCGATAACACAATGTGTGATGACGCTGCGGCAGCTTTGGCCTTTTTGGACAATGCAAGGACCGTTTGCTTATCGATCTGCCGCCCTGCCGGGTCAATCATCGTCCAGTCTGGCGCCACTACCTGGTCCCATAATCGGATATCGAGCCGTCCGGCGTCCTCTGCAAGAGAATGTTCTAGTTGTCGCAAAGTTGCTTCTGACTGAGCGCGGCTATTCTGTGGATGCGCGGCAGGCGGAAAGAGCGCCAGCAGGACCAACAATGCCATTAAAATTCGAGAACTACGCAATTTTGATCTCGATCTTTTTTATCTATATTGTGCCCGGCTGCGGAACTCACGAACCATCAACTCAAGAAAGGTTTCATTGTCTGGCGGAC
>DASRDW010000249.1:0-4803 GCA_035652415.1 Candidatus Angelobacter sp. | reverse complement strand
ATGGGCGCAGTGAATCCAAAGCGCGACCAAGCGAGCGCTCATTGTCGCAAACATGAATCAACGCGCTGATCTTTGTTTTAGCCATCTTTGGGTTTAACCAATCTTTGGATTTTTAGCGATTGCGATCTTAGCCAATCGTGGGGCTTGTCCTTTGCAGTGTTGGATGCTGGTTCCAGTAGAACAGGTAGTGGAAATCAACCAGCGCGGCTCTTTCTTTTGGGCCTACCTCCAAGTTTTCCATTCGCTCTTGCAGCCGCGCGCTTGGCAGCGCTGCGTGATTTCCCGCCAACTTGGCCAAGTCTGGCGGCCATCCACTTCTTTGAACCTAATAAACCTTCCAAAATTGCTGGCAGATATAGGTCAGCATCCAGTTTGGGAAAGTAAATACCGAATCCTGAGGGGCTGATTTCGATTTCCTGCAACTGCGCGGTGGTTGCATCCTCAAGCCTTCGGCGTTTCCGGTGAGAAACTTACATCCAGATTTGAGCTTAGCTGGATCACGATGCGCCTGCTCTTACGGTCATAATGAGCAGCTATCGCGCGTGGGATTGAGGACTGGAGATCTTTTGTGCATCGATTTGCTGCTTCGAAATCGTCTGCCAATAGAGCTCCTTTATTTCTGCTTCTTCGAGTTTGGTAACTTGGCTATTGGGGCCACAGTACATGGCAGCGTGTGCACTTCGACCACCGCTGGTTTAATTTGATCAATTGGTGATGTAATCAGTCTGTCACGCTGTAAAATTGCAATTCCTGCGATCACCACTAAAGTTCCCCAAACCAAATTATCGATTAAATGGCGACGAACGCCTCTGTCTCCGTCAAGCCACTTCTCCCATCCTGCTGGACCTTCCCAACCTTTCAGGTTATTTCCTTCTATCTCCCGAATGTAGGAACCGATGCGGCCAAGATGCTTATATAATCCCCACGTTCTGAGCCAGCCCACTAATGCGAGCAGTAGGGGTAAGCACCAAAGGAGGAGAGGGGCCGTTGGCCGTGTGGTAAGCCACGCCCAGAGCGCTCCAGATGCAATCACTGCATAACGCTCGAACGCTCTAGCCTCACTAATACCATCGTCAATTTCACTCCTCAACGCATCGAATTCTTTCAAGTTATACTCTCGGCTGGTTTTTGTTTGCTCTGTCATAATGTCTCCTCATAGCATTAATGCCCAAAGACTCTAAAACCACTATTTGTTCCGAGATGCCCACAGGAATGTCTTATCACATATAGCAACAAAAAAACGCCGCCCGTTCTGAGCGGCGTTCGCAAAACACTCACCTTTGTTTATTGATTCATTGCAGACCGGTTGGCCCCCGGTGTTACGGTGAGCGAGTTTTGTAACTGAAAAGCAATTACGGCTTCAGGATTCAAGACAATCTGCTGGCCTTTGGTTGCCGCGGAAACGCCCGTTCCTGCTCCGGCCCCAGCGGCTGCGCCTATGGCAGCACCCTTGCCACCGCCAAAAATCCCGCCAAGAATGGCCCCAACTGCTGCACCTCCGCCGACCTTGGTCGCAGTGGACTTGCCCCGGCCATTGCCGGACTTGGTCCATTGGTTAGTTTGCAGGTTGTACGAGCGCCCGTTCATCGTCAACTTGGTGAGTTCCAGAGTCAGCACGGATTGCCCGGCAAAGCGGCCGGCCGACTTCACTTCCATCACGCGGCCTTCTACGTCGGCGGTGGTGGGAATCACGGTCTGCTCGCTAATCGTAATTGGAGTAGAGATTGATCCGTGGAATGTATCTCCTACCTGCGCCTTCTCTGAACTTACTTCGTCAGTGAGGCGGATGCTTAGCTGCGTTCCGGCAGGCACCGTAACCTTCGGCGTGGGAGTTGGCTCAGGCGGTGGTGGCGGAGCCGTGTTCTGCGCCAGATCACTGCTGCCGCCGTTGCTGCTCTGCGCAGGAACGGTGGTGCGCAGGCCGTTATCGCCATTGTCATTATTATTATTGCTGGATGAGCTTTTATGCGAGCTTGAACTATGCGCATGTGTGCGCGGTGAAGGGCGACGCTCTTCCCCGGCCCGTGGAGCAGGCGCCGGAGGAGGATTATTGCTGGCTTGCTCCTGCGGCTGTTGCTGCTGCTCGTTTGAAGCCGAGGCTGGCGCGACTTCCAGATTGTTCTCTACCACCTTCACGCCTTCCACTTGTGCGGCGTCATCGCCCGCGGCTTTCTTTGTCGCATCACTGCTTACGGTGCCAGTAAGCGTTACTGTTCCGTTATTGGCGTTGATACTGAGTTGCTTATCAGGGATATTGTTGTCCCCGTTGATCTTGTTCTGTACGTCAGACGCAACCTGCGCATCTGTGTGTTTGCTCACGCGCGAGCATCCCGCGGCCAACAGCGCAAGGGAGACCAGAACCACCCAAAGATTCTTCTTCATAAACTTTTGCTCCTGATTTTGGTGGCGTATGCCCCATTAGATGCAGAGCTGCTTGTTCCGATTGCATCCAAAGGTAAAATTTTGTTAATCAACAATTTAGGTGCATTCTCACCTGCAAAATGCACTCTCTTTGCGGCCAGATTTACGTTTCAGTAATTCTAACCCTCAGTGGCAGGCAGAGTTGTTGAAATCAGCCCCTAGTACATCCCGGTAATCACTTAATCCTTAGCTGCGTCCGCAGCCGCTGAAGCCTCGGGGCGTTACGCCCAGAATTTGCCGCATAGGCTTGATGTCACAGGTGGAACCTTCCTTCAGCATTTGCAACTGGTCCACTGTTACAGGCGGATTTTTAAGCAATGCCTGGGCAAAGAACGCGCCAGTGAACATGAACGGCATGGGAATGTGCACTGCCGGCTTGCGTACTCCCGCACAGCGGGCGATCTCTGCCAGCACTTGGTTCAGTGAAAGCTCGTCCGCGCCCCCCAGTTCGATGGTCTGATTGGTTGCGGCCTCTGCCGTAAGTGCTTTGGCAAAGCAGGCTGTAACGTCATCAATAAAGATTGGCCGAAACTTGGGTGAGCCGTTGCCCGGCACAGGACGAAACAGCGGAGCCGAGCGCATGGTCTCCATCATCTGGGTAACGAAGCCATCATCTGGGCCGAAGATAAGCGAAGGCCGCAAGATGCAGTATGGAATTCCGCTCTTGCGGACCTCTTCTTCACCGCGCCACTTTGTGGTCTGGTAGGCTGCAGCTCCGTCCGCTCGCACGCCCAAAGCCGACATCTGAATGAAGCGCTTGATTCCCGCCCGCTTTGCCGCTCCAACTACGTTTCGCGTGCCAACGTGATGAACGGCCTCAAAGGTATTCTTGCCTTTTTCTATGATGATGCCGACCAGATGAATTGCGGCATCGCAGCCGCGCAAACCTTCCTCCAGCCCCGTACCCTCAACTACGTCACCGGCAATCCAAGTAATGTCGGCTTGAGCATGCTGGCTGCTCTTTTGGGGATCACGCACCAGCGCCCGAACGGTGTGCCCTTCGCCAAGGAGGCGTTTGAGCATGTTCCGCCCGACAAAGCCAGTAGCGCCGGTGAGAAAGACTTGCACGCGATTATTCTAAATACTGCGGAAGGCCGTATAGCGGTTGGATGCTGATTATCCTGGGTAGCCTGACCGGGTTGGCAGACGAGCTGTACAGTTATGGTCTAATAAAGTTGGGGCGTTCGACAACATAACCTATGGGATGGCTAGCTACAATATTGCGCGCGCTGGGGCCAATTGCGGCGGAACACGGCGGACAGATATTGCGCGACTCGCTGAAAGCGCGTGTGGCGCAGAAACAAGGGCAGGCACAGCCACCAGATGGGCCAGATCTGGTGGAGCAGTTGGCCGCTGATGTTGACCAGCTCAAGCTGTATGCAGCGCAATTGAAGTCCGACTTTGAAGCGCTGAACCAAGCCACGGCGGCAAGAGAAGAGCGCCTGCGCAAATGGCTGCTTGTGCTCCTGATCTGGAATGCCGTGATGACGCTGGGACTGGTGCTGCTGGCGGTCTTCGCTTTGCGGCATTAAACTGGGCAAGCTTCCCTTTCCATCATCTTTTTTCATCAACTTCTGGCAATTTCCATCTCATCCTGCGGGCAATTCCACTTGAGCGCCATCACTGGGGATTGCGACTTTGGTCCCGGCTGCGTGCGCCTGCTTTGCCAGTTCTGCGCGCGTGAGCAGACAGTGATTGATGGCTTCCATGTGCACAGCAATCACGTGGGCTTGCGGTGCAGCGCGGCAAACGCGCACCACGTCTCCAGCGGTCATGGTGATGGGATCGCCATGCAGGAACTGCGCTGCGCCGGCGTTTACCACAATTACCTGTGGATTGTGCTGTTTGATAGTCTCTGCTACCTGGTCATACCAGATAGTGTCACCGGCGATATAAACCGTGGGTTCGCCCGCGCTTGAAAGCACGTAGCCGCTGGAAGGCGCCATGGCCCGCGCAATTTCTCCTGTGCCATGCTGCGCCGGTGTGCGGGTGATGCAGATGTGGCTCCAATACTTCATATCGTGCACGGCGGCGGCGTTCACAAAGTGCACAGCTTCCATTTTCTGCAGGTCTTCCGGCTGGCACAGCAGCGGCAGGTCCTTGGGCACAAGCTGGATAGCGGCATCGTCCCAGTGGTCGCGGTGCGTATGCGTGACCAGCACAAGTTGCACACCATCCACGACCTGCTCCACAGGGAACGGCAGCGGCACCAGCGGATTGGGGCGCGGCTGCGGCGAATTCTGAATCGGCGACATGGCCCCGGCTTCACTCAGCATGGGATCTACCAGGATGCGCATGCCGGCATAGTCCAGCAACAGCGTGGCGTGGCGAACAAGTTGTAATCGCATACTATTTCACGTCCTGATAACTGAAGCGCTTGCC
>DASRDW010000248.1:0-4482 GCA_035652415.1 Candidatus Angelobacter sp. | reverse complement strand
CCCAAGCCTTCTCACATTAAATCTGCTGTGCCGATGCCGATTGGCGGTACAATGGTGCCCCAAAACCTGCCTGCCCAGGCGGAGAGAGAAAAATGAATATACCGCTAGCGACGATGCTGCTGGTTGTGACCACGTTCACCTCTCCGGCTCCGTCTGTAAACGGCGTAAAGATCGTGACCCGTCAGGTAACGGCGGGCTTTACAGATACTCGCACGGAATATCTGGCCGCCGACCGGCTGCGGAATGAATGGCAATCACAGATGCGCGACCGCACCGGGCCTCCCATGGCCACCATCATTTTGCGCGGAGAACATAACAGAGTTTTTGTTCTGGACATGCAGGCCCATGAATACACTTCTTATGAAACCGATACGCGTGGAACAACTGTAGGCATCAAGCCCAGGCCGACCATCGATTCCGGCGGCACTCTCCAGATCTGGATTGAAAACACTGATACGGGTGAGCGAAAAGAGATTTTTGGTCATATGGCTCGCCACATTATTACGCACGAAAGACGCGTCGCCGGGCCGAAAGCATGCTCCAAGCCTTCAGAGAGCGAGACTGACGGCTGGTATATTGACGGGGCAATATTGCCGGAATGGCGCCGGGACAAGAAAGACAGCCTTGGCGTGGTAGTCGCGACAGAGGTTTCAGCCGCCTCTACCGACAAATGCTACAACAAGATGGATAAGATTGAAGTCCATCGGAGCGGCACTGAAACCGGATTTCCTGTGAAAGTCCTCACCACCCTGCGCAGCCAGGTCACTGAGGCCGATGGCACACAGCATATGCTCTCTTCCACCTGGGGCTCTGAAGTGGTCGAGTTGCAGGAAGGGCCGTTGGAGCTATCGCTTTTTGAGGTGCCCAAAGATTTTCAACGGGTTGACGTGCTCAAAAGCTGGGCAGTACCTCCGCCACGCCCGCTTACAGGTTGGGAATGGTTTAAGGAAAAAGTCCAGGAATTCTTCCGCTAGATCACTTTTCGCCGCTGATTTTGGGCGATGAGCGTTGATCAGGCATTCAAGTCAAAAATCAGTTACGTCTCGGCAAAATTCAATTTCGATATTGTCGCGTGTCTTCGCAGTTTTTTTGATCTGCATACATCTGCGCGATCTGCAGCTAAAGCTCCTTTGTCCCCGCCGGCCAATACACCTGCCAGCCTTTGCTTTGCGCTTTTTTTTCAAGATCGGGATTCGGATTGATGGCAAATCCGTGCCGGGCGATCTCCAGCATGGCGGCGTCAAAAATTGAATTGCCGAAACATACGTCAACAGGCTTGCGCACGACTTCCTGAATGACTGTAGCTTTTGCCGGACCGCTTGGCACACGAACCAGACGATCAGTAAGCCTGCCGTTCTCAATGTGAGCAGAAGCTGCCAGCACGCGGCTGCCGCGAATTCCAAAGCGCTTAACACCCTCACGGATCACCCAATCATTGGTTGAGGAAACAGCCCATATATCGCAGCCTGATGCGGCCAGTTCACGGGTAAGGCGCACCATTTCAGGAAAGATGCGTTGTTCCACCACGCTCGAAAAAAAATCTTCCGCCGCTTCCGCCAGTGCCTGCATCGTGATACCGGTGTTGATGGTGACCATTTCCCCGCACATCGTGTCTTCATCCACTTTGCCGGCTTTGTAATCGGCATAGCGCGCAGTGGCCCACTCGGCAACTTTAGCCGGGAGCATGCCGCGCTCAATCTCCCAATAGAAAAAGTCAGCGCCGCAGTCGCCGCTCCACAAGGTACCGTCGCAATCAAAAACGGCCACTCGCGGCCGAAGCGCCAAAACAGACTCGGCAAACTTTTGTCCTGCAGATAAAAATTGTATCTGGTTCATGAAGCGGGGGTTCCTGTGCGAATGCGCTCAAAATCTTCTGGCGTATTGACGTTGGCAGCGACCAGAGGATCGCTCACGGAAACATAGCGTATGTGCTGCTGGTTGGCGTGCTCAATCTCACGCGCGTTGCTGCCGGCGGGAGCGCGCAGAAATGCTTCAATCATTTCCCGCCCAATCACAAAAGGATGGCCGTGTTTGCCGCCAAAGTCCGGCACTACGGCCCAGGTGCGGTCATCGGCGGAGAGAAACGCCGCTTTGATCTGCCTGACGGTTTCAGCCTCGGCTGCAGGGCGGTCTACCAGCGTAATCATGGCCGCGTCTCGTCCGCGATTGAGTACTTCCTGCAAACCTACCTGCAGTGAACTGAACTGGCCGCGCTGTGGATCAGGATTTACAACGATAAATGCCGCGTGAACGTCGGCGATGGGCGACAAGTCAGCCGCATTGCCTCCGGCGACGACGATCACCAGTTCGGTCACAGGCTGCAACATGCGAATGGCAGCGGAAAGAAAGGTGCCATCGCGCCACGGAAGCAGGGCTTTATCGCGGCCCATGCGTGAGGATGAGCCGGCGGCCAGAATTACACCGGCGAATGAAGGTGATAGAGCCATTGAGTTATAGCTGTTTAAGAATCTCTGCCGCCTTGGCGCTCTTCATGTGCGGCAGCGGCGTGGGTGAATTGCGGCGGATAGCAATCAACTCAGCCACAATGGAGACGGCAATCTCTTCCGGCGTAATCGCGCCAATATCTAGACCCACCGGCGCATAGACCCGTGCCAGCTTTTCTGCGGGAATGCCTTCCTTCTCCAACTCCTTGTAAATGGCAATGGTCTTGCGTTGCGAGCCAATCATGCCGATGTAGCGGGCCGGAGTCTCTGCAGCCCAGCGCAGCACACGCATGTCATCACGGTGACCACGGGTAACAATCACGATATAAGAAGAGTCATTCGGAGCAAGCTGTGAGGTCACTCGCTCATATTCGTCGGCATAAACGTCGCGGGCGTCAGGAAAGCGCTCGCGATTGGCGTATGTTTCGCGGTCGTCGGTGACCACAACGTTAAACCCAGCCATACGGGCCACTTTATACAGGCTCCAGGCCACGTGCCCTGCGCCAAAAATATAGAGCGTGGAAACCGCCAGCACCGGCTCGACAAAAACTTCCAACGTGCCGCCGCACACCAGGCCCGTGTCATATTTGGGATTGTTATTCAGGTCAAAGTGGAGCGTCTGCGATTTTTCGGTCTTCATCGCCTCGCGGGCTGCTTCCCAGACCTCAGCTTCCACACAGCCTCCGCCGATGGTGCCGACAATGGAGCCGTCATCGCGCACCAGCATCTTGGCCGTCTCAAACGAGGGTATAGAGCCGCGAACGTTGATGATCGTCGCCAGCGCCGCCCTGCGTCCTTCCCGGCGAAGGCGGATTATTTCTTCATAGATGTCCACACCAATATTTTAGCGGATAACCCAGGTATCCGAAGAACTAACGTTTCAGAAATACCAGCGTGATAAATGCTATGATGATGAATCCCCACAGAACACAGAATGTGATCAATTGCCAGCGCCTAGGCCTTTTCCATAGGTGCTTGCGGGCTGCTTTCCATGATCCTGCCCGGGCCAGCCACACCCGCAGATAAAAAATCACGAAAACTGCAACGAGGGACTTAGCAAAGAGGAGCCAATCTGCTTTTGTCATTGTGGTTCTGTAGACGGTCACTGGAGCATTAAAGTCCGACTGCCGTAGGATGCTTTGGTTGGTATAGGCCCAATTCGCCGCCGCCGGGCAGATGAATCGACGTGACTGAACCCCATTGTGCCTCCCATGACCGCTCCGGATTCCACGCCCTTCTTTTGCAGGTCTTTGATGGTGGAGTGCAGATCGTCACACATCAGATAGAGTTGATGGTGAGGTTCTTCCGCTGCTTCCGTCGGATGAGCGGCAATCTCGGCCGGAGGCGCAGCAAAGATCAGCCAACCATGGCCGGCATCGACCGACTTGAGACCCAGCACATCGCGCAAAAAGGCACGAACCTTATCTGCGTCATTAGCATAGAGAATGGCGTGAAGACCGGTGATCATATTTTTAGGAATTGTAAATCGTGGCAAAGATTTGGTAATTGAGTAATTTGGTAAATTGGTAATTGAAGGCCGGGCTGTAGAAGGGTTTTCAATTACCCAATTACCAAATTACCCATTTACCAAATTCTATCCTTCGCGCAAGGAGGCCCTCTGATGAAAGCTGTCCGTTTCCATGAGTTCGGCGGTCCGGAAGTGCTGAAGTATGAAGATGTGCACGATCCCAACCCGCGCCACGACCAGGTGCTGGTGCAGGTGAAGGCGTGCGCGCTGAACCATCTGGATTTGTTCATCCGCAAGGGGCTGCCGGGCGTGAAGCTGCCGCACATCAATGGCAGCGATGTCTCCGGCGACATTATTGCCGTTGGCGACTACATCACCGACCTCGAGCCTGGCCAGCGCGTGCTGCTTGCGCCCATGACTTTTTGCGGCGTCTGCCCCAAGTGCACTGAAGGGCAGCAAAATTTCTGTCCCAAGTTCACGGTGCTTGGCTATGGGAACGATGGCGGCAATTGCGAGTACATTGCCGTGCCGCGCGTCAACGTTTTGCCCATTCCTGACGAGCTTACCTAC
>DASRDW010000247.1:0-12298 GCA_035652415.1 Candidatus Angelobacter sp. | reverse complement strand
TGCTGCCACAGTCTTAACGTAAAAATTAAGCAACTGGTCCTTGCGTTGGTAGCGCTGCGCGTAGTGCGCCGCTTCACCGGCCAGGCCTGCGTCCTCAGGATAGACATTCAGGATTTCGATGTATTGGTCAACGCCGGCAGCATAATCCTTGAGCGCAGTAAGAGCGGGAATGAGGCCGCGCCGCAGCGTGGCGATGCGGGACTTGCGTTCATCTCCTGAGAGCGCTGCCTTCTGGAACAACTTGATTTTTTCCTGATAGAAGTCGCGCAAACCGGCATTGTCATTGGCGCGTGCGTAGGTTTCAGCAACAGCAGCTAGGTCGTCTCCGTTATAGGGATCGTTTTCCAGAAGCACCAGCAACAGCTTTCGCGCAGGTTCGTATTGCCCGAAGTCGGTCATTTTGCGCGCAGCTTCAAAGCTGAACTGCGTCTTTAAAGCCGGGTAGGAATCTCTTGCTGCCTGTAGCAGAACGTCAATGGAACGCTGTTGCAGCTTATTGCGCCAATAGAAATTAACCGTAGAGCGTACAACGCCCATAATCCGGGGATTTTCTTTGTAAAGCGCCTCCACATTCTGCTGCGCAGCGGCCATATCCTTCTTTTGCTCATAGAAATTGACGAGAGCGTAGCGCAGTTCCAGCCGTCGTGTAGGATCTGTGCTCACTGCGGCTTGCCGCTCCAGGGCATGCTGGTGCACCGCCTCCAGAGATTTGTCGCGGGCCGTGGTCTCAATGCTTTCCAGCGTTTCAATTGCATCGGTATGGTCAAGCGCAGAAATCAGGAAGGCAGACTCATCTTGCTTGCGCTGCTGCGCCTCCAGCACCTCAAGCCGCAATTGGATAGCGGGAAGATCGTACTTGCGGTCGATGACTGCCTTATCCGTAGCCGCATCAACGGCATCGTGTGAGGATTTGCGCGTGGCCAGTTGCAGCAGCCTTGCCCGCGCTTCAGCATTGCCGGGTTCAGCCAGCGCGCCCTTCACATACTCATCAACGGCGCGGACGTAGTCGCGCTTATTCTCATAGATGGCGCCCACCTGGTAACTGTAGAGCGTGTCATCGTGGAGCCTGGTGCGCCCCAGATTGAGTAGGCGCAGTGCATCTTCAAAAAAGTAATAATCCCAAAAGACCGTCGCAGCGTCTTCATAGCTCTGCGCGTGGCCTGGCTCGGTATCCGGCATTCTGTTCCAATACGGCGCGGCTTTGGAGAACTGCTCACGATCGGAATAGATATCGCCGATGCGGGCCATCCGGTCGCGATCCGCTGGATTGGCCTGGAGAAGATTGTTTTCAATCTGAACCGCCAGCTCTGTATCCTGCGGATTGAAGTAAGCAAGCGAGCGATACACAGAGGAAGCGCGCTGCCCCAAATCAGGATCAGCCGGGTACTGCCGGGCAACTGCGGCAATCACGGGCGCGCCGTCTTCAAAGTGTGAACGCCACAGTTCAGCTTCAGCAATAAAGCGCACGCGCGCAGGATTGGCGCTGGCTTGGGCAGACCAATCAGTGTTCCCGGTTGCGGTGCTGCGCAACATTTGCAGCTCAGCTTCCAGCCGATTGTTCTCTGATAGATATTCAAAGAATTGGCTGCGCAGCATCTCATCTTGAAACCAATAATTGCGCAGCAGCTCTTCCCATGCGGCTTTGTTATAAAAAGGCTTGCTGTTGTAGAGCACAAGCAGATTGTTGACGAACGTCAGGTTGTGCGGAAAGCGTTCATGGGCAAGCTGATTGAAGCGCAAGTCAAGCTGCAGCGGCATGCCAGGGACATTGCGCAGATACGCTTCCAGATCGCTGCCGGAAAAAATCTGTAATACCTGCTGCGAGAGCGCTTGCAAATCCTGATCGCGCTTCTTGCTCAAATACCAGCGGGCCAGCTTGTGATACCAGCTTCTGCTCGGGAATTGCTGGATAGCACGCTTGTATACCGCTTCTTCTTCCGTGGCCAGCCGGTTGCCTTCAAGGAATTGGGCAAACTTTTCATACAGTCCCGGATCGTTTGAATTGCGGCCCAACTCCTGCCGCCAGACAACGAGCGCCGCCGGTATTTGGTGCAATGAAACCAGCCGGGAGATGTAACGATCGAGCACGCGCTGGTATTCCGGCGAGCGCACACCTTGTGATACGGAGGCCGTTTTCTGAACAGCAAAGGCTGTGCGGTTCGATCCGGGAGTGCGCTGTCCGGGAGCGCGCTGTCCGGGAGCGCTTTCACCACTTGCCTCCCCTTCATCTTCCCCTTGAGACGTTTCTGCGGGCTGCGTCTGGCTGCTCATCTCCTGGTCAAAGCTCTCACCCAGCGGCACACCATCCGCTTTGCGCGCCAGTTCCTGCAGCAGCGAGTCATAGATGGCAAATTCACCTTGGGTATTGCGGGCGCGCGCGTACGCATCCGCCATAAGCAGCGCTACCTGATCGCGCTGAGGAGCGGAAGGAAACGCATTAAGAAAATCTTTGCCTGCGTTCAGGACAGCGGCGTCTTCGCCATAGTTCGCATACGCTTCAATCAAGCGGGCGCGCAGCTCCGGGCGTAACCCTGAGTTGGGAAAGCGCTTATCAAAAAGCGCCACGAGTTCGACAGCACGCGAGCGATGAAAGTAAGGCACGGCGCGCTGCTGCTCCTCCGAATAAGCCCATGAAGGAGCCGTGGTATTGAGAAGCAGTGACAGAATGCCGTTGAGATAGCCGGGGCCGGTATCCATGGTGGCGATATCTTTGTACATGGAGATATCGCTGGTTCCAAAGCGCACCGGTTGCTCCGGCGCCACCAGCAGGTCGTTGGTCAGCCCAGCCAGGCCTTTCTCTGGTGAATCTGTTCCAGGCGCGTTGTACAACGCAAAGTAATAGCGTGCGGCTTCAGGATAAAGGTGCACGGCATCAAGGAGCTGCGCGAACGTGTACAACTCCTGGGCCGTCCAGGGTGCTTTGCGTGCATCTTTTTTTAGCCGGTAGTCGGTAATGGCCTGTTGAGCGGCCGGCAGATCCCCTTGCTGCTGGTAATAATAAAAGATGCGTGCGGCTGCGTTCAGATCGTCAGGATTGCGGAGCAGCGCCGCATGTGCCTGATCAAGAAATTTGCGCTGGCTGCGGGTTTCGCGCAGAAGATCAAAGTAATTCTTGATCAACGCCGGCGGCCACAAAGGCTGGAAATTTTTGTCGTAAATAGCCAGCCCTTCGGCAATTGATCCCTGGTTATAAGCCAGCAAAGCGTCGGCCTTGGTGGTAAAGACCTCATCATCGGGAAACCTGGCATGATATTTTGCGATCAGATCAGACGCGGCCTTGAAGTCCCTATCGTTGAGCAGAAATTCAAAATAGCGGCCATACAAACCCGGCTCCTGCGGATAGCGAACGATCCAGGCATTGTATTGCTCAATGGAAACATTCTTTCCCAGGGCCTGCGCATCAATCACCTGGAAGATGCGCTCAAAGGTCTGCCATGATCGCTGGCTGGTAACGGTGATGAGTTTTTCCGTGGCAGGCGAAGGCATACGTGCTGCGGCGGAGAGCGCATTTACTTCGTCCTGAGGGCGGTGCCTCCGATGGTAAAAATCTGCCAGGCCGATTTGCCCGGCGGCTTTGTCAGCAGCGTTTTGCAGATACAGCTTCCAGTCCGCTTCCGCACCGACGAAATCGAGCTTCTGCTCTTCTTCAAGCGCCTTCAGCGAATAAAGATCGGCCTGCTGCGGATGCTGCTTTACTAGTTCGCCCAGGGCCGGCACAGTCTCAGCCGGGGGGCGGCGAACAGTAACCGATCCTGTGGGCAGCGCGACCGTGCGAAAGATTGCTGCCTCAACCAGTGAGTGCACTTCAATGTTCTGGATCCACTCAGGCATGGCAGCGCGTGCTGCCAGAAGGCCGCCGCCCAGACAGCCAAAAAACACGCAAACTTTGATAAGAACATTATGGGAGGACTTCAATTTGCACCTCCTGCGCGCCGATGTTGTGTGCAATATCTTCAGCGGTTACGGTTAGACGGTAGGATCCAGGCGCCAATTCATTTGGAACCACGATATCACCGGTGCTTGCAGCCTCGTCAGGGTTCCAGCGCAGGCTGACCAGTGGTGCGCCCTCTAGCTGCGCGATCAAGGTTCGCGTGCTGGATGAAGCCTGAATCTTCAGATGAATGGCTTCTCCCGGCCTGAACTGCTTGCGGGCCAGGATGATCTTGAGCGTCGGCGGTCTGCTGGCAATGACGAAGGTCTTCGCCTCACGATAGACAGCGCCGTTGCGATCGCGCAGTATCAGGCGGACGGTATGGGTTCCGTCTTCCATCTCCAGCGGCGCTAAAAAACGCGTCTGCCATATATCTTCTTTTTCCAGATGGCGCAATGGCTTGGTAAGGCCAAAGGGAAAGAGCGCAACCACTGAAACAATCGATGGGTCCGTACGAACACGCAGTACCGGATCGCCGGGGCGAATCACGCGCGGACGCAGCAACGCGCGCGGCACAGCCAGAAACGAAGTATACGGAGTTACAAATTTATACTTCCGGGCCAGGCGGATAATTTCTTCAATGCTCGTTCTGTCCTCGCCATCACGCTCAATCTTTTCCAGGAGGGCGTCCACACGCGCTTTGGCCCAGAGGCGCGGCAATTGATCGTGGTCAAGAGATTTCTCCGGCAGATTGGCAGTGCCGCGAATGCTGAAAGGTTTGCCTTCACGAACGCCGTGAACATCAAAAGCAACATTCTTCTGGCCGGTCTTATATTGGCCTATCCATGAAGCCATAGACCCGGCGAAGGAAGTATCCTGCAGCGGATAAACCAGATCGAGCGAAGACTGCGGCGAAACAGTGAGCCCAAGCTGGCCGATGGGATTCATGTTCATCTTGGCGATGAAAGCATTGAGCTTGAATTCTGTGGGTTCGGTGGAGAGGACATTTTCCAGCAGCCCGTCATTGCGCGTGAGCATGCGCAGCAGAGGCAGGTTGGCATCATCACCCACAGCAAAGACAACCAGCTTGGGGCGGCTGGCCTCTGGCAGCGACTTCCATTTTTCCTGATACCAGGCAGAGAGCTTTCCGCTCAGGATGGAGCCTCGAGTGGCTGAGCCGTCAGTCAGCAGAACCAGATAATTATTGGCTGAGCCCGGTGTACACTGCGCCAGCCCAGCTTCCAGTGCCCGCTGAAGGTCAGTACCGCCGCGCAGCTTGCTGTTGCGGACGAAATCAGTGGCCTTCTGCAGGCTTACCGGCGTCACGCCGCTTAAGCCAGACTGAAAAGGCGTAACAGTGCTGTTGAACATCACCAAATTGAATTGGTCGTTTGCTGCCAGCGAATGCAGTATTTTTTGCATGGCTTCATAGCTGCGCTCCAGCTTGTCCCACTGCATGGAAAGCGAATTGTCAAAAAGAAGAATTACATTATGCGGAGGACGGGCTGCAGTTCCGTTCGCGCCGGCCACCTTCTTGTTGGCCAGGAGCGTCTCAACTTCGGCGAAACCAGGCTCGTTGATGCTGCGCTGCGGCGAGATCTCGGTTGGATCAGGCTGTCCGGAATCAGGATTGCGATAAGCAAGCACGTGCAGCGAATCGCCTGCAGTCTGGTCCAACTCATACTGCACGTTGAAGTCCTGAGTAAGATCGACATTCTCGCCAGTAAACTCGCCGCTGACAACATGCGCATTTTGCTGCATGATCTTTAAGGGATAAATCGTGCTGCCCAGCTTAAAGTCGCGGATGGGATGCTCTGAGCGCAATTCAAAGTGGATGGTCAGGTGGCGCGCGGTCTGCGAGTGGTACGCTTCGGGTTTCAATCCAATTTCGAAGTAAGATTTGAAACTCTCTACGGGAATGCTCTCATGATATTCAAACTCGAGCCGCTTGGTTCCGTAAGCAGGAATGGGAACAATGCGAGCACTAAAAGTGGAAGTATGGCGGGCTTCGCTGGCGGTGCGCTCACCCATTTGCAGCAAGCCTGGATCTATGGACTGCTGCTTCAGCTCGTTATAAATCTCTTCTGCGCGCTTGCGTTCAAGGATCACAGCCGGAATGCGCACCGGCCCGTCCCAGGTGGCAAAATCTGAGACTACCGCATGGCTGTTGAGTGCAAAAATATAGTTCCCTTCCTGGATTCCATTGGTGTGGTTGGCAAAAATCTGCTTCACGAAGACGCGCGCATCAGAATTATCGATGCGGATCGTGATTTCCATCTCTTCAAGAGACAGGATGGCCGGGTCAGGCTGGGCTTTATCGCGAGGAATGAGCACGCCCGCATCGCCCCAAGTGAGTGATGCAAGAGAGAAAAGAACAGCCAACAGCATGAGCAGGCGTTTCATGGCAGATTTTGCTCCGAAATTCGGACAAGACCATTGTCTGTACCCACGTAAATAAATCCGTTGCCCGCCGCAAGCGCGGTTACGGTCAACGATGGCAGCCCTTCAGTCATCACGGTCCAGTGATTGGCGCTTTTGTCGTACACATAGAGTCCCTTCCCCAAGGTACCGGCGAGGATGTGCTGGTCTGCGGCCAGCATGGCGTTGGGATAGACCTCAAACTTTTCCGTGGCGACGTCAAACGATTCAAAATGGCCGTCAGCCCGCAAGCGCACAATGCCGCCGCCATAGGTGCCGATTATCCAGTCATTGCCGGTGCGCACAATCGCGGAAATCCAATTGTGCGTGAGGCCGTGCGTAGCGACGGTGTAATTCGCCGCAACATTCTCATTTTCCAGGACGGAGATTCCGCCCAGCGTTCCAGCGATTACTTCCCTGCCTGATGCGGCGACGGCGTAAACGTGGTTGTTGACCAAGCCTTGGAAAGCATAGAGACTGCGCGCACCTGCGTCGTCAAGAAAGGTCAAACCGGCAGGTGTGGCCAGTACCATGCCGTTACCATAGAGAGCTACATCGGTCACATGGTCGGCCAAAAGGCCATCAGCTCGGCCAAGCACCTGTTGCTTCCTGCCCAGTTGATCAAACAAAACCAACCCGTTCGCTGTCGCAACTGCAACCATGCCATTGGCAGCATTGGGCAGAATGCGGTTAATGCAAAAGATATTGTCATCTTCGTAGTGCGCCGCGCTGCGAAGTTTGGGGTCAAGCAGATCGAGACCGTGATCGAAATATCCGACCCAGAGACGATTTGCCCCGTCCAGCGCCAGTGATGACACGTTGCGGTCAGTCAACAAAGAATCTTGTGGCGTGAGCACACGCCGCCAACCTCCGTGGAGCCCCTCTTTCTGATACAGCGCGCTCCTCGTGACCGCGTACAGCGATTCGCCTTGGGCAAATATCTGGCGCACGTCAGTTACGTTGCGAGCAGTCGCGCGCAACAGCGCTTGCATACGTTGAGGCTGCGAGTTGACTTCAACAATGCCGCCTTCGCTTCCGCCGGCAAACAGACTTGCACTATCGGCAAAAAGCGCGCGAGCAAAGAAGCCGGGCGCAAGCACACGAACAAAGCGCCCGCCTTCAAACTCCGCTACGCCGATTGCTGTCCCGACATAAGCTTTCTGATTGACCAAGGCAATGGAGAAAACCTGCGGATCAGGCATGCCCTGGGCTTCTCCAAAAACTTCAGCGCGTCCTGCTTGCCAATGAACCATCCCCTGGTCCTGGGTTCCGATCCAGAAATCGCCTTCGTTGCCTGCCAATTCGGTTACGTGCAGAGCCGCCAACGTTGGGTGGAAAGACTGGAGTTTTTGGCCGTCATAAACCAGTACCCCACGCTTGCGCGTTCCTATGAGCAACTGCCCGGAGCCAAGCGGCAGAATTGAGGTGATCGACCTCGCATCCGAATGGTCTGGCAGGATCTGGCGAAACTCTTCTCCATTGAAGGCCAGAATGCCTTCTGCGCCTGTGACGATCAGCAGTTCTGGTTCTCTCGCGTCCCTTAAGACTCCGGTCGTCATCCGCAGCAGCGGGGTTGAAGGCAGTTCCTGCCCGGGCCGGTAGTGCTTTACTAATGAACCGTGATTGTCATACCGAAAGAGTCCAGATGCGCCGCAGAGGTAGAAATAGCCCTTAAAGATTGCGCCGCCAGTGAAAGCTTCAGGAGCACTGATCCACTCAAAACTGCTGTTGAGTGGAACCAGCTTGTGCACAGAAAAAGGCAAGCTTTCCTGCGATTGCACCTCAGATGTGGCAATCCGCAGCGCGCGCTGGGCGCGCCAAAATACCAGTCCGGCGCTGCTAAAGATTAAAAGCAGAACGGTGGCAATCAGGTAACGCCACTTCACTGGAAGGATTTTCATTTTGGTTGAAGATGAGAATATACATCTCAACCTGCCTGTGAAAACAAGCCTGAAGATATTTTTTGATTTCGGATTGTCGCGCTTGCTCATTGGCCTTCCGCGGCCAGATGCTCTGCAAAGAAACTTCCACTCGGGAAATATGGAAATGGCGTAGTTTTGACCTTTGTGCATGAAAATAACGCGTGTCAAACCGAAGACACCACAGTGGCAGCCTGGACACATCCATCGCACAAAGCCGAAACGCGACAAAAAAGCCCGCTGCGAACAGCGGGCTTGCGAGGGGTACACGAGGAGCAAATGTGAAAATCAGAAGGTGAGCGTGCCGCCAAAGATCAGCCGGCGCGGCGTGCTATCAGTAAGCGCCGGATTGCCGAATCCGGTGAGTTGCAATTGCAGCCCAGCATCCTCAACAAATGGATCTACGCTGGTGAAGTTGGGATGATTCAGGACGTTAATGGCAGTCGCGTGGAATTCAAAGCCGACATGCTCAGAGAACTTGATCTGTTTGTAAACAGAAAGGTTCCCAATGTTACTAAAAGCATCCTGGTTAACATTTCGTGGAGTATTGCCGAACGGCGTACCAAACACCGACTCTGCCGTTCCGCCGTTCACAATAAACCGAACCTGATTGTTGTTTACTGTGGTTTCAGTGGGCGCCGCTCCAGTAGGGCTCTGGTTGATGGCGTTCAAACTGAGTAACGCAGTGGGATTGGTAGCGCTGGTTACGCAGGCGCCAAAGAGATTGCAGGCATCACCGGCAAAAATGCCGACGCTGGTGCTAGGCGCTTGCGAGCTCCCCAAAAACGGACGGGCTGAATCAATCCCGCCGTTGAAAGCGCCCAGGAAAGCGGAATCAAAGAAGTCGCCTGGGGCCGTTGCCTGTGCGGTTACGATTTGTGAAGGGGTATAACGCTGGCCCGAAGCCAGGAGATAGTCGGCTGAAATGGCCCAGCCGCCCAGTACATGTCCAAAGAAGCCGTGCTGGTTTTTAAAGAACGGCAACTGCTCCGTGAAAAGGATTGACCACTGGTGTGGATAGTCCAAGCCGGAGAAAGAATATTCACCGTTGGTAAAATTAAGCGGGTCCTGGGAAAGAGCAATGCTGTTCCCGGCGCCTAAGGTGCTGAAGATTTCGCTCACGTTGTCGAGCGTCTTGCTAAACGTGTAGGAAGTGCGCATCGTCAACTGGTTGAACATGTTGTTGGCGCGATACTCCAGTTGCAGGGCGTTATAGTTTGAGAACCCTGAATTGATGCGTTCGCGCAGCACGCCCTGACCGCAATTCAGGCGGCCAAGATCAGGGTTAACGGTTTGTCCGGGTGCCGGTGGAATCTGAGGTGTGGCGCACGGCGCCCCGTTGGGAACTAAGCCCGGGAATGCGGCCTGCAGATCGGCAACAAACGGGTTTGCATTGATAGTCTGGAACAAACCGCGTGCGGCATTGCCGACATACCGTGCCTCAATAGCTGAGTTCTTTGATACCTCTCTCTGGATACCGAAGCTCCAGCTGTGGACGCGATCAGGTCCAAAGTTAGGGCTGACCTCGGTTTCCGCCTGGCTGCGCGGATCCAATACGCCGGGAGTAATCGAAGAGGCAAGCAAGTTGCGGACATTAGGACCAGTGGGTACAGCAGGCAGTCCGAACTGTGCGGTTGGCAAGACTGAGCCAGGCGCCGTGAAGGTTTGCAGAAAAACCTCTGGCGCTGATGTGGCCATGTTGAGATAGATGTTGTAAAAGGGCGGGTCATAGAGCAAACGATATCCACCGCGAATGGTGGTCTTGCCGTTGCCGGTGAGTATGCCGCCGCCTTGCGGGGAGTAAGCAAAACCAAAGCTTGGCCCAATACTATCCTTGATAGAGGGGATTCTGGGAAAAGTGCGTACAGAAAGCGGCAGAGCCGGGTTCCAGAATGCGGTCGCGGGATTGTTCTCACGCGACGTTGTAAGTTGATTGAGTAAATTAGCCGGCTGTCCATAATATGACCAGGTCAATCCAAGGTTCAGGGTCAAGCTGGGCGTAACCTTCCAGTCATCACCAGCGTAGAGGAAAGTGTCATGCTCGCGGAAATCCAGCGTACTGGGGCCTTGGGCAATATTGACCAGAGAGGGTGTATTGGCAAAGAATGCATCCCAATCCGCAAAGCGGAATTGGCCATTGAGGTCCGGCAGAAAGGTATTAGGAGAGCGTTGGAAGGTGTAATTAACTCCAGCTTTAAACTGGTGCTTTCCTAGCACATAGTTCCAGTTGTCCTGCCCTTGCCATGTGTTCACAATGCGTCCCTGCGGCAAGGCAGTGTTAGGACCGAACCCAAGCAGGCCTGGCGACTGAAAACTTACATTGGTAACTGCCTGGTCGAGGTTTTGAATCGTGGGTTCAGTATTGCCGATGGTGTTACCGCCAAATTCCACGTTCGTTCTGCCAAATGAACCGCGCAGCTCATTCACCATTCGTGAACTGATGCTATGTGTCCAGCTCAGCATCACGGCCTGACTGAGAGCGGGAACGTTAACCACATATCCTGCTGCGCCGTTATCTTCTGTATTAAATACGTTATTTCGATTAAAAAGATAGCGGCCTGTTATGGTGTCTTGCCCTAATTGAAGATCGGTACGGGCAATCCAGTCAAAAATGTGGGAAGGAGCGGGCAGCACGCGTGAAACCCCGGCAAATTGTGCGCCAGGACAAGCAGCAACCACGTTGGTCTGCGGCGTTCCTAGCGGCGTGGGACTACCGCCCGATATTCCGTACGGTCCAGAGCTAGTCAGCGCAGCCAAACTGGCGCTACCGGGGAAGCAGCCGGCCAGCGCTGTCAAGCCTGCCGGAGTAGGAGTTAGATCTCCCGATGAGAAAACTGTCTTTTGAGAAATAATTTCCTGGTCAAACCCGCCAAAGAAGAACAGTTTGTTCTTCACCATGGGACCGCCAATCGTAAACCCGCCAAACTCATCGTTGAGGCGTGGCGGTTCAGAGAGGTTTTGGAATTGCTTCTCAAAGTTTGTCATTGAATTAAGGATTGAGTTGTTGATAGTGCCAAAAACGTTACCATGCCAGGCATTGCCGCCCGATTTGGTGATGATGTTAACCACCGATCCCGAGTTGCGGCCATACTCCGGCCCGAATTGATTTGTTACTAATACATATTGCTGTACAAAATTCGGATCGCTGAGGAAAATTGCCGGCCCGGCAACACTGTTGTCATTATTATTCTGTCCATCGATCTGTTGGTCATTGTTCCTTCCCCGTAGTCCGTTGGAAGAAAACCCTACACCATTCGTGTTGGAAAAATTGTTGTCGCGTGTGGGCACAACGCCGGGGACAAACAAGGCAAGATTATCCAGGCCTTGATTTTCCTGAACGCCGGAAAAAGTGCTGAGTGCAGTGCCGGAAAAGGTGTTGGTAACTTGTGATTGCGTAGTTTCAACCAGTGGGGCGCCTGCAGTGACTTCCACAGTAGTGCTGGCTTGTCCCACAGCCAGTTTAATGGACCCCAATCCGGTGTCCCGTCCTGCAGATACCAATACATTGTTCTGCACGGCCGAATTAAAATTCGGAGAAGAAACTTCTACTTTATATTCTCCTGCCGGAATCAGGCTGAAGCGAAACAGTCCTGAATTATCAGAAGTGGTGGTGAGTACCGCTCCCGTGGAATTGTTGGTTGCTTTCACCTGGGCACCCGGCAAAACGGCCCCTTGTGGGTCGGTCGCAGTGCCGGAAATGGATCCCTTGAGCACTTGACCAAATGACGGCAAACCGATTGCCAAGGCCAAGATGGCGATGAGTGCTGAGAGATAAATTTTTCTACTATGCATAGCTTACTTCTCCTATATCGTTCCAGCGTAAAGAAGCATAAGGCGCTACTCTGCCTTTTTAACTTGGCATAAATAGATTTGCAGTTTCTGTGCCACTATCTTTCCGAGAGAACTTCGCTCCATGTCTCCCATATTTAAAACAAACAGAAAAGCGCGATTTAGGTTTATGTAGGCAGAGATGAAGTTCATCACACAGCGTCTTCTACATACGCGTGCAACTCATCTACTTGTTCATAAAACTTACAAATCTTTATTGTTTGATAGGACAACCTGCAATGGAAAAATGACTTCCTCTAAG
>DASRDW010000246.1:0-17730 GCA_035652415.1 Candidatus Angelobacter sp. | reverse complement strand
AACAGGCCATTAAAGCAATGCAGACGACGTATCCCGTCTCCTTGGCCGATTCCTTCAGCCAGCTAACAAACAGCGACGGCTGCCAGAACAAAAATCCGGTATTAAGCTCCGCACTCAAGGCATTCAGTAATCTTGAGGCCGTTATTGAACCACTTCCGGTGACCACGAATCCGCCGACGGGAATTCTGTTGCGAGTCACTCACCGCGGCATTCAGACGCCGGTGCTAGACGCGAATGGATCCTTGCCTTCTACGCCTTCGTTCAATCGCCCTGCCATCTCCACGGCCGTACCTACCGTGGCCCCCGGCGCCAATCTCTCAATCCAGGGCCTGCATTTTCCTCCGAGTGTCGATCACTCTCACTTGCTGCCAATGGGATTCGCTCATCCCGGGTATGGCGGTTCCAAGCTATTGAATATCGGAAAAGGTGCTTGCTACGGCGGGGCTACTGAACTCCAGGTGACGCCGGCGAACGGCCAGCCGAATATCGAACGCATTCCGGGGGATGCCAATGGCAATTGCATTTCTAGCTACGATGTAAAAAATCTCATTCCCGGGACTGCCTATCAATTCCGAGCGCGCGATTGCGATCCGATCACCTGTAGTCCCTGGACGGCATCCCAGAAAGCATCCACTGACCCTGCCGCTGGGAACAAAGGAGCTGTCTCTTTCACCATCGACGGTGGCAGTACCGGGGGTTGTGGCAAATTTAAAGGCACTTCCTGCAAATCCGCCACCGGCACGCAGATCGGCTCTGCCACTGTAAATGCTCAGGGCGCTTTCGTGGCTAACGTGACAATACCAGTGGGCATCTCCCCTGGATCGCACACCATCCGCGCCTTCAATGGTGATGCCGCTGCACAACTTCCAATCGTTGTGGCGACTGCTAATCCTGTTGCTCAACCATCATTGATGATGATCGGTCTTTTTGCCGGCGAAACCGGATGTCCCAATCATCCCATCACCTCTTTTCAAACAGGTGCTGACTTCACTTTGTTCGGCGAAGGTTTTTCAGCAGGATCAATTGCCATTCACCTGGATGCCATCAATGCTCCCGTCCTTGCCACGATCACGGCTGCAGGCGATGGCACGTTCTGTCAGAAGGTACATTCTCCACAATCCAATCAGGCCGGAGCACACAAATTGGTAGCAGTTCAGAACGGAGCAGTGCGGGCCCAACTCGCGGTCACTTTTGTTCAGCCCGTAGTCATTCATTGAGTTCATTCCCCTTGGCGTCTCCATTATTTTTGCAGAAGCTGTCAATTTGTTTCAGCTTCTGCAAAAGGGGATTGATGCTATCCCGAACCGTCCCTTTTTTCCCAATCTTTCCGCTCTAGCCATCATGCGAGATCATGATAAATTCAGCCCATAACCGCATTAGCGGTTTTGGAGGCTCCCATGAGATTAGTTCGGTTCACGGTGATAGTGTTCACCCTCCTAGTTGCCGGCGCGGCAATGAGTGCCGCGGGTTCAAAGCCGGTTAGCCAATCTCTTCCGATGCCGGCCGTCCTCGCAGTCGGTCAAACCTCGCAGTTGGCGCACGCTGCCAACGTCGAGTCGGTTCTACGTTTCCGGCAAGCTAGAGAGAAACTACACGCGACAACCTACTACTCAGTGACAGAGCGCGACCGTGATTGCTGCATCCCCCCATGTCCGCCTCTCTGTCCCTAGCCCGTTTCGATTCGAAGAAGGGATCAAGGTCCGAGCCTTATCATCGTGGCTTGGCGCGGGTGCCCCACCCTTTGCGCAGCAAAGGGTGGGATTTCTCGCCGTATGATGTTGCTATGTGCCTCATCCGCCCCGCCGCACCTTCCGATCTCTCCGCCCTTGCCTTGATGTGTCATCTCCTCTGGCCTCGCGCCACCACCGACGAGCACGCCCGCGAACTTGCGCCCATCCTCGCCGGAAACTCACCCGGTTCAATGCCAGAGATTTTTTTTCTGGCGCAGCATCCCGATGGTCGCCTTGCCGGTTTCATTCAGGTAGATCTTCGTTCGCACGCCGATGGTTGTGATCCCGCTCGCCCTGTCGGCTACATTGAAGGATGGTTTGTACAACCGGAATTTCGCCGGCAGGGAATTGCCGGGCAACTATTAGCAGAAGCTGAGCGCTGGGCGCGTTCGCAAGGCTGTCGCGAGATGGCGTCCGACACCTGGATCGACAATGTCGACTCGCAGTCAGTCCACAGCGCGCTGGGATTTGAGGTGGTTGACCGCTGTGTGCACTATCGCAAAGCGCTGATATAGCCGCTCATTGATCTTATCCGCGATCATCCGCGTTTATCGTGGTAAGGTTTTACTTTTCCCGATCCTGACGGTGACGAGCGATCCCGGCGATGGCGGGCCCCGGAAAGCCCGGTTTTGACTTTCTGGGGTGTCACGGCGATTCACTCCACTTCCAATCCGCATATCTTTTCCTCAACTCCGCTTTCAGCAACTTTCCCGTCGAGGTATGCGGCAGATCATTCACAAACACAAAATCATCCGGCATCTGCCACTTGGCAAACTTCGCGCTCAAAAATTTGCAAAGCTCTTCCGGTGTAGCATTGGCCCCATCTTTCAGCGCCACCACGGCCAGCGGTCGCTCCTGCCACTTCGGATGCTGCACCGCAATCACTCCGGCTTCGCGCACCGCCGGATGACTCATCAGCGTGTTCTCCAGATCAACCGAGCTGATCCACTCGCCGCCGGATTTCACCAGGTCCTTGCTGCGGTCCACCAGCTTGATGCAGCCGTCAGGATCGATCGTCGCTACATCGCCGGTGCGAAACCAGCCGTCCTTTGTCCAGCGATCATGCGTTTCCGGCGCGTTAAAGTAGCTGCCCGCCACCCACGGCCCTCGGACTTCCAGTTCGCCCATGGTTTGGCCGTCGCAGGGAGCATCGCCCTGGTCGTTGCGGATACGCACATCCACAAAAGGCAGCGGCCAGCCTTGCTTTGTCCGCACCGCGTACTGCTGCTCTTCAGGCCAGTTCATCGCTTCCGGCCCTAGGCGCGATACCGTAGCCTGTGGCGAGGTCTCCGTCATTCCCCATGAATGAATAATGTGAAAGCCGTGGTGATCAAGGTTGCGAATCAGGCTCTCCGGCGGCGCAGTGCCGCCGCACAGGATACGCACATCGCGCGCGGGACGCCAGTCTTTGCCGCGCTTTTCCAACTCCGGCAACATGCCCAGCCACACCGTAGGTACGGCACAGGTCATGGTGATGCCTTCACGCACAATCAACTCCAGCAGGCTCAACGCATCCAGATGTGGGCCGGGCAGAACAAATTTTGCGCCCACCAGCGCCGCCGTGTAAGCAAATCCCCAGCCGTTGGCGTGGAACATAGGTGAAGCCAGCAAGACCGAATCATGCTGTGAGAATGCGCATGAATCTGCCATGGCCTGCGCCATGCTATGCAGCACCTCAGAGCGATGCGAATACAAAACGCCCTTGGGACTTCCCGTGGTGCCGGATGTATAACACATGCCCGCGCCATCTTGCTCGCCAATCGCCGGCAGCGTGCGTTTGCCGTTGGCTTGCTTCAGCCAGTCTTCGTAGTCAGCATATCCATGCTGCACAGATTGCCCCGGATGCCGCACCACAAAAATGCGTTCAAATTTCATCTTCGCGCGAAACTTCTCCAGCACGGGCAGCAGCACGTCGTCCACAATCAGGTAGCGGTCCTGCGCGTGGTTGGCAATCCAGGCAATTTCGTCAGGATGCAAGCGCAAGTTCAGCGGATGCAGAACGCCACCAGCCGCCGGCACACCAAAATAACATTCCAGGTGCGCGTAGTGGTTCCACATGAGCGTGGCCACACGGTCGCCCTTCTTTAGTCCCAGCGAGAGCAGACATTCCGCCAGCCGCAACGCGCGCTCGCGCAGTTGGCCCCAGTTGTATCGATGTAAAGATCGGTCCGGCAGCCGCGAGACAATCTCTATCCCAGCAAAATATTTCCCCACGCGCTCCAGGATCGCTGTGAGCGTGAGCGGATAGTCCATCATGGTATGGATAGAGTCCAATGAGGACATGCAGAGAAATTCTAAATGGTGAACAAAGGATCGCGGAGAAAAAGGGACCACAGAGAAAAGTAAACTACGTAGAAAGTGATCTGACATTTTGCGCAGAATGCGGCACAATATCGCTTCCCATGGATTCAGCCGCCAAACCCAGCTCTCTGCTTTCTTCCACACCCGGCTCACGCTTTTTTTCTATTGATGCCTTGCGCGGCCTGGTAATGATCATCATGGCCCTCGATCACGTCCGCGATTTTTTTCACGCTAGTGCCATGTCATTCTCACCTACTGATCTCAGCCGCACCACGCCGGTGCTTTTCTTCACCCGTTGGATCACGCACTACTGTATGCCGGTCTTCATGTTTGCCGCTGGCATGGGCGCATTTCTCTATGGGCAGCGCAGGCAGAAAAGCCAGCTCGCGCGCTTTCTCTTGACGCGTGGCCTCTGGTTCATTGTGCTGGAACTCACGGTGATGCAGTTTGCTTATAACTTCAATTTTTCTTTTCGCTTTCTTATCTTTCTTTTGATTCTCTGGATTTTCGGCATTTGCATGGTTGCCATGGCCGCTCTGGTTTATTTGCCCATGCGAGTGCTCGCAGCGCTGAGCCTTGCCATCATCATTTTGCACAACTGCCTTGATGGCATAAGCGCCGCGCAGTTTGGCTCCTGGTCGTGGGTCTGGAACCTGCTGCACCAGCCGGGCGCTATCCCAGTGGCCGGCAAGCCGGTGCTGGTGCCCTATACTCTGCTGCCTTGGGTCGGCGTAATGGCCGCGGGCTACTGCTTTGCCCAGGTGTTCTTGCTTGAATCGCAGGCGCGGCAACGGATCATGTTCAGGCTCGGCCTTGCGTCGACGGTTGCTTTTCTCGTGCTCCGGGCAATCAACCGTTACGGCGATCCAGTGCCGTGGTCGCACCAGAAATCCGCCGTCTTCACCGCGCTCTCTTTTCTCAACTGCACAAAGTACCCCGGATCGCTCGACTTCCTCTTGATGACCTTGGGACCATCGCTGCTCCTTCTTGCTTATTTTGATCGGCGAACGTTCAAATTCGCCAATCCGTTAATTATCTTCGGGCGAGTGCCCATGTTTTACTTCGTCCTGCACTTCTATCTCATACACATTCTGGTAGTTCTTGCGGCGTTCATCCGTTATGGCACCGGCGCCTCCAAATTCATTTTCAATCTGGTGCCTTCCATGGGCAGCCCCAGAGAGTTGTTTCCGCCCAATTTTGGATACAGCTTGTGGGTGGCCTATGGGGTTTGGATATTGGTTGTCGTATTGCTGTATCCGGTCTGCCTCTGGTTCGCGAAAGTAAAAGCTCGCCGTAAGGATTGGTGGTTGAGTTATCTCTAAGGGTTGAACTGCAAGAAGTAGCAATTCATCCCGCTCACGCTATTTGCGGCTAACTTTGGTGCTCCATGCCCGTCTCTTAATAAACTAGGAGATCGCATGAACCTTGGCCAGGACATTCGCTTTGCTCTCCGCGGATTGCGCAAATCACCCGCATTTACCGTGATCGCCATTCTCACTCTGGCTTTGGGCATCGGGGCCAACACGGCCATCTTCACCGTTGTAAATGCGGTTTTCTTTCATTCCATCCCGGTTCAGGATCCTAGGAATCTGCTGCAGATTTTCACGGTTGACCAGCGCAAGCTCCTGGGCCTTGGCAACAACAACAATTTTCCCAACTCTTATCCTAATGCCGTGGATATACAGGAACGGGCCAAGTCATTTTCAGGCATCACCATCTCCACTTTTGCGCCCGTCAGCATGACCATTCACGGCCAGCCTGACCAGTATTTTTCCAACCTGGTGTCCGGCAATTTTTTTGATGTTCTTGGAGTACATGCAGCCCTGGGCCGCACCTTCCGCCCGGAAGAAGACCGCGAAGCCGGCGCCGGGCCAGTAGTGGTGCTCAATTACGGTTTTTGGCAGCGCAAATTTGCCGGTGATCGCAGCGTGATTGGTCAAAGCGTTCTCATCAACGGCCAGGGATTCACCATCATCGGCGTCGCTCCAAACGGTTTTCAGGGAACCAATCTGATCGGCGGGCCGGACATGTGGATTCCCATGTCAATGCATGACCAGATTCTCACCGGCTTTACCAAAGTTCTGTTCAATGAGCGCCGCTTTCTCGGATTCAATGCCTTCGGTCGCCTGAAAGAAGGCGTTCGCACAGAGCAGGCCCGCGCAGAACTTCAAGCCATCGCGTCCGATCTGGAACGTGCTTTTCCCTTGGCCAACAAAGGCAGAAGCTTTACCACGCAACCGATTCTGGAATCGAGCATCAGCCCCAACCAGCGCGGAGCCTTTCAGCGTGCCGGGGCTATGATGATGACCGTGGTCGGCATTGTGTTGCTGGTGGCCTGCTTCAACATCGCCAATCTTCTGCTGGCGCGCGCTTCCGGCAGAAAAAGAGAGATGTCAATTCGTGCCGCGCTTGGCGCATCCCGCGGCAGGATCATTGCCCAACTGCTGACGGAAGCCGTCATGCTGGCCTTGGCCGGCGGGGCTTTGGGACTGGGCCTGGCGCTGATTGGCCGCGACGTGATGTGGCGCTTCCGTCCGCCGCTTTTGCCGGAAGGCAGCATGGATTTGTCGCTCGACTGGCACGTTCTGGCTTTTACCATGCTTGTTGCTCTCGGCACTGGAATAGTTTTTGGCCTCGCGCCGGCCTTGCAATCTTCGCGGCCTGACCTGGTTACAGAACTCAAAGAGCGCACGGGCAGCGATCTGCATAAAGGCAGCCGTTTTAGTATTCGCAATTTTCTGATCGCCACGCAGGTGGCCGTCTGCCTGGTTGCGCTCGTAATCGCGGGCCTTTTTCTGCTGAGCCTGCGCAACGCACAGACCATGGACCCGGGCTTTGATACTCATAATCTGGCGATGATGAGCTTTGATCTCGGCGCCATGAATTATGACACTGCTCGCGCTCGCGAATTTGAACGCCGAGCCCTTGAGGCCGCGCAGAACACTCCCGGCGTGAAGGCAGCAACCCTGGCCAATACCATTCCTCTGTTCAATGGCGGCTTTGGCCGTACGCTGTTTCGTGAAGGCGAGGACACCAACAACGGCCAAAGCGGAAAAGTCACCCAGGTCTCGGTGATTTCTCCGGAATATCTGCAAACCATGGGCATTCCCATGGTGCGCGGCCAGATTTTTGACAGCAGCGTGCGTGAAGATAGTCTGCGTGTGGCCATTGTGAATGAAGCTGCCGTCAAGCTCATCTGGCCCAATGAAGATCCCATCGGCAAGCGCTTCAAGTTTTTCAAAGATAACGATTACACCCAGGTGATCGGAATCGTGCACAACTCCAAGTACAACACTCTGGGTGAAGATCCTCTTCCTTATATCTATAGTCCGCTGGTGCAGAATCCCCAGCCGGCGGTCACACTCTTCTTCCGCAGTCAGGGTGATCCCCGCAGCGTGCTGAACTCTCTGCGCTCAGAGATTCAGGCCATGGACCATAATTTGCCCATCACCAATGCCTGGCCGATTGGTGAAGTCATATCCCAGTCGCTCTGGGCCGCCAGCTTTGGAGCCAGCTTGCTTGCCATTTTCGCGATGATCGCGATGGTTCTCTGCGCGGTGGGAATTTACGGCGTGGTTGGTTACACCGTCGGCCAGCGCATTCGCGAGTTTGGTATCCGTCTGGCCCTTGGCGCGCAACCAAGCGATGTTCTGTTGATGGTCTTGCGAGGGAGCGCCTTTATTTTGGCTGCAGGTCTTGGTGTCGGACTGGTTTTGGCCTTCGTCCTTGCCCGCCTTGTCACTTCATTCCTTTATGGCGTGAATACCAATTCACCGCTGGCGTTTCTGGCGATGGCGCTGATACTTGCTGCGGTGGGCGTGCTTGCCAGCTACATTCCGGCTCGTCGCGCAGCCAAGGTTGATCCGATGATCGCTCTGCATTACGAATAAGCCTTGTTCTCACATCTCGAGCGAAGCGAGAGATCCATATCGTCAACAAATTGTATTTTTAGCACGCCTCATCACTGCGATAGGGTTCTCTTCCTGTAAAGAACGCAGGTGAGGGATCGCTATTGCCTGCAATGCTCTTAAGGATGGGTTGGCCATCAACGGCGGGCACGAACAAATGAGCGATCAACCAACGTAACTTTCATTTTGCCGAAACTGCAGCCACGCCAAGATTGCGACGTTCAACGGAAACAGAAATGCGCTCGCGAAGCCGCAGAAATGGACGTTCTACAGAAAAGTACAGCACTCCCGCAGCAAGAAAGCTGGTCAGGAACAAGACACAGAAATTAACCCAGGGTGTGTCCGGGGATAACAGTCGATTGAGGTATTGATAGTCGAGATGGGCAATTTCTTTGTGCGTGAGATAGAGGCTGTAGGCAAGTGTAGCCGGAAGAGCAAAGCCGCGCACGCGTGAGAGCACACATTGAGGGCTGAGGCTGCTGGCAACGATCAGAGCCAGTCCAATAGACAGTAACGGAAAGCCAATCACCGTGCTGGAGAAAGAGAAGCGGTCGCGAAAAATCCATATTGCCAAGCTACAAATAGCCAGACCGGTGGCCAGAAGCACGTATCCCTGCGCCATCAGGCTGCGCCACCACGCCGGGCGAAATGTTTTAATCACGGCCAGGACCACGCCCATAAGAAGCCCATCCAGCCGCGTATAAGTCGGATAGTAGATTTTTTCCACGTAGCGGACAGTGAAGGTGTCATCATCGGCGTTGAGCAGCGGCTGAAGCTGAAAGTGGTAAATACAGGCGCGCACCACAATCCCAAATAGCAGGATGGCGATGATGGCCGCAAGCGCTTTGGTGAAGCTCGGCTTGCGCATGAGAACCAAAATCAGAAGAGGCAAGACAAGATAGAAATGTTCTTCAACGCAGAGTGACCATACGTGCGAAAAAGCCTGATCGTGCAAATAGTCAATGCGCAGGTTTTCGATGAAAGTCAGGAACTGCCAGACTGGAGAAAGACCAGGGGCTTCGCGAAAGGGAGGCACCACAAGATAAAGAAGCAGGACCGCAAAAATGCGGGCAAAACGCGAAGCGCCCGGCGCATATAAAAGCCGCCCAGCGACGGTTGATTGCCAGACAGGTAGGGACGAAGCAACTGGGAACCGATGAGATATCCGCTCAGCACGAAAAAGAGGTCCACTCCCATCCAGCCTGTGCGGGCAACACCGTGGAGCGCGGAAGGCATGGCGAAGCGGAAATGAAACGGCATGACCCAGAGGATGGCAAGAGCGCGCATCAGGTCAAGGCCGGGAAGGCGCGAAGCGGATGTGTCCAGAAACTTCAATCACATGGTTATAGCATTGATAGGAAGGAAAGAAATCAGGGAAAGCTTTTAGACATAAGCAGACGAACACTTGCTAACGCAAGGCACGAAAGCGCAACAAAATCTTTATAAATCGAATCCGCGTGCGTCTTCGTGCCCTGCAGTTTTACTGATAAGTGATCTTCATATTGTCAACATAAACGCTGTACGGCGCGGCCGCGCTGTTGCTATCCAGTTGCACAGCGTTTGTAAACTGATTGTGGGAGCCGGAGAGAAACGCATTATGCGTAATATTCACCGGCGTGCGCACTCCATCCACTGTCAGAGCATCGTGAATCACAAGATGGTTCGTGGTGTCATTATGATATTCCGCCACAATATGGTGCCAGGTATTGGGCGTGAAGCGGGTCAGAGTGATACCGGTAGAATCCCATCGCTTTAATCCATAATCAAAAATGCGCCACTGGTTGCCCGGATACAGCGCCTGCCAACTGAAGTTATAGACCCATCCATCCAGGATCTGCTGGCACTCAAATTCAACCGCCTGCGGCAAGGTCTCTGAGCCGGCGGGAATGTAAAGATCAAACTCATACTTGAGCGCGGTGATCTGGTCGGTGACCGGCGTGTGCTGCTGGTAAAAGTAGGCGTTGGTGAAGGGAACAGTGGCCGCAATGGAGAATTGCGTAGATGAGCCGTCTTCGCTCGGCGTACCAATGCCCAATGTGTCAGTGTAGGCGGCGATCGGTCCCGTGCCCCCGTTGTTGCCGCAAGCGCCGCAGGTGAGCCATGGGGCTTCCTCTACATGACTAAGCACCGTGGCAGCAGGTGTGGCCCCTGGCGTTGGCGATGGTGTTGGTGCAGGTGGCGCCGGTGTAGGCGTTGGCGCAGGTGCAGCAGCACTGGCCGAAGTCGAAGTAGTTTTGCCGCCGCAAGACGCCAGCACCAACATCAAGGCAAAAATCAGATGAGCAGAAAGAACGTTACGCCAGGATCGCAAAGGGGCCTCCTCAAAAACTTTTTGGTTTGGGGAGAAGTGGCGTGAGCAATGTACTAAGCAGAGGGTTAGTTTGAATTAAGACAAACCACTGAGATTAGGTGATTAAGGGCAATTATTACTAAGGACGCCAGAAGAGAACTGTGCTTTGGACGTAGCACGTTAAGAAGCGGCGACACGCTGATTTCAGGCCCAGAATGGGAATTTTGTAAACCAAGGTAACTTGTTGATTGTCATACACTTTGCCAGAATTAACTTGCGACTATTTTGCGCAGAATATGGCTAATTTCAGCGGATGATGGTTCCGGAACGGAACTGGCCTTGGGCACGCAGCAAAGTAGCTCAAGTGGCCCGAATACAGGTGAACGTTCGATACCATTGAGCTTGGTTATCCTGCATAATGAACACCGCAGTTCATTAGAAAAACTTCAGAAAGATCGGGCGACAAGCGATTGACTTCCGGCAATCTGGGCTTGGCCAATACGGAGCCGTTGTTCTGCGTTTCCGGCCTCAGCGTCGAATATGACGCTGCTGGCGGAGACTTGGTACATGCCTTGCGCGGCGTTGATCTGGAAATTGCCGCCGGACAGACAGTCGGCGTGCTGGGTGAGTCGGGGTCGGGAAAGAGTTCGCTGGCTCTGTCGCTGATGCGGCTTCTGCCCCGGAACGCGCGCATTACCGCCGGAAATATTCATCATCGCGGCCGCAATCTGGCCGAATTTTCTGCAAAACAACTCAGGGAGATGCGCGGTGCTGAGGTCGCGCTCATCTCGCAGGAGCCTGCTCTGGCGCTCAATCCGGTGCTGCCTCTGGGAACGCAGATCATTGACGTGTTGAAGGCCCACACCTCGCTCAAGCGCGCACAGCTTGCGGAACGAACCGGGGAGATGCTGCGAGATGTGGGCTTTGACGATCCTGAACGCATCATGCGCGCCTATCCTCACCAGCTCAGCGGCGGACAAAGGCAGCGCGTTGCTATCGCGCAGGCCTTGATTTGCCGTCCGCAATTGCTGATTGCCGATGAGCCTCTAAGCGCGCTGGACGTCGCGACTCAGGCTGAGATCGTGGAGCTGCTGCAGCGCCTCAAGCGCGAGCTTAATCTGGCCATCCTGTTTGTTACCCACAACGCCAGAGTGCTTTCTTCGCTGGTGGACCAGGCAATTGTTCTGCGTGAAGGGGAAGTGCTGGCGCAGGGCAGCATAAGCAAATTACAGAGCAGTACTGATCCCTATATTCAAGGCTTGCTCTTTCCTGAGCGCAACATTCCGGCAGCCGCAGGACCATCCAAGGCTTCGCGCATAGCGGAGTATCCTCTGCTGCAGGTTCGCGATCTGGGCAAGAAATTCACCCAGCGGCATTTTCTTTCCCGCAGCAAATTTACCGTGCAGGCGTTGGAGCATGTTGATCTGGAACTGCAGGAAGGCACCACGACGGCGGTACTGGGCCGTTCCGGGTCAGGGAAGTCGACGCTGGCGCGCTGCATTGCCGGCTTTGAGACAGCAGACTCGGGCGAACTCATGCTTAAAGGGCGGCTACTGACGCCCCATTCGCACAATGGTTCGGCGCATAAAGGGGCAGAGCCGCACGCTGTACAAATGATCTTTCAGGACGCAGCCACTTCTCTGAACCCGCGCTTGACTGCGCGACAAATCATCGCGGAGCCGCTGGAAATCGCGCGCTGGAAAACGGAGCTGGAGCGCGCAACCCGAACACTCGAGTTGATGGCAGAGGTCGGGTTGAATGCGGATTGGTCAGAGCGGCTGGCGGGCGAGTTCAGTGGCGGCCAGCGGCAGCGGCTTGCACTGGCGCGGGCACTGGCAGCCGAGCCAAAGCTGCTCATCATGGATGAAGCTCTTTCCGGTCTCGACATGCCGCGGCAAGCCCAGATGGTCCGCTTGCTGATGGACGTGCAAGCCCGTCATGGCCTCACGTATCTCTATATCTCGCACGATCTCAACTTCATCGCGCTCTTTGCGCAGGAAGTTGTAGTGATGGAGTCCAGTAAAATCGTGGAGCAGCTTGCGCCCTCGCGGCTGAACGAGGGTAAACATCCAGCTACGCGCGCTCTGGTTGAGGCCAGTGAGCGCTTGCATGCCCCCGGCGTGGAGGTAACAGCATGATTCGTTATCTTGCTCGCCGCGCAGGTCATGGAGCAGTCATGCTGCTGGGCGTCTCCATTCTGCTTTTTGTTTTGTTGCAGGCTGCGCCGGGAGACTTCATTGCCGACCTCAAACTGAACTCGCAAATCTCCGCTGAAACGCTGGCTGGACTGCGAGCGGAATATGGCCTGGACCAGCCCATGCCCGTGCGCTACTGGAAGTGGGTTGAATCTTCAGCCAAGGGCGACTTCGGCTATTCCTTTGCTTATAACACTCCTGCATCCACGCTGCTGTGGCCGCGCGCACGCAACACCTTGCTGCTTACCGTGCCGGCGGTACTGATCTCGTGGTTGATTGCTTTGCCTTTGGGTGTCCTTATAGCCGGGAACAAAAGCCATTGGATGGATCGAATTTTTTCTGGCGGAACGTCCACTCTATTGGCGTTGCCAGACGTGCTGGTTGCCTTGCTGGCCTTACTCATCGCGCTCAAGACTGGTCTTTTCCCGGTTGGAGGCATGACCTCTGCCAGCTTAGACCAGCAAAGCACCTGGCAGTGGCTGCGCGATGTGAGCTGGCACATGGTGCTGCCCGTCGCTGCATTGGTTTTAGGTTTATTAGCAATGATCCTGCGCCACGTGCGGTCCAGCGTGCGTGAGGTGTTGGACTCTTCCTACATGCGCGCCGCTGAAGGCCACGGTCTGCCGCGCCTGAAATTGCTTTTCCGTTACGCTTTGCCCGCTGCGGCCAATCCGCTGATCTCTCTCTTCGGTCTCTCTGTTGCGGTGCTACTGAGCGTTTCTCTCTTGATAGAAGTTGTCATGGGCTGGCCCGGAATCGGTCCCATGCTGCTGGAGGCAATTCTTTCCCGCGACCTCTTTGTCGTGATCGGCGCGGTCTTGCTCTCCACAGCGTTTTTGATCGCAGGCAATCTCCTGGCGGACATTCTGCTTTACGTCTGTGATCCCCGAATCAGGATGCAATCATGAACTTTCTGAAACCCAGAGCGGAGAGTCGCCATAGCGATCCCTCACCTGCAAAAAAGGCAGGTTCGGGATTTCAGGGAAAGCCATTCCGCCTCGCATGGGCGCTGTGGTTTCTGGTGGCGATTCACGTTGTGGTGTTGCTGGCCGGGTTCATTGCTCCATACAGCTTTGACACGCAGGACCGGCTGTATCCTTATGCTCCACCCACGCACTTGCATTTTGTGGATTGCCAGGGAAAATTTCATCTTAGGCCGTTTGTTTATGTCACCAAACTTGCCGGCGACAATCTAACTGAATATACGCAGGATTGTTCGCAGACGGCCCGCATGGAATTCTTTTTGCGGGGAGACGGATACACGCTCTTGGGGGCATTTCATTCCAATCTGCACCTTTTTGGTGTTGAAGCACCCGCCAGCATGTTTTTGCTGGGTACGGATGGCTTTGGCCGCGACCAACTCTCGCGCCTGCTCTATGGCGGCCAGGTCTCTTTGTTTGCCGGATTTATCGCCGCTGCGCTCTCCGTCCTTGCTGGCCTTTTGCTTGGCGCGATCGCCGGAATGTATGGCGGGCGAGTGGATGACGTAGCTATGCGCTTCGCGGAAATCTTTATCACCGTGCCCTGGTTTTATCTGCTCATTGCTGTGCGCGCTTTTCTGCCATTGCAGATCAGCCCCATCACGGCGTTTCTGCTGGTGATTTCTGTGATCGGCATTGTGGGCTGGGGACGTCCGGCGCGCCTGGTGCGTGGCGTGATTTTGAGCGCGCGCGAACGGAATTTTGTGCTGGCAGCGCGGGGTTTCGGAGCGTCCAACGCCTACCTGCTGCGCCGTCACCTTATGCCGTTGACGTTTCGCGTTCTGCTCACGCAGATGACGGTGCTGATCCCTCAATTCATTCTGGCGGAAGTCATTGTTTCGTTTCTCGGCCTGGGCATCGGCGAGCCTTTCCCCAGTTGGGGCAACATGCTTGCCAGCGCGCAGCAATATCACGTGCTGGTCTCCTATTGGTGGATGCTGCTGCCAGGATTGGCCCCGGTCCCGGTCTTTCTGGCGTATCACTCATTAGCAGAGAAGTTACAGGAGCGCATAAAATCACACATTTAACCCAACAGCGAATTCCGGTTCATGGGCGCATGGTGTGTATGGCCCGCTCCGCGTTGTTTTGTCTTCTGGCGTTGCTGCCGTCAATCGCTCTGGCGCAAGGCGCTGCCCCGGAAGAGTTGCTGCGCACCACTTGTGAACCGGGCAATCGTGGCGGAACGCTGGTAATTGCCCAGAGATCTGAGCCGCGCACTTTCAATCCCATCATGGCCATTGATCAGAACTCGCAGGGCGTGAATGCGCGCATGATGGCAGATTTAGTTCACATCAATCGTGCGACACAGAAAACCGAGCCTGCACTGGCCAAGTCTTGGACAATTTCAAAAGACGGCACACAGATTACCGTGAAGCTCCGCCGCGGCCTGCGCTTTTCTGACGGCGCACCCTTTGACGCCGATGACGTGCTTTTTTCCTTTAAGGTTTATCTGGATGAGAAAGTGCGCTCGCCGCAACGCGACCTGCTGATCATCGGGGGCAAGCCCATGGCTGTGCAGAAGCTCGACGCCTATACGGTTCGCTTCACATTCCCAGCCCCTTATGCGCCGGCTGAGCGCGTGTTTGATAGCGTAGCCATCCTGCCGCGGCATTTGCTGAAGAAGGACTATGAGGAAGGCAAAATCTCTCAATCCTGGGGCCTCAATACTCCGCCGGAGAAGATTGCCGGTTTAGGCGCGTTCCGGCTTAAGCAGGTGGTGCCCGGCGAGCGTATCGTGCTGGAGCGCAATCCTTACTACTGGAAGATTGATTCTAAGGGTCAGCGGCTGCCATATCTGGATGATCTGGCCTTTGTCGCGGTGCCCTCGCAGGACGGGCAGGTGATGCGTTTTGAGGCAGGCGAATCACAAATCATCAGCAGTCTGAGCGCAGATAATTTTACGGCGCTGGAGTCTGAGCAAAAAAAACGCCATTTTCAGTTGTATGACATAGGGCCTGGCCTGGAATACAACTTCCTGATGTTCAACCTGAATGACGACACCAAAGGCCGTTACCCTGAGATTGAGCGCAAGCAGAAATGGTTTCGTGACGTGCGTTTCCGTCAGGCTATTTCAACCGCGATTGATCGGCAGGGAATTGTCCGGCTAATTTATCACAATCGGGCAACCGCGCTGGCTACGCATGAAAATCCGGGTGACAAACAGTGGGTCAACGCCGCCATTCCAGCGCCGATGCACTCCTTGTCTAAAGCGCGCGAGCTGCTGAAAACCGCTGGGTTTTCCTGGAAGTCTGACGGCACGCTGGTGGATTCCACCGGCCAGCCTGTGGAATTTTCTATCCTGGTAAGTTCCAGCAACAGCCAGCGCACCCAGATTGCAACGCTGGTGCAGGACGATTTAAAGCAAATCGGGATTGCGGCTCACGTGGTGACCATGGAAGCCAGGTCAGTCAATGATCGTGTGCTGAACTCGCATGATTATGAAGCGATTGTGATGGGGATGGTGAAGGGAGACGCCGACCCCACGCCCGATAACAATCTCCTGATGTCCAATGGAGCGACCCATCTTTGGAATATGGGTGAAAAGACACCGGCGACGCCCTGGGAAGCCGAAATCGACCGGCTGATGCAGAAGCAAATGGTAACTCTTAACTATCCACAAAGAAAAAAGATTTACGACCAGGTGCAGGAAATCCTGGCCCAGCAGCTCCCCATGGTGTACCTGGTAAGCCCTAATATCCTTGTAGGTGCGCAGCAAGACCTGGGTAACTTTCGTCCGGCAATCATTGAACAGTATACTTTCTGGAACGCAGAAGAACTTTTTTGGCACACCCCCGCCGGAAAACATTGAATGGACGACAACGCCAAGGAAATATCTTTGCCCACAACCCGGGAGACGGCTGCTGAAGACGAGCGGCTGGTGCAGGAGTGTCTGGCCGGCGATGAGCGCGCCTGGAACACGCTTATCGATAAGTACAAGCGGCTCATCTACTCCGTCCCGGTGAAATATGGGTTTAGCCCGGACGATGCCGGAGACATTTTCCAGAATGTCTGCATTGACCTGTTCACTAACCTGGGCAAGCTGAGGAAGATTGAATCCCTGCGCTCATGGCTGATTACGGTGGCTACCCACAAGTGTTTCCACTCGAAGAAGCAGCAGAAGAACGATGTGGAGCTGGATGCCATGGAGCAGGAGATGGCGGAAGAAATCGCGGCAGCTCCGGAGATGATGCAGGAAGTCCAGGAAGAACAGGCTGTCCGCGACGCCATTGAACGCCTAACTCCGCGATGTGCGGAACTGGTGAAGCTCCTTTTTTATGAGCAGCCTCCGGTGCCTTACAACGAGGTGGCGCAGAAGCTGGGTTTGGCTACAGGATCCATTGGTTTTATTCGCGGGCGTTGTCTCAATCGTTTGCAAAAGATATTGGCGGAATTGGGATTCTAGATGTCGGAGCAGGGTGCAAACTTAGGGGTGGAGCAGTGGATCGTGGACCTTGCGGCCATTGCAGAAGAGAAAGATCGCCGCGCCTTTTTAGCTGCCCGCAAAGCAATGTGCGGCGCTCAGACCGTAGATTCCCTCTATAACGCGGTGGTCACGTTTGCCCACATTGACCTGGAGAAAGCGGGCAAGCTTGCGCAAGCCAGCTCCTGGGTTGCGGAGGAGATAAACGATCCTTATGCCTCCGCCCAGAGCGCCCGTGCCATTGGGCACGTTCTTTATCTGAGCGGCAAGCACAAACCTGCCATTCAGGAATATGAAAAGGCGCTCAAGATTTTTGAAGAGACCGGCCGCGACGTGGACTACGCCCGCACCATCAGCGGCGCCCTGCACAGCCTGATCTATGACGGTCAGTATGAACGCGCCTTCAAGCTGGGCGAGATTGCCCGCACAATTTTCCATGCTCATAAAGACCGGGTACGCCTGGCACGACTGGATAGCAACATTGCCAACATCTATTACCGCCAGGACCGTTTTCAGGAAGCCATTGAGCTTTATGAGCGTGCTTATGGCGAGTTTCTACAGTGCGGAGAGTCGCTGGATATCGCCTCTGTGCTCAGGAACCTGGCCGTTTGTTACATCAGCCTGCATGACTTTCCACGCGCTGAGGAGACCTACCGGCTGGCTCGCCAGCACTGCCTGGAACACGGCTTTTCTCTGGTTGTAGCGGAAGCTGACTACAACGTTGCTTATCTGCACTACCTGCGCGGCGAATATCTGCGCGCTATTGAGCTCTATGACCAGACACGCGCACTGTGCTCCACTTTGGGTGATCGTTATCACCAGGCGTTGTGCGATCTTGACGAATCAGAAATCTATCTGGAACTGAACCTCACTGAGGGCGGCACCGATCTGGCGCAAGATGCTTT
>DASRDW010000245.1:0-5962 GCA_035652415.1 Candidatus Angelobacter sp. | reverse complement strand
AGGAGACATTAGCGCAAGACCGCAGGCTGACCAACGCGGGAATCCGTTCCGATATTTCTTATGCCAAGGGCATACACAACTTTAAAGCCGGCGCGACATATCAGCAGACTTTTCTCAGCGAGAATGACCGCTTTGGCATTGTTGATCCCACGCTGAACGCCGTGTGCCTCAATTCAGATGGAAGTCCCGATACTGACCCCACGGTGACAAACCCTGGGCAATGTGGAGGGCCGGTCAATCCGGGTGGTTCAGCGAATCCGGCTTTCAACAGCCTTTTGCTTCCGGTTGACCTGACCCGCGGAGGCAGCCTGTTTCCATTTGACGGCCATACGGACATCAAGCTGCTGTCCCTCTATCTGCAGGATGCAATCACCGCAGGCAGATGGACATTCAATCTGGGGATGCGCGGGGACATGTACAACGGCTTTGTATCCCATGGCGAAGCTGAGCCGCGCATCGGCATTGCTTATGACATCAAGAAGACCAATACCGTCCTTCGCGCCTCCTACGCGCGGCTGCTGGAAACCCCATTCAATGAGAACCTGATACTTTCCAGCACCGGTTGCGCCGATCCGGTCCTGAATCCGCTGTTGGTCTGTGTATCAAATTCTGCCACGCCGTTTTCTCCCGGCTGGCGCAATGAATTTCATGCCGGCCTGCAGCAGGCATTTGGCAAGTATCTGGTCTTCTCCGGTGAGTATGTCTGGAAATATACGCATAATGCCTATGACTTCGGAGTTTTTGGCAGTACGCCGCTCACCTTTCCCATTGAATGGCATAACTCCAAAATCCCCGGAGTGGCCGGCCGCGTAAGCGTGCCGAATTTCCATGGGTTCTCGGCTTTGTATGTCTTCTCCAGCGTGGCTTCGCGTTTCTTTACGCCACAGCTCGGCGGAGCCGGCGCAGCACCTTCAGCGATCGGGGCATTCCGCATTGACCATGATGAAGCATTCAATCAAACCATGCACTTGCAATATCAGGCAGGCAAGCGCGGGCCGTGGGTGGGTTTCAACTGGCGATATGACAGCGGCCTGGTTGCAGGCGCAGTGCCTTTTGCAACTGACGGTACTACACCAGTGGATCTGACCGGACTGACGGCTGATCAGCAACTGCAGGCTGGGTTGTTCTGCGGCAACATCTTCCCCACATTGAGTTCTCCGCTGACGAGCTGTGCGCCCGCGCAGTTGGGATCAACCCGCATCTCCATCCCCGCGCCGGGAACGGAAAATGATGACCACAATCCGCCGCGGATTGCGCCGCGCAATCTTTTTGATCTGGCCGTGGGGCATGACAATCTTTTGCACGGCGACCGTTACAAATGGAGCCTGCAGTTGAGCGCCATCAACATTACCAACAAGACCGCTCTTTATAACTTCCTCTCAACTTTCAGTGGAACGCATTTTGTTTCGCCGCGTTCGTATTCAGCGGAGCTTGGGTTTCACTTTTAGTTGAAAATTGACCTGGCGTGGCGGCCTTTACCGGGCCGCCCCCTTTTTGGTGATTATTTGGTGTGAGAGCGATTGGTTCGCTTGGTTGCCCTGCTGATCGTCATGCATAAATTTTCTGGATTTTTGGGAATAATTGCCGGCTGAAATTCGTTCTAGCAGTCGAAGGGCGCAAAAAAGAACTTCTGTAGATGGATATGAATTGCAGCTATTCTGGTTTGAAAGACACTCTGTCAAGAGGTGGCATAAAAATCCAATAATGCTGATTTCTTTTCTTACTGCACAAACTCAGCGATCAAAGCACTGGGTATTCTTCATCCTTTTTCTCCTTGCCATGACAGCGGGCGCGGTGGCGCAGTCCAATTCAGACAATGGCGCTCAGAATTCAGACAATGGCGCGCAAAAAGACAACGATGAAACTCTCGAGGCCAATCCGGCGCGCCCCACGGTGGCGACCCCGGCTACGCTGACGCCGGTTGGCTATCTGCAATTTGAAAACGGCGTCCAATTTGCCGCGGATTCCGCGGAGTTCTCCAGCCGCCTGGGCATAAACCAGGTGACCAAGCTGACGGTGCATCCCCGGCTGCAGTTTCTGGTGCAGAGTGAACCGGTGGTCCATACCGGCCTTGGGCCCACCAGAGAATTCAATCCCGGAGACGTTCTGGTCGGATTTCAGGCAGTGGCGCTGCCCGGCCATAAGAAGCGGCCTACCATCGCACTCAGCTACTTCAAACATGTTTACAACGGCGCTGCTCCTGATGTAGATTTTGGCACGCCCGAGCACAGCGTGTTGCTCCTGATCAGCGACGATCTTGCCGGCTTCCACTTTGACCTGAACGGTATGTTCAACGAGCAGCTAGAGGACCATGTGGGCCGCGCGCAATTTGGGCAGACGATTTCGATTTCACATCCGCTCAAAAAGTTCACGCTCGCGGGAGAGTTGTGGCATTTTACTCAGCCATTTTTGCACGGTAATGCCGTAGGGAATCTGTGGGCCATCTCTTATCAGGTGCGGCCCAACCTTGTGGTTGATGCAGGCTTTAATCGCGGCCTGACCAGCACTTCAACGCAATTGGAAGGCTTTGCCGGATTCACTTATCTGCTGCCGCACCGGCTGTGGCCCACCAGAAATCATGGAAGCGCCACGCAATAGCCACAGCATTTCAGCTACAATTTTATTGTGGAACCCAAGGCTGTTTCTGATCTTACACAGGCTTTCGCCGCGCTGGTGCGTTCTGATGTTGAGGACGAGCACGTCGATCTGCTGCGTGCCGCGCTTACCCTTGCTCGCATTGAAGACCCGCAGCTCGATATTGAGCGCTACGTTCGACGGGTGGAAGAACTGGCGCAGCGCGCCAAGGCCAAGATTCAGGATCCTGATGAGCCCACGCACCTGATTGCGGCTTTGAATGAGGTGCTGTTCCAGGAAGAGATGTTCCGCGGCAACACCGTGGATTATTACGATCCGCACAACTCGTTTCTCCATGACGTGTTCGATCGCCGGCTTGGCATTCCCATCAGCCTGGCGCTGATTTATATGGAAGTTGGCCGCCGCATCGGCTTTCCACTGGTAGGCGTAGGGATGCCGGGACATTTTCTGCTAAAGCACTACGACATCGACGGCCGTTCCATTTTGATCGATGCCTTTGAGCGCGGCTCAATTGTCACCGAAGAAGATTGCCGGCAAAAGCTCAACGACATTTATTCCGGCCAGCTTGCATTGCAACCGGAATTTCTATTGCCAGTTACGCGCCGGCAGATGCTGACGCGTATGCTCAACAACCTGCGCTCCATTTATATCTCACAGCGCGATTTCCGCCGCGCACTGCAAGTGGTGGACCTGATCCTGGTCATCTATCCACGCTCGCCCGAAGACGTGAAGCAGCGCGCTAAGCTGCGCTACAACTTTAATGACTATCGTGGCGCCCTTAACGATTTTGAAGAGTACGTAAAGATGTCCCCTGACGCTTCCGACGCCGAAGAGATCCGCCAGACTGCGCTTTCATTGCGAAGGTCTATGGCGTTGATGAACTAAAGTAACCTGGGAACTTTCAGCTGGTCGTGGTGTCTTAGCCTCAGAACAATCCACGAATGAAACAACGGCTGAAATGGATTCCTGTGCTTCTTTTGCTGACCGTGCAAGCAGATTTTGCGCGTGATCCCGTCTCGAACGGAAAAGCAACTGAATTGGTTGTGATCAAATTTGAGAGATTCATCGCCTCCGGCGCAATGCTGACTCCTCAGGGCTGGTCAGAAACAGCAAAGCTGTTCGATCAATCCATGGCTTATCCGAAGGACAGTAAAATTATCCTTGTTTCCACAGGTGGGGCCTTGGGAGAGATGTGGATGAAAGATGGCCAAGCCGAAGTGGAGACAAAATGGACCGATGATTTTGGAGAGATCGATTCAACATTGCGATATATACCGCCGCAATTTCCCCACGTCACAATGACTACGTTTCAATTTCATCTGGTCTTTACCAACAAGCACCGCGAGATCGGATCCCACAAAGAGATCAAGGAAGTGGAAGGCCCGTGGGAATGGAAGATGCAAGGGCCGCTAGAGTACCGGTGGGCAACCGTGCCTCGGGTGATCGCTTATGTTGTGAAAAAACGAGATGAGTCAGATTCCCCAACCATCAAGAAAAACGCTGAGAAACCCATTCGGATACTCAAACGTTTGAGCTATGGATGCGGATCGAGCGCTTGCTAGAAGACGCTATTTGGGCTGTATTCCCTGCGCGCTTCCGCCTTCCCCAGGAGGATTTATCTCCGCCAACTGGCCGATAAGCTTCTGTTCCTGATCAGAAAAAGTAGTGTGAAAGCGATCTGATTCCAGCACCTGCTTGCGCTCATCTGGCGGCATCTGGCGCAGATGACGCACAGCTTTATGGACCGCCACCTGCCGGTCCTGGGGTAGCTTTTTAATTTCCTGGCTGGCGTTGCGCAGTTCTTCGCGCTGCTGCGGCGACAGTTTGGCCAGGAATTGCATGCGCTTCAAAGCCTGATCACGCTTTTCCGGCGGCAGGCTGTTGAATTTTTTCAGACGCTCACGAAGCGCGTTCTGACGCTGGGGCGGCAAACGCTTGAAGAATGGATCGTTTTCCAACGCCTTCAATTGCTGGTCGGGAGGAAGGTCTTTGTGGGTTTCAAGCCAATCGCCCATCTTTCGCCCGCCCTTTTGCCCCGTACGATTGCCCCCGTTGGCGGTTTTCTGCCCCTGGCCAGCCTGTAAGGCCACAACGGGAATCCGGTTCGCTCCGCGCGTATTGGTGTGCGGAGGCACGGAGAGGGTCAGCATCCCTGAAAACAGCAAGATTGTAGTTACTGTGGCCCCGGTCACAAATTCGCTCTCCCCCGAGCAGAATTTTTACGGCTCGGCTACATCGTCTGACGGTGCGCCCGTCAATTCGTTCACCAGATCGGTATCAATCAATAGGTCATGATTTTTGTCCAGTGATTCGATATCAGCTACTGCGGTCCCAACTTGCGGCGACCCATCGGAAGCCGACTGATGCGTTACATCCACCAGGCGGTACAGCAATCCCCCTGCAGCCAGCATGGTTGCCAAAGAGACAGCCAGCACCGGACGGCGCAGCCATGCAACCCATTTGGCTGCTGGAGCTTTCTCGCGTTCTTCCTTCACGTGCGCACGCAGGCGCGTAAGAAAGTAAGTGGAAGGCTCCGGAGCCTCCCATTCATCCAGCAATGCCATTGTCTCCTGCAAGGAGGCAAGTTCCGCAGTGCAGGCATTGCACTGGCTCACGTGAGCTGTCACCTGCGGGTCGGCCTGACCACCGGTGAGCAACCCGATCAAATTTTCCCGAACATCGTTGCAGTTCATACAAATTCCTTGAGCCGTTCGCGCAGTGTTTCATAAGCGCGAAACAGCAGTGACTTAGTGGCGGACTCGCTCAGCTTGAGCACCTCCGCGATTTCCTTGTAATCCATCCCCTGATACTTGTGCATTAAGACCGCGGCGCGCTGTTTTTCCGGCAACGCCATTACCTGTTTCTTGATGGCCTGGAGCCGCTCCCGGCGAAGAATGTTCTGTTCCACATTCAGCGTGGGATCAGGCACGTCCAGGGTGGTGCCAGACTCTTCGTCCGGCTCATCCAGGCTTACCATCTTGCCGCTGCGCTCCACCTTGTGGTCGCGCGCATAGTTCACGGCCAGATTGGTGGCGATGCGGTAAAGCCAGGTCGTAAACTTGGCTTCTGCCGCGTAGCTTTTGCGCGAGCGATAGACACGCAAAAAAACTTCCTGCGCCAGCTCTTCCGCCAGCGCCTGGCTGCGGCACATGCGGTACATGAAGGCGATCATCGGCCGGTGATACTTGGTTACGAGATACTCGTAAGCCGCGTCATCATCGGTTCCGGCGCGGAGCATGACCTCCGCATCGCTTAGCGAATCATAAGGAACGTGGCTAGCTGCCATCTCCGCAATACCCTGCGTTCTGCCGGTAACTGTGGGCATGAACAACCCCGATTTTAAGGCCACGCTGCTCACACCCCCTTA
>DASRDW010000244.1:0-2204 GCA_035652415.1 Candidatus Angelobacter sp. | reverse complement strand
GAACAATTGCCGCCGCCTTTTTCCGCCAAAAAGATTGCCGGCATTCCCGCCTATCGCCTGGCGCGTAAAGGCCAACCGGTTGAGATGAAGCCCCGGCAGGTAGAGGTGAAGGAGCTTAAGATCGTTTCCTGGGATGAATGCCGTGCGCGCTTCAAAGCCTGGGTCAGCTCAGGCACCTATCTGCGATCTCTGGCCCATGATCTTGGCCAAAAGCTGGGAACAGGCGCGCACCTGGCCGAATTAGAACGTACTGCAGTGCGAGAGTTCACCCTTGAAGAAGCGCATACGCTGGAAGCTCTGGAACAGGCTGCCACTGCTGGTTCTCTGGATAAGCTGTTTCTACATCCCCGGCTGGTGTTGCCGGAATTTCCTGCTGTCAGCGCGCCACCGGAGAGCGCAGCCAAGATTCGCCATGGCGGGGCCGTTAATCTGCCTGAGTTCAGCAAAGCACCATTGGTTCGGGTTTTTGCCGGGCAAAGGGAACTGCTGGCCATTGCGCGACGCGTGGCTGGAACGCTGTTCCAACCTAAAGTAGTACTTCAAGGTTGATCTGACGGTAAAAGCAATCCAGAGAATGTTTTTAAGGCCAGAATTTCTCCTGTTGACATTCAAAAGGAGATGGAGTCTATTCTTATGTTGGATAACAACAGGAATCGCCTGACCAGGATAGACGGTTACCAAGGGGAGCATTTGGATGACTGGATTGCGTGTCCTCATTGCCAAAATCAAGGGTATGTTTGCAAAGAAATGGCAGGATTGCGAACTTAATGCGGAACTTCAAACTCATCGGAAATGCTGGTGGAAGAGAAGCGCCAGCAGGGAATGACGGAAGAGCAGGCTCAGCAAGCCGCAAGACTGCATCTGGGCGGAATTGCACAGACTGAGGAGGCTTATCGCGAAGCCCGCGGGATCCATTTTCTTGAGACATTTCTGCAGGACCTCCGCTACGCCGTGCGTATGCTGCGCCGTACTCCCGGATTTACTGCCGTTGTTATCGTCTCCTTGGCATTGGGCATTGGCGCCAATACTGCCATCTTCAGCGCGATTGACGCTGTCATGCTCCGCATGTTGCCTGTTCAGAATCCACAGCAGCTTGTAATGTTGCAATGGCACGCCAAAGATTGGCCACAGAAGTATGTGAGTGATCTGGAAGGCGCGGTATGAAAGAGCCTGGCCAGGGATATGTCAGCTATTCGTTTTCTTATCCGGCTTACCAACAGTTGCAGAAAGAGAATGGCGTATTTTCTGAAACCTTTGCTTTTGCCGCCAATGATGAACCTGTAAACATCGGCATTGACGGACATGCGGAAACCGCTCAACTGCACGGTGTTTCCGGCAATTACTTTGCCGGTCTTGGTGTGGAGGCGGTCATGGGACGCACCTTGCTGCCGCAGGATGATCAGGCAGCAGCATCGCCGGTGGCAGTAGTTTCTTATGACTTTTGGCAGCGGCACTTGGGCGGCAGCTCATCTGTAGTCGGCAAGGCGATGGTGATGAATGGTTTTCCTGTAACGATTGTTGGCGTGACACCACCAGATTTTTTTGGCCTGGAGCCGGGAGTCTTACCAGGGATCTTTGTGTCGTTAAACCAATATTCGGCGGACCTGGCGCGGCAATATCCGACTGATGATGGATTGACCTTTGTCAGCGATCCCAAGACCTGGTGGGCCGGCATTGTAGGAAGGCTCAAGCCCGGAGTCACCGAAAGGGAAGCCGAAGCGGAATTGCGCGTAGTGTATGATCGCACGCTCACGGCGGCTTATGCCGACCCCAATCCTAACAAGCCGGTTTTGCAACTTGCGCCTATCAAACAAGGGCTGAGCAGTTTGCGCAGACAATTTTCTGACTCTCTGCTTTTGTTGATGATGATGGTCGGCGCCGTGCTCTTGATTGCTTGCGGCAACGTAGCAGCCTTGTTGCTGACCAGGGCCAGTGCTCGCCAACGTGAGATCGCCGTGCGTTTGAGCCTGGGTGCGCGCCGGAGCAGGATTGTCCGGCAGCTACTGACTGAAAGCGTTTTGCTGGCGGTTTGCGGAGGAACGCTGGGGTTGCTGGTGGCCAAATGGGCAAGGCAACATTCTGGTTGCTCTGCTTTCGAGCGGACGGCAAGTTATATCCCTGGAACTTCATCTTGATCCGCGTGTACTGGCGTTCACTATTGCGGTATCTCTGATCAGCGGTATCTTGTTCGGCCTGGCTCCGGC
>DASRDW010000243.1:0-13810 GCA_035652415.1 Candidatus Angelobacter sp. | reverse complement strand
TTGGTCTGGAGGCCCCCAATGCCCCGCAGTCTCGCGCTCAGCCTGTTTCTCTTCCTGTCCCTTGCAGCCGCGCGTTTTGCTGTTGCTGAAGAAGTTCATCTGGATAGCTGTGACGGTCTTCCGGTCGTTGAAGTCACCGTGGCTGGCGCAAAAGCAAAAATGCGTTTCCTGGTCGATACCGCAGCCACCTCCATGCTCAATAGCAAGTCTTTTACGCATGGCGATCCAAGCAAAGTCTCCGTTACTTCCTGGAGCGGCACGGTTGAAACCAAGTCCCGGGAGGTCATCCTGACGGATCTTGTGATCGGCGAGCACCGGTTGACTGATCTTCATCTTCCCGCTGTGGATCTTTCACCCATCGGCCATGCCTGCGGCAAAAAGATTGACGGCATTCTTGGCGTTGATCTGCTTTCACGCCTCGGCGTCACGCTCGATCTCAAAAACCACACTGCTGAGTTGGTGGCTGATTCAAAGACGGCAGAGGCTACCCTGGCCGAGCTTCACCAGCAACTCGTGGGCTGTGAAGAGGCATTTAACCGCGCCGACGAATCTGCATTTGCCGAATGCCTCGATCCGCAAATCGTTACTTTTACCTTTGGTGGAGATTTCTACGGACGCGATGCGGTCATGGCTTATTACCACAAGAAATATTTTCAGGTTCAGCCGCACGCCTTTCTTACCATGGTTCCGCGCGCGCATCACCTCATTGGAGACGCCGTTTGGGTGGAATATGATCTCAAAATCGTGCTCTCGCAGCAGATCATCACCGCGCGTGGCACCGCTCTCTGCCGCAAAAGCGCCGGAAGATGGCGTATCGTTCACATGAACCACTCCAACCCGCCGTCGGACGCGCTGCAGGCGCAGACAAAATCAGAAACTCAGCCCTAGCTCAGAGCATCTTAGAGACAAAGGAAAAACCATGGCCTCAACCGGCAACAATGGCGCAGCCCGCAAGCTGCATCGCAGGATCAATTTTTATCCGCCTTACCTCGGAGCGGCCGTTCGCGTTACCCGTATTTCAGACGATTTTCGCGACGTCGAAGTCGAGATGCCTCTGCGCTTCTACAATCGAAATTACGTAGGCACGCATTTCGGCGGCTCGCTCTACTCCATGGTCGATCCTTTTTATATGCTCATGCTGATGAACATTCTTGGTCCCGGCTATATCGTCTGGGACAAGGCCGCCAGCATTCGCTTCAAGAAGCCGGGCAAAGGCCTGATGAAGGCTTCATTCCATCTCAGTGAAGAGCAGATCGCCGAAATTCGCACCGCCGCCGATACGCAACCCAAGGTCGAACCACAATTTCTGGTGGTAATTAAAGATTCGGAAGGCAACACAATTGCTGAAGTCGATAAGCTGCTGTACATCAAAAAGAAAAGATAGGAGCTGAACTTTTTCTGCCAGCAGTAACCGGGTGGAGCAGGCATTTTTATGCCTGCGTTAAACCGAGTCCGATGTGCCGGCTTAGCCACTGAGGTGTTCCGCAACTTATCCAGTTGCTTTCACCATCCATCTCTCCTCCGCCAGCCTATCAGCCGCCTGATATGTCGGAATCCCCTCCCGCTCAGCCACAGCAAAGATGCGCAGTAGCGTGTCATAGATCGCATCGGTCTTGGCCAGCGTTTTGGGCACGTCCCAACCCAGCATCTCGCGGCAGCAGCCATTGATCACGCCGCCCGCGTTGACTGCGTAGTCAGGTGCATAAAGAATGCCGCGCTGCTCCAGAAGATCGCCATGGCGAGGTTCCAGCAACTGATTATTTGCTGCGCCAACCACCAGTTCAGCTCTCAGCTGCGGAATAGTTTGGTCATTCAGCACACCGCCTAGCGCGCACGGCGCAAAGACATCGGCCACCACAGAATAAATCTCACCCTGCGCTACCGCCATCGCGCCATGCTCATCCACCATGCGCTTCACCTTCGCGCTGTCCACATCGGCAACAATCAGCTTCGCGCCCACGCGCGCCAGTTCGCTGGCCAAAAAATAACCTACGTGACCACAACCTTGAATGGCTACAGTTTTGCCGCCCAGATCATCGCTGCCCCACTTGTATTTGGCCGCTGCCTGCATGGCCCGAAAGACGCCGCGTGCCGTATGCGGCGACGGATCGCCCGACCTTCCTTGCAGTCCGCCGACATGACTGGTTTCTTTCAAAATGTAATCCATGTCCGTTGGGCTGGTGCCCACGTCTTCCGCTGTAATGTATTTGCCGTCCAGGGTGTTTACCAGTCGGCCATGCGCCCGGAAAAGCTGTTCGCGATCCGCCGCTTTGCCATCGCGCAGCACAATGGATTTCCCTCCACCAAACGGCAAGCCTGCCAGCGCGTTTTTGTAAGTCATGCCGCGCGCCAGCCGCAGTCCGTCGGTCAGCGCCTCTTCTTCCGTCTTGTAACTCCAATATCGCGTGCCACCAACGGCAGGGCCCAGCGCCGTGTTGTGGACCACAATAATCCCCTGATAACCTGCTGCTTCGTCCGCTCCGCACACTACGCGCTCGTAGCCGGGCACACCGGTTTCCCTGATTTTCATTTGCAGAGTCCTTCAATGAATGGATGGAGTACCTCTGAATTTACCAGAAGAAGCTTTTTTCTGAAAATCCCGAACTCGCGTTTTTGCGGGTTTTTCGAAGTCCCGAACGCGCACTTGGCGCGTGAGGGATCCCTATTTTCCTTCCAAACCTGTATCGGTTCTAAGTCTCGTCGCGGTTTGTCCTCACCTTCCTCTTTGCGGGTAGGGGGGCTCTCACCCGCTCAGTCACCCGCCACGCGCAAACATGCGCGCCAAGGCCCACGGTCACTCGGGTTCGGGATTCCAGATAGTACAATGCTCTGCTTATGCCCAAATCATCTTCCTGCTTCCGTTTCGTCCCGGCATTCTTGTTTCTGTTGCTTGCATCGCTAGCGCTCAACGCGCAGCAGTTAGATCCCGCTCTTTACAGCGGCCTGCGCTGGCGCATGATCGGCCCTCATCGCGGCGGGCGTACCGTTGCAGTCAGTGGCGTTGAGAGCCAGCCAAATGTCTACTACTTTGGCGGCGTCGGCGGGGGCGTGTGGAAGAGCGTCAACGGGGGCATTACATGGCAGCCGATCTTTGACGGCCAGCCCATCGCCTCTATTGGCGCGCTGGCCGTTGCTCCGTCAAACCCCGACGTCATCTATGTAGGTACCGGCGAATCCGATTTTCGTTCTGACCTCACCTATGGCAACGGTGTTTACAAATCTACTGACGGCGGCCGCACGTGGAAAAACATCGGCCTCAAGGATTCCCGCCACATCAGCCGCATTGCCATTGATCCGCAAAATCCTAATGTCGTCTTTGTCGCGGCCATGGGCAGTGCTTACGGCCCCGGCGCAGAGCGTGGCGTTTTTCGATCCACTGATGGCGGTTCCACCTGGCAGAAAGTCCTATACCGCGATGAAGACTCCGGCGCTATCGATATCACGCTTGATCCCGATCATCCTCAGACCGTCTGGGCGGCGCTGCTGCATGATCGTCGCCCGCCCTGGAGCGCTTATCCGCCAATCACCGTTTCCGGCGCAATCTATAAATCCACCGATGGCGGCAACGTCTGGAATCCAGTAACAGGAGGCGGCCTTCCCAGCGGAGATTGGGGACGCATAGGCCTGGCCGTTGCGCGCGGCACTCATGGCCAGCGCGTCTATGCGCTCATCGACACGAAAGAGGGTGGCGTGTTCAAGTCCGACGATGGCGGCCAGACCTGGGTTCGCACCAGCCATGATCCGCGCCTCGGCCGCCTCTGGTACTTCGGCGAAATTTACGTCGATCCCAAAAACCCTGACACGGTTTACATTCCCAATGTCTCCATCTATCGTTCTACCGATGCGGGAAAAACTTTTGTCGCCATCAAGGGCGCTCCCGGCGGCGACGACTATCATGCCCTCTGGATTGATCCTTCTAACCCGCAGCGATTGATTTTCGGCAGCGATCAGGGTGTGGGCGTGAGCGTTGATGGCGGCCACACCTGGAGCAGTTGGTACAACCAGCCGACGGCCCAGTTCTATCACGTCGCTGTAGACAACGAATTTCCTTACCACGTTTACGGCGCGCAGCAGGATAGCGGCAGCGTGTACATCCTCAGCCGCAGCAATGACGGCACTATCACCTTCCGCGATTGGCACCCCGCAGGCGCCGGCGAGAGCGGTTACATTGCTCCTGATCCTTCTGATCCCAACACCATTTATGGCGGCGGAACTTATGGTGAGCTTTTCCGCTATGATCGCCGCACCGGCCAGGCGCAGGTCATTGCGCCGGATGCGATTCGCAACTTCGGTGAAGCCCATCCAGAACACCGTTTTACCTGGACCTCACCAGTGGTATTTTCTCCGCAGGATTCGCACACGCTCTACTTCGGCTCGCAGTATGTGATGCGCACCTCCGATCGCGGCAATAGCTGGCAAGCGATTAGCCCTGATCTCACCGGCACCGATCCCAAGGCTTCAGAAGAAGGCCCTCTCACCGTGGCCAATGCCAAGGTGCGCGGGCATGGCGTGGTTTATACCATTGCGCCTTCACCAGTAAAGGCCGGAGAGATTTGGACTGGCAGCGATACCGGCCTGATCTACCTGACGCGCAACGATGGCAAAAGCTGGGAAAATGTCACGCCTCCAAATCTTTCTGACTGGAGCAAGATCAGCCTGATTGAAGCTTCACACTTTGACGCCGCCACTGCTTATGCAGCCATTGACCGCCATCGACTGGATGACATTGGTCCGTACATTTATCGTACTCATGATTTCGGCAAGACCTGGACACGCATCAACAATGGCATTCCTCAAGGAGCTTACGTTCGGGCAGTACGTGAAGATCCCGTCAAGAAGGGTTTGCTCTTTGCCGGGACTGAGCTGGGTGTCTATTTCTCTACCAATAACGGTGATTTCTGGCAGCCGCTGCAGCTCAATCTGCCCGTTTCACCGGTGCATGATCTGGCGATCAAAGACAATGATTTGGTTATCGCCACCCATGGGCGCTCATTCTGGATTCTGGATGACATCTCTCCGCTGCGTCAGCTCACTACTGACGTGGCGATATCGCCAGCGCATTTGTTCGTGCCTGTTACGGCTATGCGTATTCGCGCCAACACCAACCATGACACGCCTTTGCCAGCAGAAGAGCCCGCAGGTGAAAATCCCCCGCCCGGAGCAATCTTCTACTATTACTTGAAGTCGGCAGCGCAAGCTGAAGTAAAACTTGAAATTTTAAATGCGAAAGGACAGGTCATTCGTTCGTACTCCAGTAAAGATCAGCCGTTCCATCCGCCTTCACCGCCAGCGTTCCCCATGTATTGGTTCAACCCTCCAGCGCCACTGCCCGCCACGGCAGGCATGCATCGTTTCATCTGGGATATTCGTTACTCTGCTCCGCCCGTTGCGCAGCCCGGTTACAGCATGTCAACCGCGGCTGGCACTGACACGCCGCGCGAGCCTGAAGGTCCGCAAGCTCTTCCCGGCTCTTACCAGGCGAGGCTCATCGTAGATGGCAAGTCTTACACTCAGCCGTTCAAGCTGGTGATGGACCCGCGCGTAAAAACCACTGCGGCGGATCTCGCAAAACAGTTCGATCTTGAACTCAAGCTGGTTCGGACCATCAGCCAGGCGAACCAGTCGGTGGAAGAAATCCACGCCGCAGCCCAGGCGGGCAAAATCAGCGCGGCTGATGAGCAGAAACTTGCCGGTGAGCGCCGTCGCCGAGGTGAAGCCGAAAGCGAAGGCCCTGCTGCGCCTCCTGCTTTTGCCAAGATCATAGGCAATCTGAGTCAGCTCATTGTCTCTATCGATAGTGCTGATGCCGCACCTACCGCTCAAGAACAGCAGGCTGCGGAAAAGACTCTTACTGAAGCGCAAACCGTGTTTAAACAATGGGAGACGCTTAAGACCAAATAGCCATGCAGACAGCAGATGTAGTCATTATCGGGGGAGGTATTGTTGGTTCCAGCATTGCCTGGCATCTCACTCATGCCGGATGCAAGAGCGTCCTGGTCATTGAGCGCGAAAGCTCGCAGGGCAAGGGATCAACGGGCAAGAGCATGGGCGGCGTGCGCGCCCAATTCTCTACCCCGGTGAACATACAGATGTCGCTGTACTCAATTCCCTTTTACTCAAAGTTTGAAGAGGTGGTGGGCCACCCTGCCGACTATCGCCCGCAGGGCTATCTTTTTTTGGCGACCAAGCAATCTCATCTCAACTATCTGCGTGACAATTTTGAGCGTCAGGAAAAACTCGGCCTGAAAACCGCACGACTGCTTCCTGCCGAAGAAATCCGCGCCATGCTGCCGCAGCTTCGCTCAGATGACGTTCTGGGCGGCAGCTTCTGCTCCACGGATGGTTTTGTCGATCCTTACAGCGTCATGAACGGATTTATGGCCTCAGCCGTTGAACAGGGCGCAACGCTGTGGAAGAAAACTGAGGTCAACGGGATCACCACCGATGGAAGCGGTGCCTTTAGCGTTGAGACCACGCGCGGCCCTGTGGCTACGCATACAGTGGTAAACGCGGCTGGCGCATGGGCTGCGCAGATCGCTAAATTCGTTGGCGTCGATCTCCCGGTAGAACCGCTGCGCCGTATGCTTGTGCCTTCAGAGCCATTTGATGATTTTCCCCACTCCTCGCCCATGGTCATCGATATGAGCACCGGTTTCCACTTCCGTCCTGAAGGCCGCGGCTTTCTCCTGGCCTGGAACGATCCTGAAGAAATGCCCGGCTATAAAACTGACTTCGAACCTGCATTCATTGAAAAAATCCTGATGCACGCCGCCGACCGCGTGCCTGCGTTTGAAAATCTTCCTATCAATCCTAAACGTGCCTGGGCTGGACTCTATGAGATGACGCCCGATCACCACTGCATTCTTGGCCCGGTCGCGGCTGTACCCGGCTTCTTTCTTGCTAATGGTTTCAGCGGACACGGCGTAATGCACTCGCCCGCTACCGGAAAAATCCTTGCCGATCTGATCTTGCAGGGAAAAACAGATATTGTGGATGACGTCTCTGTCCTTGGCTTTGAGCGCTTTGCCAAAGGCGAACTGCTGCACGAAACCGCCGTGCTCTGAGATCGCTCCGGCAACGAGCGATTTATTTGTGTACCGGATTCACCTGATGAAATGAATTGATGATCTTATCCAGGTCGGCTGGGCGCTTTCCTTTGTATCCTGCACTAAACATGTAAAAAATCTTGTTGCCGCATTGGAAGCGATGCAGATTTTTCTCTCCGGCTTTGCTGGTTTCGTACTCCAACCCGCTCAGGCCATCCAGTGAGACCTGTTTGAGAGAGCCGCGAACCACCGGGTTCTGTGGATCTTTATTGGCATCAGCCTTGTCCCAGAGATCGGCCAGGGTCGTTTCGCAATCCATCAGCTTATGGACAGCGCGCAGGCTGAAAACACTGCCGTCGCCTAGACGGACTGTGTACACATGAATATGGCGATCGCCGTTATCGTTGTAAGGAGTGACCGGCGTGGGCAGCATGATGCTGAAGCCATCATCTGGAAAGATGTAGGGTCTCCACTGCTGCTGCCGTGGCTTCTGCGCCAATGTGGGAGAAATCAGGGTTGCGATCAGGACCGCTGCAAAAAGGCTTCTCATAGGCTGGAGACATCTTACCAGCGGCGCTGCTGTCTCAGAAATCGTTAAACAGTTTTGGTCAGCGCGGCATCAAGCTTTTGCATTGCAGTGCGCAGAGGCTCCATACCGGCAAAATCTTTTCCCTGCACTTCAAGCTCTGCGGCCAACTGCGTGCACATGCGTGTAATGCAGCCAATACGCTGTTCCGTGATTGCCGTGGAGAGGTCGCGGCTATCTCCGTCCAGCCATTTTTCCACCTGCCACCCGGTTTGCCGGGCGCGGTCCACAGCATAGCGAAAGTCGCTTAAAACACGGCGATCCACCATTCCCGCAGCCAATAACTGCTCCAGCCGATTGAGTTCACCGGTGATCCGGGCAACCTGCGTTGTTACCTGTTTGTTAAAAGCCTGGTTGGCCTCTTTTAATGCTGCTTCTTGCATTACCGCGTCTGTCATGGGACTCCAAAGGGCATGTACCTTATGGATGTAGAGTAGTACACCTGCAGCATTCTCCGTTAGTGACGTTAGTAACCAGCCATTCAATATAGAAGAATTCTTGCGCCAATACGCCGCGACAACTGAGCCGTCCCTCGATCGCCGAAGCGCAAGCCTAAAAGATCAAAAGATCGAACACCCCTCCAGATTGGCTTCTTCAAATCATCCTCAACTTTGGGTAGACTCATTCGTTCAAAATTATTAAAGGTGGTTCTTGTGCGAAACTTGCTGCGTTATCTCCCTGCTTCATTACTCATCTGTCTTGCTTTTCTTTTTTCCGCTAGAGCATTCACCCAATCGGCGCCGCAAGAAAAGCCGTCCGTTATGCATGGCTATCAAAAAGCGCCGCCGCCGATCCCTGACATTTTGAATGCGCCGCCAACTCCGCTGGTGGAGGTAAGTCCAAACTCCAAATGGCTGCTTGCGGCTGACCGCCTGCCGTACCCGCCTATTGCGGACCTTGCTCAGCCCATGTTGCGCTTGGCGGGCCTGCGCATCAACCCCGCCACCAACGGCCGTCATCATCCTCCGCGTTTCGTGCATTTACATCTCTACTACACTCTGGGAAACGAGCAGGCTGACGTTGCTGTTCCGCGCGACGCTTATCTGAGCCCGCCCGCCTGGTCGCAGGATAGCCAGCACTTCGCTTTCACCAACGCCACGTCCAACGGCATTGAACTTTGGATCGGCCAGATTGGAACCTATACCGCAGCGGCAGTTCCCAAAATAAAGATCAGCGCGGTTTTGGGCGAGCCGTTCCTGTGGATGCCTGACGGCAAGACTCTTCTTGTTCAAACCGTGCCGGAAACGCGCGGCAATCCGCCCGCTGCTCCCAAGTCGCCCGATGGACCAATCATTCAGGAAAGCGATGGCAAGCTTGCGCCTGTCCGCACATATGAAGACCTGCTGCACGACGCTCACGATGAAGACCTCTTTGACTATTACTCCACTGTGCAACTTGCCTTAGTCAAAGACGGCAAAGCCGTGCCGGTCGGCAAACCCGGAATTTTTTCCCGCGTTGAGCCTTCACCGGACGGCAAGCACTTGCTGGTCGTTCGCCTTCATCGTCCTTATTCGTACATCCTGCCTGAAAGCGAATTTCCCCGCGAAGTGGAAGTATGGAACCTTTCCGGCAAGCTTGAATACAAAGTAGCCAGCTTGCCTCTTGAAGATCACGTTCCTATTGAAGGCGTACCGCTTGGCCCGCGCGACTATCAGTGGGTTCCCACAAAGCCAGCCACGCTGGTTTGGGCTGATGCTCTGGACGGTGGCGACCCTAAAACCAAAGCCCCGTTCCGAGATGAGCTTATGATGCTCAGCGCTCCCTTCACTGACGATCCGCAGGAATTGGCGAAGCTGGAACAGCGTTTTGTTCCCGCAGGCGGTGGTTTCGGCGGTTTCCGCGCCGGCTCAGCCGTTGAATGGACTGATCAGGGGACCGGTCTGGTGCGTGATTACAACCGAGATCGCCGCTGGCAGCGGACTTTCCTGATTGATATCGCCAAACCAGGTACGGCGCCGAAGCTGCTCTGGGAGCGCTCAATCCGCGACCGCTATCGCGATCCCGGCACGCCGTTGATGCGTACTCTTGCCAACGGCAAGCGCGTCATGCGCCAGCAGGGCGACTCCATCTTTCTGGTGGGCGCAGGCGCGTCGCCAAAAGGCGAATTCCCTTTCCTTGATCGTTTTGATCTGGAAACCGGCAAATCTGAGCGCATCTTTCAATGTGGTGACGGCCAATATGAATCGGTTGTGGCCCTGATGAATGATGATGGCACGCAATTCATCACCCGCCATGAAAGCCCGACTGAGCCGCCAAACTATTTTGTTCGCACAGCCAACAGCGCAGACAAGAAGGCGCTTACCAACTTCCCTGATCCCGCGCCTCAGTTGCGTGGCATTACCAAGCAGCTTGTTACTTACAAGCGGGTCGATGGCGTACAGCTTTCCTTCACGCTCTATCTGCCCGCCGATTACAAAAAGGGTGAGCGCCTGCCAACCATCGTGTGGGCCTATCCGCTGGAATTCAATGACGCTGCCACTGCCGGAGAGGTTTCAGGCTCGCCCTACCACTTCACCACCATCACCGGCATCTCGCAGTTGTTTTTGGTGACGCAAGGCTACGCCATCTTGGATAACGCCACCATGCCCGTGATCGGCGATCCAGAAACCATGAACAATACCTACATTGAGCAGATTGTGGAGAGCGCCAAGGCTGCCATTGACAAGGCAGTTGAAATGGGCGTGACCGATCCTGACCGCGTCGGTGTCGGCGGGCATAGCTATGGCGCTTTTATGACCGCCAATCTGCTGGCCCACTCCAATCTCTTCCGCGCTGGTGTAGCGCGTAGCGGCGCTTATAACCGCACGCTTACGCCCTTTGGCTTTCAGAGCGAACGCCGCACTATTTGGGAAGCACCTGAAATGTACATTAAGGTCTCACCTTTTATGTATGCCAACAAGATCAAATCTCCCCTCTTGCTCATTCATGGCATGGCAGATGACAATTCCGGCACCTTCCCAATCCAGAGTGAGCGCATGTATGAGGCAATTAAAGGCAACGGCGGGATCGTGCGTTATGTGCAGCTTCCATTTGAAGCCCATGGTTACCTCGCTCGCGAATCCACTGAACATACCCTGTGGGAGATGGTGACCTGGTTTGATAAATGGGTGAAAAATGCGCCGCCGACCACAGGGGAATCAAAATCAGCAGGAAGCGGAAGATAGCATTGAAAGGACAGCCTTGTGGGGAAAGAATTGTTGATTCCGCCGGCTGCTGAGGATGACTCGGCGGCTTTTGAAATCCTTCGCGTCTGGGGTGCCAGAGGCGAACAACACGTCTCCATTTTTTGGGATCTCTGGGACGATCCTGCCACGTGGGGCATTATGCTCGCTGATCTGGCAGGGCACGTAGCAAATGCTCTCCTCCAGGAACGTGGTTTGAATAGGAATGAGGTTCTTTCTGAAATTCGAGCTATGTTTAATAAGGAGATAGATGTACCTACAGATTCTCCAGAAGGAAAGGTATTCAATTAACGCCCACCCCACGGAAGACACACGGGATAGCAGGGCCGTCGTTGTCGACGAAGGTTAACAAAGCCTCATACATCGAGCTAAGGTGGGGAACTTGCAAACCTGGGCAGAAGGCCAAGGGGCGACTAGGGCCAAAAAAATCTTTATTAGTGATGAAACGTTTTCCCAATTTTCCGCACTATCTATCAGGATGAACGGAAAAAGCACTTAGCCGGGACGGCGGTGGTTGCCAAGGGGGTGTCACCGCCGGCTTGGTGTTGCGCTTGACTCCTTTTGCCTCTTCAGAAGGAGAGCGCGGCTTACCTGGTCGCGCTCTCGCATTATCTCCTATATTCCATTCACATCGAGAACGGCTGCCTGGCCTTCCCTTCCACAGAGCATCACATTAGTTGTAGGCTAGTTATTAGGATTGGTGAACGATGGCGCTTTCTCCCACATTGCCCCAGGTAGCCGACCAGACCAAAGATGTAAAAAACGCCGGCAACCTCGATCAGCTCTGTATCAACACCATTCGCACGCTTGCCATGGACGCAGTGCAGCAGGCCAACTCCGGGCATCCGGGAACCCCTATGGCCCTGGCGCCTGTGGCTTATGCGCTCTGGCAGCGCTTTCTGCGCTTTGATCCGGAAGACCCTATTTGGCCCAACCGTGATCGTTTTGTCTTATCAAATGGGCACGCCTCCATGCTGCTGTATTCGCTGCTGCACCTTACGGGCGTGAAGGCGGTTGATCCTAACTATGAGACCCTCGGCGAGCTTTCCGTCAAACTTGACGACATTAAGCGCTTTCGCCAATTAGATAGCAAATGTCCCGGCCATCCTGAATATCACCTGGTTTCCGGCGTTGAAACCACCACCGGACCACTTGGTCAGGGTGTTTCCAATAGCGTGGGCATGGCGATTGCCGGAAAGTGGCAGGCCACGCACTTCAACCAGCCCGGCTTTGAGATCTTCAATTACAACGTTTATGCCATCTGTGGCGACGGCGACATGATGGAAGGCGTTTCCAGTGAAGCCGCTTCTCTGGCCGGACACCTCAAGCTGAACAATCTCTGCTGGATCTACGACAACAACCACATCACCATTGAGGGCAAAACCGCCCTGGCTTTTACTGAAGATATAGCCGCGCGTTTTATGGGTTATGGCTGGAACGTTACCCGCGTGGGTGACGCCAATGATCTTGATCTGCTCAGCCGCGCCCTGGAGAGCTTTCACAATACTTCTGACCGGCCAACTTTCATCATTGTTGATAGCCATATCGCTTACGGAGCGCCGCACAAGCAGGACACAAAAGAGGCCCACGGCGAGCCTCTGGGCGAAGATGAGATTCGCCTGGCCAAGCGCTATTACGGCTGGCCTGAAGATAAAAAATTCTTCGTACCTGATGGAGTGCGTGAGCACTTTGCCGCTGGCATCGGTGCGCGCGGCCATGAGTTGCGCACCGGGTGGGAAGATCTGTTTGCCCGTTATGGCAAAGAGCATCCCCAGTTGGCCGATCAGGTAGCGCGAATGCAACGTCGCCAGCTTCCGGATGGCTGGGAAAAAAATCTTCCGGTCTTTCCCGCCGATCCCAAGGGCATTGCCAGCCGCGATTCATCGGCCAAAGTCCTGAACGTGCTCGCGCAAAATGTGCCTTGGCTCATCGGTGGCGCGGCGGATCTTGCGCCTTCAACCAAAACACGCCTCACCTTTGATGGCGCTGGAGATTTCGAAGCCGGCAGCTATAACGGCCGCAATTTTCACTTCGGCATCCGCGAACATGCCATGTGCTCGATCCTGAACGGAATGTCGCTCAGCAAGATTCGTGCATTCGGCTCAGGCTTTCTGATCTTTAGTGATTATTCGCGGCCGCCCATGCGCCTGGCTGCGATCATGGAGATTCCCGTAATTTACATCTTCACCCATGATTCCATCGGCGTCGGTGAAGACGGCCCCACGCATCAACCGGTGGAACAACTTGCCGCATTGCGTGCTCTGCCTGGCTTTCTTACGTTGCGCCCCGCCGACGCCAATGAGGTGACGGAAGCCTGGCGCGTAATCATGCAATTGCGGCATGAGCCTGCAGCCCTGATTCTCTCCCGTCAACCCTTGCCCACCATTGATCGCAGCAAATACGCTCCTGCGGCCGGCGTGGCGAAGGGCGCTTATATCCTTGCCGATCCACCGGATGCCAAACCTGAACTGATCCTAATGGCTACCGGCAGCGAGGTTTCACTCTGCATTGCCGCCTATGAAAAATTAACCGCTGAAGGCCGCAAAGTTCGCGTGGTGAGCATGCCTTCGTGGGAGATCTTTGAGAACCAGCCTGCGGAGTACCGGGAGAGCGTTTTGCCCTCAGCCATCAAGGCACGCGTTGCCGTAGAACAGGCATCTACTTTTGGTTGGGCGCAGTATGTGGGCCACGATGGAAAAGTGATCGGCATGAAGACCTTTGGCGCCTCGGCGCCGTTGAAAGAGCTGCTAAAAAAGTTTGGATTCACGCCGGAAGCGGTGCTTTCTGCCGCGCGGGAGTTGTTGCAAAAAGGATGAGATGCTCGTTTTGGCCTTTAGCTAAATACTAAAAACTAACTAGAGCGTGTTTCAAAAATAGGTTCGGCCTCACCCGAGGTACTTATGAGTGAGGGGTGTAAGTTGTTGAGCTTCTGTCATGAAGAAGCGACAGAAGCTGTTGAACGACGAACAGTGGAAACTAATTGAGCCATTGCTTCC
>DASRDW010000242.1:0-3499 GCA_035652415.1 Candidatus Angelobacter sp. | reverse complement strand
CTCCGCCAGCGGTTGGGCTTCAATGCGGCGAGGGCGACGCTGTGCATCGCGCCCGCGTGAAATCAGTCCAGCCCGCTCCAGCACGCGCAGATGCTTGGAAATGGCCGGTTGGCTCATATGGAAAGGCTTGACCAGATCGTTGACAGAAGCCTCACCCGAGGCCAGCCGGGCCAGTATGGCCCGCCGCGTGGGATCAGCCAGCGCAGCAAAGGTTGCGTCAAGACGTGTGGAATTGGCTTTTAAATAACTCATGGGTTATATAACAATTAAGTTATATATAATCCGAACAAGCTAAGTCAAGCGCTTTTGAAAAATTAATGCCGTATAAGAAATTCGGCTGAGCAAGTGCGGTCCCGCGAAGCCAGGCTTGTGAGGTCACTTCGGGCGGATGTTACACTGATGAAGGTTAGCTGCTAGAGACCAAATCCATTCAATTTGGAGCATGATCCGCTTGAAAATAAGGCGGTAAACTGCTGCCTGCTTGGGCTTGCTCCCTGCGAAAAATCAATAACTTGCAATGATCATCGACGAGACCACATTTCCAAAAGATATCGATACGGCGCAGATGGAAGAAGCCTGCCGCAAGCTCTGGGACGAGCACCGCGTCCACCTCTATGACCCAGACCGGCCGGGCGAGATGTTTTCTGTGGACACTCCTCCGCCATATGTTTCGGCCTCGCATCTGCACGTGGGCCACGCCATGTCCTACGCGCAGGCGGAGTTCATTGTGCGTTACCAGCGCATGCGCGGCCGCAACGTTTTTTATCCCATGGGCTTTGACGATAATGGCCTGCCTACGGAGCGGTTCGTCGAGAAAAAGTACAGCATCAACAAGCGCAAAACTACTCGCAAAGAATTTCGCGAGCTGTGCCTGCAGGTAACAGCCGAAGGCATCAAGCAATATGAAGAACTGTGGCGCGCCTTGGGATTGTCAGTGGATTGGCGGCTGCGCTACTCCACCATTGATGAACATTGCCGACGCACCGCGCAGAAATCGTTTATCGAGCTTTTTCAGATGGGCCGGATTTATCGCTCCAACGAGCCGGTTCTCTGGGACACGCATTTTGAAACCGCGCTGGCACAGGCAGATCTTGAGTCACTGGAGCGCAAAGGCAAGCTGCATCAGGTAAGTTTCCCGCGAAATGGCGCGGATCCTTTAATTATTGCTACCACCCGGCCGGAATTGATTCCTGCTTGCGTTGCGCTTTATTGCAATCCGGGAGATGCACGCTACAAGGAACTGATTGGCAAGTCGGCGACAGTTCCGCTCTCTAATCGAGAAGTGCCAATCAAAGCTGATGCCGATGTAAGTACGGAATTCGGCACCGGGTTGATGATGGTCTGCACTTTTGGCGACGGTGAAGACGTGCGCCGCTGGAAGCGCGACGGCCTCGACACGCGCTTGTGCATCAACCCGAACGGAAAAATGACCGAGTTGGCCGATGCATACGTAGGCCTGACAATCGATGAAACCAGGAAGAAGATTGTTGGCGATTTGCAGACGGCTGGTCTATTAGGCGGAAATACTGCGGTAGATCAGGTTGTTTCCGTCTCAGAGCGCTCCGGCGTGCCGGTTGAGTTCATCATGGCGCCTCAGTGGTTCATCAAGATGCTCGACCTGAAAGCCGAGTTCCTTAAGAGAAGCGAGGAATTGCGCTGGTTCCCGGATTGGATGAAGACACGCCTGGACCAATGGATTGAAGGCCTGAAATATGACTGGAACATCGCACGCCAGCGTTTTTATGGTGTGCCTTTTCCCGTGTGGTTCTGCGGAAGCTGCAATGAGCCGGTCCTGGCGACGGAAGCAAGCTTGCCGGTCGATCCTTTGGAAGATCCATGCCCGGCAAGCGCGTGTCCCAAATGCGGCGGCAAGGAATTTCGCGGCGATCCTGACGTAATGGATACATGGATGACCTCATCGCTCAGTCCGCTCATCAATGCCAACTGGGCGGGAAGCCCCGGACGGCTGGGATCGATGAAGCTTTATCCCATGACCGTGCGCGTGCAGGCGTTTGAGATCATCCGCACCTGGCTTTTTTATACCCTGGCGAAATCGCATTTCCATACCAACAGCCTGCCGTGGAATGACGTGATGATCTCCGGCTGGGGCCTGAACGAAAATGGCCGCAAGATCAGCAAGCGCGATTTGGAACAGTTTACTGACGCTACCGGCTACAACCGTTACGACCCATACGCGGTGATCAGGAAGTTCGGCGCTGATGCGGTGCGCTTCTGGGCTGCGGGCGGCTCGCTGGGCCATGATCTGCGTTTTAACGAGCGCGATATCCAGAATGGCCGCAAGCTGGTGGTGAAGCTCTGGAACGCTGCGCGCTTCTGTGCGCTGCAGTTCGGCAGCTTTGACGCCAAGACTGACACCATGCCGTTTGCTGAGCGGACGCCGGAAGATCGCTGGGTGCTGATGGAGTTGAACAAGATCATTCCAGTAGTTACCACAGCGTTTGATAACTACTCGTATCATGAAGCGCGTGAGGCGACGGAGAAGTTCTTCTGGAGCGTCTTCTGTGATGATTACCTGGAGATGATCAAAGACCGCTTCTGGACGCAAGCTGAATATCCGGAACATGCGCGCATTTCCGCGCGTTGTACCATGCGCGAAGCGCTGCGGCTGATCCTGGCTCTGTACGCGCCGTTTGTTCCATATATCACGGAGAGTGTTTATCAAATTCTCTTCCGCGAAGGTGAACACACGCCGTCGCTGCATGTGAGCAAGTGGCCGGAGTTTGACTCAACGCGTACGGGTGAAATCCCAGAGATGACGGTGGTTTCTGAAATCCTGACGGCGGTACGTGGCTTGCGGACCACCCGAAAGATCGCCCAGACTCGGCGTATCTCCACGCTTACGCTGGACATCGGCGATCCTGGCTCAAAAGTAGCGGAGACCATCAAGCGCATGGAGCTGTCTATCAAGGCCGCAGCCCGCAGCAAAGACGTGGTTTATGGCCCGGCCACGGTCAGTTCTGGACTGGAGCAGGTGCGGCTGGATATTGCTGAATAGCCGCCATTCCCTATTTCCAGCGTGATTCCGGCCGGTTTCAGGAGTAAGCTATTCCGCACCGGCGGCTACGGCTGGCGGCCAGCACGCATCTAAGCATTCCGGAGCGGCTATGGTCAGAATCATCACAATCGAGCGCGAATATGGCTGCGGAGCACCGCAGATTGCGGAGAAACTTGCCACAAAGTTGAACTGGAAGCTCTGGGACCAGGGCCTTACGCAGGAGATCGCACGACTTGCCAACTGCAAACTTTCTGCCGTGGAACAGCAGGAAGAACGGCGTGATCCGCTCTACCGCAGATTGCTCAAATCCTTTGCCTTGGGGAGTTATGAAGGCAATATGGGCGTGTACCCGGTGGAGGCGCTGGATGCAGACAGCATTCACAGATTTTCTGAGCGCGTAGTGCGGCAAGCCGCTGAGGCCGGCAACTGCGTGATTGTGGGCCGGGGCGCGCAGCATTTCCTGCAGGGTCGCTCAGACACTCT
>DASRDW010000241.1:0-8774 GCA_035652415.1 Candidatus Angelobacter sp. | reverse complement strand
ACATGATTGCATTCCAGCAGAATCTGGTTGCAGCCGCAGGCGCAAATCAACTTTTTGTGGCCAAGTGTATTGAACCGCGCTTCAAGGTCGTCGCTCGAGCCCATTAAAAACATTGCGAGCAACACTATGGCGGCGACCTGTACGCCCCGGCTTGCGGTGAACCAGCCTCGGCGGGCGGCAGCGTGCGCGCAAGTATTTGTATTTTGCATCTTAATCACCTGCGCTTGTCGTCTGGGCTATGCCCACATCCGGAGCCGTTGCGCGCGCCGGGACGGGTTGGGTTATCTTGACCGCGGCTTCATTGGGAACCATGGCGAGTATGGTTCCGAATATCATCACCAGCACCCCCACCCAGATCCATGACACCAGCGGATTCACAAATGCCTTGATAATAGGATGGTCGGTCTGGTCATTCCGCCCTTCATAGACCAGGTACAAATCTTCCTGAAGCATGGAGTGTATCGAAGGGATTGTGCTCGGCTGCTGGTTGGCTTTGTAGAAACGCCGCTCAGGAAACATCGTCGTCAACGGACGTCCATCTTTGGAAACGTCAATAATGGCTGACTCTGAATCGTAATTTGCATTGGAATCCTGCGTATAGGACCGGCATGTCAACGTATAGTGGCCAATCTTGATGACGTCGCCGTTGCCCATTTCCTGTTCTTTATCCTGATTAAAGGCTGAACCCGCCAGCCCAATCACAATCACGATCACGCCAAAATGCACTACGTAGCCGCCGTAGCGCCGGGTGTTGCGGCGCCAGAGCTGAAGAACGGAAGAAAACAAATTGCGTCCCGTATGCCCGCTGATGACGCGCGCACCGCGCAAGAACTCTGAGGCAATCGTAGCCGTTACCATCACTGCGAGTGATATCGCCATCAGCGCGTAGAAATATGAAATATCTTGCCAGGGCCTGATGCCGCCGAGCATGAGCGCAATCGCTGTGACGATGGCAAACGCGCTGGGAATAGCGAAGTTGCGTGCCAGGCTGGCGAAAGATGTTTTTCTCCACGCCAGCAGCGGTCCCACCCCCGTGAGCAGGATCAGCAGCAAAGCGATGGGAACATTGACATGGTTATAAAATGGCGCCCCTACCGTGATCTTGTTGCCCTGCACCCATTCCGAAAGAATCGGGAAGAAGGTTCCCCACAGCACCGCAAAACATGAAACCAGAAGAAGCAGATTGTTGAACAGGAAGCTGGATTCGCGCGAGACCAGCGATTCCAGCCGGTGTTCAGTCTTCAGGTGAGAGCGGTTCTTGATAAAAAAGAAGAGGCAGACTGCAAAGACAATCCCCAGGAATACCAGGAACCAGTCGCCAATCGAAGACTGGGCAAAAGCATGCACCGAACTGATCACGCCGCTTCTGGTCAGAAACGTTCCTAGAATGGAAAGCATGAAGGTAGAGAAAACCAGCCAGACATTCCACACTTTCATCATGCCGCGTTTTTCCTGCATCATCACCGAGTGCAGAAAAGCGGTAGCCGTCAGCCAGGGCATCAACGAGGCATTCTCTACCGGGTCCCATCCCCAGTATCCGCCCCATCCCAGCACTGAATAGGCCCAGTGCGAGCCCAGAAAGATGCCGCAGGTCAGGAACATCCATGTGACCATGGTCCAGCGGCGGGTGATGTGGATCCACTTCTCGCCGGGATAACGCATGATCAGCGCTGCCAGGCCAAACGCGAAAGGTATCGTCATTCCCACGTAGCCAAGGTAGAGCATGGGCGGATGGATGACCATCTCGGCATACTGCAGCAGCACGTTGAGTCCGTTGCCATCCGCGGGAATTTCGCCTTGCACCAGCGAAAAAGGTTTGGCCGCAACATTCAATAGAAGAAGAAAGAATACCTGCACTCCCGCCAGAATTACGGAAGCGTACGCGGTCAGGCGGACATCAACCTTGTGCCGCAGACGCAGCACAAATCCGTAGGCGCCCAGCAGCAGCGACCACAGCAGCAGTGATCCTTCCTGCCCCGACCACAACACCGCGAACTTATAAGGAACCGGCAGGTCGCGGTTGCTGTGATGCAGGATGTAGGCGACAGAAAAATCGTCATGAAACGCAGACCACAGCAGCGCCACAGCGGCCGCAACCACGGCAATGAAGGTTGCGATTCCGGCGCGGCGGGCGGTCTCCAGGAGCCGTTGGCTGGCGGGATTCTCCCGTACCGCGGAACGAGCGCTGTCCTGCGCGGGCGAAAGCGTTGCCGAGCCCTCTGATAAAAGCGAAATCGCTCCCACGACGAGGCAGTACAGACTCAGGGCGAGAGCGCAAAGAAGTGCGAAGCTACCAAAATAGGGCATGAAATTAGTGAGTCCGGATGATTTCTATTCTTTCAAACATTCCCCGCAGGCGCAACGCGGGTTTACCGGAACCACAGTGTATGGGACGACGCGCTATTGTATCAATGATACGCGCATTCAAACCAAAAGAAATATACGTAGTACTTTTTCGTAATTCGATTCAGGCTGCAGATTTCTGGACATGTACTGTTCGAGGTGTGCATTGGAATCCGATTTCAGAGCTCGCCAGAAACAAACTCCAGCGCATTGTTTTGAAGGGCGCTGTTTCCAAGGCCCAGCGTGTGCCGTCTCGCACACGCTGGGTGGACGTCCAGCCCACGCTTTTGCTTTATGCTATGCCGTTCGTCTTCCGCTATGGCCCAGGATCTCTGCTTCGGCGCGCAGCCAGTCTTGCTCAGCATAGCCATGTTTGCCGCCGCGCTCCTGGAATAGCTCGTAGGCGCGCTGGCGGACCTTTTCTTCTAAATTCGAATGCTGGGTTGCGGCTGATTCAAATGCCACAATAGACGCGGTAGGATGAGAATCATTATTTCCGTTGGGCAAGGGTTGGATTTTTTTGGCGGCTTTTGCTTTTGGCATGTGGGGTCTCCTGAAATTTATACGGAAGCTCCAGATCGATCTGGTCTTGCTTCGCGTTTTTCTAAATCATAACGCCACTGCCTGTGAAAAATATCACTGCCGGCAAAAATTTTTGTAAAAATTCTTTCTATTCTGAAAGAAATCTTTTTCTATAGCTCGGGAACCGGAATAAAATGCAGAGAACAAGGTTACTGTCCTCATGGTCTGCCATCTTTCGTCAAATTGATTTGCCTGGAGTGTGCCATGCGTACTTGCTTCCGTTGTCTCGTGTTAGCTGTCACGCTGTTGCTCGCCTGCCGTTGTTTCCCAAAACAGCTCCCCACAGCCAAACCTTCTGAGATTGATGTCGAGCATTCTTCGCTCACCGTGCACGTTCAGCGCGGGGGCATGTTCGGCTTCACCGGCGACAATCACGAAATTCACGCGCCCATTTCCAAAGGGAAAGTGGACGAGGTTGCGAAAAGCGTGGACTTCCAGGTCGAGACCGCGAAAATGCAGGTCCTCGATCCCAAAATGGATCCAGCCAAGCGGGCCCAGGTGCAGGAGAAGATGCTTGGCCCTGACGTTTTAGATAGCGCTCACTATCCGCTGATCGAGTTCAGTTCAACCTCGGTGCAGTCCGACAAGAGCGGCCATTGGTTTGTCACCGGCAACCTGAAGCTGCACGGCCAGTCGCGTCCGGTCACGGTGCAGGTGAGCCAGCCGGCGCAAGAAGCAAGAGCAGCCGGCGCCGGGCCGAAAGTTCGCCACTACAGCGGTACCGCCAGCCTGAAGCAAAGCGACTTCGGCATCAAACCTATCAGCATCGCCGGGGGGACGGTAAAAGTGAAAGACGAAATCAAGATTGATTTCGAGATCGTCACCCGTTAGCGCTATTGCGCCGCGTGCGGCCCACTGTGGAATCCCCGGCTTACAGGCTGCGGAAAATTTTTCATGCGTGAAGACTTGTATCAGGGCGAGTTTACTCGTGCCCTAAGTCCGCAGCCTGTTTAGCCGGGGGTAAAGGTTCTTGGAATCCTGGGCTTTAGCCCGGCCCTCTCGTGAATCGCTGATCCAAAGGCTTGCCACACGCGCCAATTACCGGCGTAGTCCTTCAGCATGCGCTCAGGATGAAACTGCAACCCAACAAGAAATTTTGCCTTGGGATCGTAGTACGCCTCAAGCAAGCGATCTTCTGCGTATGCCATTGGTTTGAAGCGCGGCGCTAAGTCACGCGTTCCCTGATGATGGTAGCTGTTGACCTGTATGGTGCTCTGACCGTACCACCGCTCCAGTGGCGTGCCCGGAACGATGGTGACCGCGTGCCGATAGCTGTCATAGTGGTCATGATCAATGTGCTTGATGGGTGATTTCTTTTCTTTTTGCACGTCGCCGTACAAGGTGCCTCCACAAACCACGTTCACCAGTTGCGACCCGCGGCATATGGCAAGAATGGGAAGCTTGTGGCGCAAAGCCTGGCGAATCAGTGTAATTTCAATCTTGTCTTTTAACGGGTGCGTCTCTTCGGCGAATTTGCGGTTGGCCTGGCCGCCCTTGTAATCGGCAGGATCGATGTCTTCGCCTTCAACCAGCAGGAGCCCTTTCATTTCCTTCATGTAATCGGGCAGGCTTACCAGCGTGCCTTCCACTACCGGAATCATCACCGGCAAGGTTCCCAGCCGAATGAGGAGTTCGAGATGATACTCGCCCAGAAAATCCACATACTTGTCTTTGCGGATCATGCGGCGGGTCACAACCAGAACGACTGGACGTTTGCTTTTCATGGGGTCAACGCCCGCAGGGCTCGGGTAAGACGCTCATCTTTCTCGCGTCCTTGCGAAGCCACACGAATATGAAAATTATCCATCCCGACTTTGTTGGAGCAGTCGCGCACATAGATTTGATGCTCCTGCAGCAGGCGCGCCTGCAAATCGGTTGCAGTCATGCCGGTCTTGATCTTGAAGAGAACAAAGTTCGCGCCGGTGGGATAAACATCGAGCCCCGGAATCGTTTTCAACGCCTGGTAAAGCCAGCGCACGTCGCTTATCAGGCGCTTGCGGGCCTCGTGATAGTCGGCATCTGTGGAAGGCAGCAACGAGAGAAAATATTGCGCCAGCGTGTTCAGGTTCCAGGTAGGAATCAGCCGTCGCAACCGATTCAGCAGATACAAATTCTGGCTGTAGCAGTATCCCAGGCGCAGCCCCGGGACCCCGCAGTGTTTGCTCATGCTGCGCACGATCAGCAGGTTCGAGAACTGGTCCGCCACCTGGAGCAGGCTTGGGATGGGATCGCCGGCAAAGTCAATGAACGATTCATCCACGATCACCAGTTCCAGGTCCTTGGTCTGCTGCAGAAAATCAATCATCTCATCCAGAGATAGGAGCTGGCCGGTGGGATTTCCCGGATTGATAACAAGCAGAGACTTCAGTCCGCGCTGGCGCACCCACGCCAGATAGTCGTTCAATCGCAGTTGATAGCCATCTTTCGGGTCTAACATGTAAAGCTCCGCATCGCGCTGATCTCTTACCTTCTCGATATATTCCCCAAATGTCGGAACCGGCACCGCAATGCGGTCAATCAAGCTGGCGTTGATGGCCACAATGAGCTCGGTGGCGCCATTGCCGATAATCAGGTTCTCCGGAGAGACGTGCAAAACCGCCGCCAGGTCCTGCTGTGCAATCAGCGGATTGCTTGAGGGATAAGACTTGATCAGGTTAGGAAGATTTTCCTGCAATTCGCGCAGCATCTGCGGCGTGGGGTAATAGGGGTTGGCGATAAAACAAAAATCAATGATGTCCTTGGCTTTTTCATAGCCCACAAGGTCGGCAGGCGAAGGCGAATGCGAGGTCTCATAAAAAAGGTGCCGTCGTAACTCAGTCGCGGAAGCAGACGGAGACAAATTCTTCATTGTTGTGCCTCATTTTCTGAGTCTAGCCATTTTCCAGATTTCTTGCACGCAGTAAGACAAATCAAAATCGATTTCGAATCGCCACGCCGCGGATGGACGCGGATTTGCGCGGAATTTTTTAGAGTGAGATGAAGCTGGTTTAGTTTCTCACCACGGAGGCACGGAGACACGGAGAATTGAGTGATCGGGTCATTGAGTCATCGAGTGATCGAGTCATTTGGCCATTGAGTTAGCCGTGCAGAGCCGGGCGGACCCTGAGTGTTTGGGTTGCTACGCGCTCTGCGGCCCCATTCTGATACAACATGGGAGGCAAGTTATATAAGTGCCCGCCCTACACACACTGCCTGCCAGCCGGTTTACGTGTATGGATAGAACACGAAGAACAGCAGCGACAACCCCGCCAGCACCCACAGTCCTGGCTTAACCTCGCGTCCGCGGCCTGCGACCAGCTTGCAGAATGGATACAGCACAAATCCTGCGGTAATGCCCACGCCGATGTTATAGGTGAAGCTCATCAGCGCCACAACTCCAAATGCGGGGATCAGCTCGGTGAAGTCGTCGAAGCGAATCTTTGTAATGGGAGCAAGCATAAGCAAGCCAACGATGATCAATGCCGGTCCATAGGCCTGCGGTGGAATCGAACTTACAAACGGCGCAAAGAAAAGTGTGGCCACGAAGCAGAGTGCGGTAACCACGCTGGTGAACCCAGTGCGTCCGCCGGCCTCAATCCCGGTGGCTGATTCAATGTAAGCGCCTGCGGTCGTCGTGCCAATCAAGGCGGCAAAACTGGTTGAGACTGCGTCCACCAGCATGGGGCGCTCCATCTGTGGCAGGTTGCCGGAGTTGTCCAGAAATCCAGCTCGCGCCGAGACCCCGATCAGCGTTCCCATCGTATCCACAAATGCCATGATGAAAATGGTGAGCACTACCGGAAAAAATCCCCAGCTCAATGCGCTTCTGAAATCCAGCTTGAACAGTATGGGCGCAAGGCTGGGAGGCAGACTTAACCAGGCTTTTGGCGGTGGCGCAACTCTGGTTGCAAAGGCCAGGAAAGTCGTCGCCAGAATGCCCACCAGAATCGCCGCGGGAAAGCGCCGGATCATCAGCGCCGCGATGATCAGGAATCCGAGGATGGCCACCAGCACGGGCCCGGCGGTCAAGTGACCAGTGCGGACGGGCGCCCCAGTATTGCCCAGCATTACGATTCCAGTCTGGTTCAGCCCGATGAAAGTAAGGAACAACCCAATGCCAACCGAGAAGCTGTAGCGCAGGCCGGCCGGCACCGCATCCACCAGCCATTGCCGCAACCGAAAGATGGTGAGCAGCAGGAACAACAGGCCGCCCAGAAACACCGCCGCCAGCGCTGCCTGCCAGTTGTAGTGGAGCGCCAGCACAACCGTGTAGGCAATGAAGGCGTTCTCGCCCATGTAGGGAGCGACTGCAAAAGGCCGGTTGGCGTAGATGCCCATCAGCAGCGTGCCAAAAATGGCGGTTACGATCGTCGCCACCATGGCAGGTTCGGCAGGAATGCCGGCGGCAGCCAGAATCGCCGGATTCACTACGATGATGTACGACATGGTGACGAAGGTGGTGATGCCGGCCACCGCTTCGCGGACTAGCGTGGTCTGGGCGCGCTCGAACTCAAAATATCTTTGGATGATTTTCAGGAGCATGAGAGCAATGAAGTGGAACGATAGTCGATTTTAACCGCACACACGGCAAATCCAGTCGAATCGATTCCATAATGGAACCATAACCATAATGGGAATAATTATGTTACCTCGGCGCACGAATTGTAGTGGGAAGTAAGCGGAACAATGAGACGCTAGACTAACTTTCTTGCCAGGAGGAAGCATGAGTGAAGTCGTCAGGCTTAAGGGCGTCTTGTTCTCAACGGATGCCCAAGTGCTCTCCGTAATGAATCAGGTGCTCGATAATTTCGAAATTGAGACGGAAGTGTGCCTCGAACCGGCTTCCGCGCTGGATGCCGTGACCCACCTGAAGCTCGACACCTTGATTATGGATTGGACGGGAAGCGAAGAATCCACTCAAATCCTGAGCGCGATGCGCAATTCCGAGCAGAACGCCAAGTCTACCGTGCTGGCCATGGTCAACGGAGATCCCGAGATGCACGCTGCCACTCACGCCGGCGCTAACTTCATCGTCTACAAACCAATGAATGTAGATCAAGCCACTCGCTTCATGCGGGCCGCCTACGGCAACATGCTTTTGCAGCGCCGTCGCGCCGTCCGCTGCCCGGTCGATATTCCGGTGATTGCGAGCATGCTTGGAGCGGGACAGGTGGAAGGCAAGATCATCAATCTTAGTGTGCGTGGGCTGGCATTTCTCTGCAAGCAGAGTATGGAGGTCGAGCAGCAGCTTGCCATGGGATTCACGCTTCCAGGAACTTCTACAGCAATTCGCGTGACCGGCCGCGTGGCAAATGTAGTCAGCGCCGACGGAGGGACCCGGGTGGGCGTCTGTTTCTCTTTTGTGCCTCCCGATCAATTCGCAGCGCTTGAGGAATGGATCTCAGATCATCTACCCAGGCTGCCGAATCGGTTAATGTCTCCCGATGACCACAAAAACACGAACTAACAAATTAAGAAACGAAACCAACAAGATAAAGATTGGAACCTAATAGCTATGCGTGCCAAAGTCTTAGTGATTGACGATTCCAGGTTTCTGCGGAGTGCGTTGGAAAAAACTCTCGCGGGAAAAGGGTTTGACGTCCAGGTGGCGGGTGACGGCGAAGAAGGCCTGCGATTGGTCCAGGAGAATGGAAAATTCGATCTAATCCTGCTTGACCTTTTTCTGCCCAAAATGACTGGACACGAGGTGCTACGACGCTTGAAGGAGGATCCGGCAACGGCTCCCATTCCCGTGCTGATGCTCAGCGGCCTTGCGAAAGAGAAGGAACGTCAGGAGTTGATCAACAGTGGGGCCACGGACTGTCTGCCCAAGGCGTTGGACTTGATGGCGGTCGTCGCCACTGCCGAGA
>DASRDW010000240.1:0-13414 GCA_035652415.1 Candidatus Angelobacter sp. | reverse complement strand
AGGTTACTTCTCGTCGCGTGGGAGAGTCGCTGGCGGCTTGCGGTGATTGCGGCTCAGGCGAAGGACTATCCGGCAGCGTGGTGCTGGTTGCGGCTGAAGAGTTGGCAGGCAGCGCGGTACTAGGTGCCGGTGAAGCTGTAGTGGGCAGCGCAGCGATGGTTTTTGGCAAAGGGCTATCTGGCAGCGCAGCATCGGCGGCTTGCGCAAAGGCGCGGCTGGGCACGCACAAACTTCCGGCCCACAGGATAACGATTATGAAGGATTGCTTGAATACAGATTTCATCGAGTAATTAGGATGCGCTTCTCTGATTGCGGGGAAGTCAGGGAATAAGCTTATTCCGCAAGTTTTGGCGCTCTTGGCAAACAAAAAGGGCGTCCTCATTGCTGAGAACGCCCTTTTGTGGAGCAGAGCAAAATTGCGCTAGCTCAAGGCTTCCTTTCGTCGGCAAGGAAACGCCCCGGGCCACTTATTTCTGCGGATTTGAAGGTGCAGTCGAATTACTTCTTGATAGCGGCGTCATTTCTGCGTTAGTCGCCAGCTTGTAGCTGAGTTCGGTTTCAGCCGGCAGGTCTTTCTTTTTGCCGGTCAGCACCTGAGTGCCTGCGCCACCCGCGCCACCAAGAATCGCGCCGATAGCCGCGCCTTTTCCACCGCCAAGCAATGCGCCCAGTACTGCGCCTACCGCCGCGCCGCCGCCAACATAGACGCCCGTGCGTTTGTTAGCTCCCAAGCCACCCGGAGTGCTGCTGCCGGACCCGGCTGCCTGAATCAGATAGGACTGGCCATTGACGTTTACGGAACGAAGATCGAGGTTGGTGTCTTTGCCATCAGTGGTTGGAACGGCCACCAGGCGAGCGCGCGATCCACGCGGGATGAGCACGTTGCCGGAGCTGTCTTTCACGTCCTCGCTTACACTGGCACTGTAGCGAGCGTTGTCCGCCGGCTTGGCCGGAATAGCTGTATCTGTTCTTACTTTAATCTGTGTACCGGAAGGTATTACCTGGTTGCTTTGCGCCAAGACCGGCACTGAAGCAAATAGCGCAAAGAGTGAAGCAAGCAGCAAGATGCGTTTCATAGAGTCGTCTCCCACATGAGAAGATGCAGCGCTGTTTCCACGAGTTTGCTCTGAGAGACGCGAGAAGAAGATGAAACGAGAGCTGCACAAAGTGCTGTTGCGTGGCTAAAGCAGAGCTGCTGGCCAAAGATGAGCAGCTCGGATATCCAGAGACAAGCCTTGCTTTCCAAATGCTTCTACGGCTACACTGGCCCGCTCCCCCAAGTCTCAGCAAAATCATGCCCGGTTTATAAATGAGTTTGGCCGCACCCCCTGGTAACTGATCGATCCCTTTATGATGGAAACCAACAATTTTCAGGAAGCATTTCAGCGCTGTGAAGAGGCGGAGCATTATGGGGATCCCCTGGTGCATGTATCCGCCAATGGCGCGGAGATAGTTGTGATCAGTGATCTGCATCTGGCGTCAGGAATAATGCTGGATGGCCGCTATGCCGGCACTGAAAATTTCTTTGCTGATTCCTCTCTTCACCGCTTCATCCACACCATACTCGCGCGCCTTGACCGTAAGCAGGCAATCCTGATCATCAACGGAGACGTGGTTGATTTTCTGCGTATCACCGAGTATCCGCAGAGCGAAGAAGAGTTCCAGGATTGGCAGGGCCTGCTGCAGGAGCTAGGCATCACCAAAAGCCTTGACCAGTTGCGCAAGAGCATCAGCAAAAAAGAAATAAAATTCGGTATGAAGACCCACAGCTACAAGTCTGTATGGAAACTGGCCAGGTGCGTGCACGGCCATCCTCAGTTTTTTCAGGCCCTTACAGAATGGCTTAAGCATGGGCACCAAATCATCATCAGCAAAGGCAACCATGATCTGGAGTGGTATTGGCGTGACGTGCGGAACTACTTGCGTCTGGCGATGGCAAAGCGCCTGTGCTCCATGTTGCAGGGGAAAGATCCAAAACTGTCACTCAATGACGTCCTGGTCCAGCATATTTCCAAAAACCTGCTGTTTGTAGATGATGCCATGGTCATTGATGGGACCTTTTACATTGAGCATGGACACAGGTATGACAAATATACAAACGTTATAGGCAAGCCGCTTTTGAATGACCATGAGCTGAATATCCCTTTTGGCTCATTCCTTAACCGGTATTTACTGAATCAGATTGAGCTTGATTATCCTTACGTTGATAACGTCAGGCCTACAACGAACATTCTTCCGCTGCTGATCCGGCAGCGCTTCTTTACGGCCATGAAGTTGTTGTTTTGGTACGTGCCCTTCATGTTGCGCATGATTCCCAAGCGTTATTTCCACTACATGTTTGGGCGGTTGATAGCGATAGCAGCGGCAGTTGGAATTCCTGTGGCATTAGGCCTGCTGTATCTCTTTATTTCAATGCCGAAGCTTGGGGGACAATTGAAGTCATGGCTGGCAACGGGCTGGCTGCGCAGTGGTCTGGTCACGAGCTTTGCTTCCATGGTAGCTGCGTACCTTCTGAGCCGGATCGTCGCTTATTTCCAGCTCAGCGAACCTTCTGCCCTTGACGTTCCTGCTATGAAAATATTTGACGCAAACCCGCAGTATCAATTGATTACCATGGGCCACACGCATAATCCTGATCAGCGCCTTAAAGACGGCCGTTGGTTTTATAACACCGGCACATGGATCCCGGTTGTAGAGAGTGACACTGCCGAAATCAGGGAAGACAAGACATATACCTTTTTACATTTTCGCCGTCATGAGTCCGGAGAGCTAACCCCTACCGTGGTCGAGCGATGGAACGATGAGGCTGCAAGAGCTGAAGCACTCATCATGGTTTCAGATGATTAGGAGTAGAGATGGCTCCGCCTGTGGCACACGGCGCTTCTGATAGACAATAGCCAGTCCGCCATTGGGTTCCACCAGTTCATATAAGGCTTTCAGTGCCTGGTCGCGATCCATCCAATGAAAAGACTGCCCCATGATGACAAAGCGGAACGCTCCTATCGTGGGTGATAGGTCCCATGAAGAGCCTTTCACAAACTCGATATTGCTCACCTTCGCCGCTTCTGCTGATTGGCGCGCCGCATGAAGCATTTCTTCATCCGGATCCATAGCGACAACTTTATTGAAGCTGCGCGCTAGAGAAATGGTGAGCAATCCTGGCCCACAGCCCAGATCAAGCGCTGCGCCAGTTCCGTCGAACCCGAATGTCTGGATCAGGTAATCAAAGAGCTGCTGCGGATAAGGAAAACGGTAGCGCGAATAATAACTGGCCGCGCCGGCGAAGAGAGTTGGATCGTACTGAATGGAATTTTGATTCATGGGCCCAATTGAAATTCTAACTACTTCTTGGGCGGCTTGCCCTCGGTCACCAGCAACTCCACTATCGCGTCAATTGCTTTCAGCACTTTTGCCGCGGGAACATTATGATTGTTGCAAAAGATTGAAAACACAAAGCGCTTCCCGGTCTTGGTCTCACCGTAACCGGAGAGAGTATTCACATGGCTGAGCGAACCGGTCTTGGCGTGAACCAGACCGCCGGCTGGAGTATTGAGAAAGCGGTCGGCCAGCGATCCATCCACGCCGCTGACGGGCAGCGATTCTTCAAATGCAACTCCCCACGGCTGGCGCGTTGCATACAGCAGCAGTTGCACTGTTGCCGCCGGTGAAACCAGGTCGCGGCGGGAAAGCCCTGAGCCATCCATGAAGAGAAACTCTTCTGGATTCACTCCGGCCTGGACCAAAAACTGCCTCACCGCAGCCACACCGCCTTCAAATGATCCGCCGCTCCCAGCCAGCTTGCCCGCCAGCCGCAATGCCAGCTCCGCATGAAGGTTCTCGCTGGTCTTGTTGGTAACGCGGACATCATCCAGAAACGCAGTGGAAAAATGCTCCGCCAGCACTTGATTGTTGGAAGGTGTTTCCGCTTCCGGGGCGCGCTGCGCAGGCGCTTGAGCAGCCGCTGGATTTTCAATGCTTGGCGTTTGCGGGATTATCGGTGGCGGGAACTTATCGTAAAACTGCGCCTCATCAGCGTGGCGCGCGTAAGCTTTGCCGTGGATCGTAATGCCGCGCCGTTCCAGCATGGTCCTAAAAAGATGCGCCACAAACTCCGCCGGATCTTCAATTGCCAGCGGCTCTTTCATTCCCGCATCACCCAGCGGCAGCGATCCCCAGAGCACAATCTTTCTTGCCCCAGGCTCACGGTGAATCCCGATCTTTTTCACCACCCCCGCGGCTGAGGTCACAATCCGGTTATCCAGCTCGTAATAATCTGTCTCCGGCTCCAGGGTGACGATTGCTTTCTCGCCCGCCTGCACGCCCGGCTGGATATTCACAAAAACAATGTTGTCGTTAAAGGTGAGCGCGGAAACCGGCGCGCCGTCAATCCATTGCAGATCGTCCTGAGCCCAGCCTTCAGCATAGCGCTCAGGGGAGTAATACGTGTCGTCGCCAATCAGGTCGCCATCCACGGTTTTCAACCCGCTGTGCGCTACCTGGTCGGCCATTTCTTCCAGAATCTGTGTGCCCGGGGGCACACGCTGTGTCTTCAGGGCATAAGGCAGTGTGCGCCCGGAGATATTCGGGTCGCCGCGTCCCACAATCACCAGATTGCCCTTGAGCTCGCCGTGGCCGTCGACTTTTCCTTCAGCTTCCACGGTGGTGCGAAAGCGATAGTCGGGGCCGGCAATCGCCAGCGCCGCGGCTGTGGTAAAAATCTTGGCATTCGATGCTGGAAGAAAAAGCTGATCAGGATTTTGGGCGTAAAGCACCGTGCCGGTATCACGATCACGTACTTCAATGCCCCAATGGGCTTCACCAAACGGCCCAAGGATAGTGGCGATTTCCTGGGACAAACCCCTTTTAGGTACAGGTTTTTTAGCCTCAAGCGCGGAAACCTGGAGCGACAGAAAAAGAGCGAGCGCCCAAACTGCTTTTGCTGAACGATGCAGCATGAGAGTGAACTGAAATTATACAATCGCGGGGATGAAGAGACCGCGTTATACATGGCGGCTGCGCAGGCGCGAGCTTGAGCTTGGCCCGCGCACACTGCTGATGGGCATTCTCAACGTGACGCCGGATTCGTTTTCTGATGGCGGCAAGTTTCTCACTCGTGACCGCGCCGTGGCGCACGCGCTCAAGATGCTTGATGAGGGCGCTGACGTGATCGATATTGGCGGAGAATCAACCCGGCCCGGTGTGCCCGTGGCGGAAAGTGGTGTTCCCGCGGCGGAAGAGCTGCACCGCATTATGCCGGTAATTGAAGACGTGCTGCGCGAACGCCCTGATGCCGTGCTCTCCGTGGATACCTATAAAGCTGAAGTAGCGCGCACCGCCGTCAACGCCGGCTGTGAGATCGTGAATGACGTGAGCGCCCTGCGCTGGGATGAACAGATGGTCCAAGCAGTCGTTGACCTGGCTTGCGGCGTGATTCTCATGCACACTCGTGGGCGTCCGCAGGAGTGGCGCGACCTTCCGCCCTCAGCCGATATTCTGGCGGAAGTCAAAAAAGACCTGCGCGATTATGCCGGCGCCGCACTCAACTATGGCATTGCCCGTGAGCACATCATGCTTGACGTCGGCATCGGCTTTGGCAAAAAGTTCAATCAGAACTATCCGCTGCTGGCTGGCCTGGAGCAATTTCATGAGCTTGGCTTTCCGCTGCTTGTGGGAACCTCGCGGAAATCTTTTGTCGGCCGAACTCTGGCTCGCGATGGCCAGGACGCCCCTGCAGACCAGCGTCTCCACGGCTCAGTGGCCGCAATGACAGCATCCATACTCAACGGCGCTCACATGGTGCGCGTGCATGATGTGAGACCGGCAGTGGAAGCGGCGAAGATTGTGGATGAGGTTTTGAGAGCTGGTGTTTAGAGCGATAGCTTTTTCTGAAACCCCGAAGCGCAGCGAGGGGTCCATAATCGTTACGTGGATTTGTCATTACAGGTGCAGCCTTATTAGAGCTGCATATTTTTTCGTACGTTCCCTGCAGATATTTGTAATGATAGGGCTCCCTCGCTGCGCTCGGGATTGCAGAAAAAATCTACTCCGGCGTAAAGTCCCTTAAATTCGCCACGGTTTTAGCGTCCAGCTTCTGCAACACAGCCACCAGCAGCTCCACCATCTTGTCAAAGTCGCCGCGATTCATAATGCCGTTATGTGAATGCGTATAGCGCACCGGGACCACAAGGTTCGCTGTTGGCGCACCACCGTTGCTTTTTTGTATCTCTGCGGAATCGTCGCCATAGCCCTGGATCAGGTCGGTCTGCAGCGGAATGGATTTCTCTTTCGCTGTCTGCTTAAACAGTGACACAAATTTCCGGTTAGGCAACTCACTGGAGTCATATAAAAAAATCGCCGGCCCGCCGCCAAGGACTTCTTGCGCTTGCTCCGGGCCAACTTTCGGAGCATCGCGCGTGACTCCGCCTTCAATCGCAATGCCGATTTCCGGCTTAACGATGTCGCTTGACGTGTGAGCGCCGCGTACGCCAAGTTCCTCTTGCACCGTGGCCACCCAAAAGATCTGGTTTGGATGTGGGAGGTGCGCCAGCCGCTTCATGGCTTCAATCACCACGGCGCAGCCCACGCGATCATCCCAGCCCTTGCCTAGATAGTTCTGCGTTCCGTTCATGACAGCAAAGGGTGCATTCGGCGCCACTGGATCGCCCGGCTCCAGGCCCATGGCGGCGACTTCAGCCGCGTTCTTCGCGCCGACATCCAGAAAGATCCACTCGCGCGGATAAACTTTTCCACGCTCTTCTTGGGGCACAATATGAACATCACGAATGCCCGTGATCGCCCGCACCGGCCCTTTGGAGCCGATGATGGTCCAGCGCTGGTCCACCAGCGCCTGGTCCAGCCAGCCGCCAAGCATCTGCATGGTGAGATATCCGTCATTGGTCACGCGACGAATCACGCCGCCCAGCTCATCCATGTGCGCGTCCACCATGATGCGCGGCCCGCTTGAGCCCTGCACGGCAATCACCGAGCCAAGGCCGTCATAGCTGAGCTTTTCCGACAGCGGCTTCATGTGCTCCACCATGATCTTGCGCACCGGCTCTTCAAAACCGGAAGGGCCGGGAGCATCGGCCAGCGATTGCAGCAGTTGCTGTGTCTCATCGCCCTGAGCGGTGGATGAATGGGATTGGGCAAAACTTACCGAAGACAAGAGCAGAAGGAGAGCAAGCCAGATTTTCATAGCGCAGGAATGGTACACATCTGATCCAGTCGCTGCAAACCACAACAGACTGCGTTTAATTAGGAGTACTGCTGGATGGCATAATATCAGCTGCTCAATCGAGCAGTGCAGCCTTCGGGAGGTGCCCTTTTGGCAGACCACGCTCAAGTTGCTTTAACCGGTGCTGTCCAACCGGCAGAATCTGCGGCCGTTCCGCAATCTGAATCGACTGCCCCGGTGGAACATTGGAGCCTTGCTCTACGCATTGCGTTTCGGTTCTGCGTTACCTACTTCACGCTCTTCAGCCTGAGCAACCAGATCCTGGACGGGCTATTTCTCATTCCCAAAGTAAATATTCCAGAACTATCTTCTCTCTGGCCCTTGCGGCACATTACTTTCTGGACCGCTGCCCATGTATTTCGAATAAAGCACGATCTTGTTTATACCGGCAGTGGCAGCGGAGACAAGACATTCGATTGGGTTCTGGCTTTCTGCCTTTTGGTGATTGCCGCGGCCATCACACTCGTATGGTCAATTCTGGATCGCCGCCGCCCCAACTACCTGGCTTTCCATAAGTGGTTCCGGCTAGCGTTGCGCTTCGCGCTGGCTTCGGAGATGTTTCTTTACGGTCTCTCCAAGGCGATTCCACTGCAGATGCCCTTCCCCTACCTCACACGCCTGCTGCAGCCTTATGGCAATTCTTCTCTTATGGGGGTGCTCTGGTCGTCTGTTGGCTCCTCGCCCGCTTATGAAATCTTCACCGGGTGTGCCGAGATGCTGGGCGGCATTCTGCTCCTGACTCCCAGAACCACAACTCTAGGCGCTCTCGTCTGTCTGGCAGACATGATCCAGGTCTTCACCCTGAATATGACCTATGACATACCAGTGAAGCTCTTATCCTTTCATCTCATGCTGTTTTCTCTCTTCCTGCTGGCGCCGGAAGCACGCAGGTTCTTCAATTTCTTTTTCACCGACCGCGCAACCGCTCCCTCGCGGCAAACTCCCCTGTTCCGTACTGTGCGCGCGAACCGTATCGCAGTGTTATTGCAGGTTGTATTCGGCTTGTATCTGATTGGAATGGGCATTTATTCAGGAATTGAGGCGTGGCACAGTTATGGCGGCGGGCGTCCCAAACCTTCACTCTATGGAATCTGGGACGTGGAACAAATGTCCGTCGACGGCCAGGTTCGTCCGGCAATGCTAACGGACCGAGACCGCTGGCGCCGCGTCATTTTTGATTTCACGGCGTCTACAACCTTCCAGCGCACGGATGACAGCTTTTCCGGCTACGGCTCTTCAATCAATGATCAGAACAAGACCCTTACGCTGACCAAGCCTGCAGACAAGAATTGGAGGGCCAGTTTTACCTATACTCGCCCGGTGCCGGACCAACTCGTCCTTGATGGCTCCATGGATGGCCATCAGATTCAAATGAAGTTGAAGCTTTTGGACCGCAACAAGTTTGCGCTCGTTAATCGCGGCTTCCACTGGATTAAAGAATATCCTTATTAACCATAAGGGCCTGTAACGTTCAAAAAATCTTTTCTGAATCCAGCAGAATGGTCACCGGGCCGCTGTTCACTAGCTCAACTTCCATCATGGCTTGGAATTGTCCCGTCTCGCAGCGCAGACCGGCGGCGCGGACCTTGGCGACAAAATATTCGTAGAGGCGCTTGGCTTCTTCCGGTCTGGCTGCCGCATCAAATGACGGCCGTTTGCCCCGGCGAACATCGCCGTGAAGCGTGAACTGCGATACCACCAGCACCGCACCGCCTGCGTCCTGCACAGAGAGGTTCATCTTTCCCTCCGCATCCTCAAAAATCCGCAGGCCGATCATTTTCTCCACCAGATAATCTGCCGCCTGTTCCGCGTCGCCTTTGCCGATGCCCAGCAGCACCAGCAGCCCGTGGCCGATCTCTCCCACCGTGTTTCCGTCCACGGTCACGCGGCAACGGCTTACTCTTTGGACGACAGCACGCATAGGGATAATGTAGCATCCGGAGTTTTTCTAAGATCCCGAGCGTAACGAGGGAACCCTATCGTGTAAAAGAATCCAGCTAGTTTGATAGCTCCTCTGGGACGAAATACGCTTCGCAATTGTCATTGCCAATTGCGAGTTGCTCCCATAAAATCGCGAGTTCTTTATTCTCCCCTCACAGGAGTTTTCCCTATGGCGCGTCGCTCTCTTTTCTTCTGGGCGATGCTGCTGTCATTCTTGTGTTTGCTGAGCGCTCTGGCTTTGGCGCAGCAAACCAGTGAGCAGCAGCCTCTCCCGGTCTTCCACAATGATGTTCTAATCAAAGGCGGCACCATTCTTACGGTGACCCACGGCAAAATTGAAAATGGCAGCATTTACATCCATAACGGCAAAATCGCGGCCGTAGGACAGAGCGTGCAAGCGCCTGCCAACGCCACGGTGATTGACGCCACAGGAAAATTCGTGATGCCCGGCATCATCGATTCGCACTCGCACATCGCGCTGGATGACGACGTGAATGAGGCCACCAGCCCCATTACGCCGCACATGATGATGAAAGATGCCTTCGATTACAACGACAAGATGATCTATCGCGCGCTTGCCGGAGGCGTTACCACGTCACTGCTGCTGCATGGCTCAGCCAACATGATTGGCGGACAGGCCGTAGTCATCAAGCACAAATATGGCCTTGGCCGCGATGAGATGATTTTTCCCGGAGCGCCGCAGTCCATCAAGTTTGCCAGCGGTGAAAATCCCAAGCGCGTTTACGGCTCACGCAACCAGTTGCCCTCCACGCGTATGGGCAACTTTGAGGTAATGCGCCAGTCATTTATTGAGGCCCGCGAATACATGCGCCAATGGGATGATTACGACGCCAAAGTTAAAAAGGGCGATAAAGACGCTACTCCGCCCAAGAAAGACCTGAAACTCGACGCGCTGGCAGATATTCTTCGCGGCAAGCTGCTGGTGCAGATCCACATCTATCGCGCTGATGAGTTCCTTACTGAAATGGCCATGGCCAAGGAATTCGGGTACAAGATCCGCGCATTCCATCACGCGCTGGAGGCGTATAAGGTCGCGGACAAGATTGCCGCTAATGGCATAGCCATTGCCACTTGGCCTGATTGGTGGGGCTTTAAATATGAAGCGTGGGATGGCATTCCCTGGAACGCTGTCATCGCTGCGCACAACGGCGTGCGCGTGGCGCTGAAGAGCGACTCTGAAGATGTAACTCGCCGCCTGAATCAGGAAGCAGGCAAGGCTATTCATTACGGCCTGACGGAAGAAGAAGCGCTGAAAGCCATTACGCTGAACCCTGCGTGGATCATCGGAGTAGATGATCGCGTGGGCTCCATTGACGTGGGCAAAGACGCCGATATCTCGATCTGGAACAGCTATCCGCTCTCCTCTTTCGCGCTGGTCGACAAAGTACTGATTGATGGCGATGTTTATTTTGATCGATCGCTTCCCGGTCTCGGCCTCACCCATTACAAGGAGGGCCAGTAACCATGTCGAAAAAACTTATCCTGCTCCTGGTCCTGACCGCAACCGTTGTTGCTCAAGCCAAAAAACAAAAGTCCGCGCGAGCTGCGCATCCCAACTCGGCCGCAACCACTGCTAACCAAGCCATTGCTCTCAAAGGTGGCAAGCTGCTGACCATTACTCACGGCGTGATTGAAAACGGCGTGGTGGTAATGCAAAACGGACGAATCACCGCTGTTGGCGGCGCGGGAACCGCAATTCCTTCCGGCGCCAAGGTGATTGATGTCACTGGCATGACTGTTTATCCGGGCCTCATTGATTCAGAAACCCAGTTGGGCCTGACAGAGATCTCCGCTGACCGCATGACCAATGATCAGATAGAGATGAGCGATGAAATCATGCCGCACATGCACGTTTACGATGCTTTTCATGCGGAAACGGCGCTGATTCCCGTGACTCGCATCAACGGCGTTACCAACGCGATTGTTGCTCCCGCCAGCGGCGATACGCTTCCTGGCCAGGATTCATTCATCCAACTGGCCGGCGCTTCCGCCACGGAGATGCTGATGGTCCGTGACATCGCCATGCCGCTTAACTTCACCGGGCAGCAGCGACGCAACCAGAGCTTTGAAGCGGCCAAATATCCGTTCACGCGCATGGGTATGGCTGCTCAATTGCGCCAGGCTTTTATTGACGCCCTGGACTACGACCAGAAACTTGCAGCTTACGAGAAAAAGAAATCAAGCACCGACGAGAAAGATAAAGACAAAGCCGGAGCGCCGCCCAAGCGCGACCTGAAGCTTGAGGCGCTTCTCCCTTATCTACACGGCAAAAAGCCGGTTGTGCTGGGAGTGGAAGAACCCAATGACCTGCTCACCGCTCTTGACCTGGCCAATGAATTTCATCTCAAGGTGATTCTCAACCACGTCACGCATTCGGCCTCATTGCTGGATAAGATCGCTGCAACAGGTTTGCCGGTAATCTTTGGTCCCATCTACGATCAGCCGAAAGCGGATGAACGCTATGACGCGGTCTTTAAAATGCCGGCAGAGCTGGCCAAGCGCGGAGTGAAGATTGCGTTTGCCTCTTATGACGCGCATAACTCCCGCAACCTGCCTTATGCCGCCGGATATGCTGTGGCATTTGGCTTGTCGCCGGAAGAAGCGCTCAAGGCCCTTACTATTAATCCCGCGCAAATGTGGGGCGTGGATAAAGAGCTGGGTTCGCTCGATGTGGGCAAGATGGGAAACGTGGTGGTGGCTAACGGCGATCCTCTCGATGTGAAGACCGACGTGAAACACGTCTTCATTCAAGGCCAGGAGATTCCGCTGGTCAGCCGGCAAACTGAGTTACGCGATCAATATTGGAAGTAAGCTGCAAGCTTAATTTCCAAAAGCCAAAAGGGGATGCTCGTTCGCATCCCCTTTTTGTTTTGGCTCTCTCCTCGAATTGTTATTTCATTTACTCAGCGATACCGACTTCACCTCCGCAATCTGTGCCAGCTTTGCAAGCTGCGCAGGCGCAATGGTCCCTGTTAGCTGCTTTGTTCCTGAACCGCTTGTCACCTTAAAGCCTGCTCTTATTAGTTTTTGCTCGATCATGGAATTGCTGTCACTAAGATCAACCATCAGCTTTAACCTGGCAGGCGCCGGCTTGCAGGCATTGCTAGCCGCGCTTACTCCACGTGAGACGGCGCAGCGATAGATTGCCAAGAGCTCCGGACTGAACTTTGCTTGCGCCTGCTTGAGTTGAATGTTCGATTCAGTTTTTGCAGGCCTGTTCAGGGTTACCGGGCCGCCTATCACTTGTACCGTCTCATTGGCGGCATAACCGCCAGCGCGCGCTGGAGATACAGGCGCCGCTTCATACATTGTCAATCCCGGCTGAGGCACATGGAGGAGAGCATTTTTTGAGGAGATACCGCCAACATCGTCGGGCACTGCCAGTGGTGAAACCCCCTGCGGTAGCTCCACTGGAACTTCAATCCGCACTGGTTTCCCGTCCTGCACCACAGTTTGCTCTTCTACCGCGACGAACGACGTGTACTGCGTGGCCAGGCTGTGTTCCAGGCCGACCTGAATAATCTCTGCCTTGTGAGCAGAGTTGTCCTGCTGTACGCCGCTCCAGTCCTGTGACATCAGATCTTCTACTTTGTGCCGCGCCCAGATTTTCTCCAGTGCCGCATTGCCTGGGCCGGCAGAAGAAAAATCAACTGGGATGGTGCGGCTGAATTCGCCTGTGCCCTGATAACCCTTGATGGTAATTTTGCCGGATGGATTTCCGGTAAAACGTCCTGTAATGATGATGGGCTTGGCGGAGAAAAGGTCGCGCACCTCGCGCGGATAAACTTCGCTCACCGGCAGCCCGTTCCAATCAATGGAGATGTTGGTCAGCACAGGCGAATGTACGCGTTCATAAAAACGGTCGGCGGCAGCCTGGGTTTCACCTGGATCAGTCACGAACTCCACATCGCCGTGGCCTTCTTCCGCCATCTTGGCCAGCAGGAAGCGATTCACCGCCTTGCCGATGCCGAACGAAAACACGCGCGCATCAGGATGCTTTTTGACTTCAGCAACAATCTCGGCATCGTTGCCCACGTAGCCATCGGTCATAAAGCAGACCACGCGAACGGGATCGGCTTCCACTGGCTTGCCCGCACCGGCATCGTCACCCAGCGCGGTGCGGATGGCCGTCATCATCTCCGTGCCGCCGCTGCCGTAAGCTCCGGCCAGCACCTGCTTGGCCCTGGCCACGTTTTCCGCCGTCGCCGGAACAGCTTC
>DASRDW010000239.1:0-3261 GCA_035652415.1 Candidatus Angelobacter sp. | reverse complement strand
TGTCATACTCATACTTATTCACTGAGTCTTTGGGGATCTCAATCACCGCGTTGACGCGCGCGGGCGCATTGTCCCCAATCGGGAGGCGGGTATAGTCTGGCATTACTCGTCACCTGCCATGTATTGATTTTCACTGATGCCGTTTTTAACACCGGACACAGCGCTTATAAGGTATTTTAGTGGATTGCAAGGGTGGAACCTATGAGTCGCAAACTATGGCTCTTTGTTCTTTTGGCCGCAACTGCTGCACGTGGTGCTGCCGGCCCGCAATGCACAAGCACCGTCCTGGTTTCGTTTTACGATCAGCTGACGACCAGCGAAATTGAAACCCTCAAGGCCGATGACATTCAAGTGCGCATGGCCGGCACCACCTTGCCCGTTCTCAGCCTAAGCCGCGACTTTAATAACCGTCTGTTGATTCTGCTGGAAACCGAAGGAGCGTCCAAGAATGACAAGCTGGAAGACCTGGTGAATACCGTTACGCAGCAAGCGCGCACCGCGCCAGACGGCAAGCCCGTGGCCTTCGGCATATTTTCAGAGAAAGCGCTGTTCACCAAAGGGTTTGTGGCCGATCCCGAGAAGCGCACTGCCGAGGTGAATGCTGTGATTGAAGAAGAAGGTTCTTTAGGTGAGCATGTGCGGCTCTGGGATGCTCTGCATGACGCGCTTGAGCAGTTCGGCCCGCATCAACCGGGCGATACGATTTTGCTGATTGGAGATCCGTATGATGATTCCAGCCGTCACAGCGCGCATGATGTGGAAAAAGAATTTATCGCCAAAGGCACACGCTTCTATATGATGCGGCGCTTGCATGCCAGCCGCGTGGACCGCGATTTTACATGGAGCACACATGAGCTGGAAAAAGCCGTGCTTGCGCGCATGACCCAGGAAACCGGCGGCCTGCTCAGTGAATACGTGGCCTCGCTCATCCGCTTTGCCTGGGCGGGCTACCTGCTAAAAGTCCAATTGCCGGCGGGGATGGACCGTCCGCGTAAATGGAAAGTGCAGTTCCGCGGCCCAGCAGCTAAAACTCACCGGCGCACAAATTTTTACTATCCTGCCCTTATGCCGCCCTGCGGTAGCGCCGCAGCATCGCGTTAAACAAATCACGGCAAAGGATGCAAAGAAAAAAAGTATTCAGCACTCGGTATTGGTTACAAGCTTATTGTCCTGTCGCCTGCCAAAAGTAGGCGGTCTTTTCAGGCAAAGCCAAATCAAGTACCTATTCCTTTGTGCCTTTAGAAAAGAATCACGGCAACTTGAAGCGTTCCAAGATGGGATTTGCGCTCCATTTTTCGGAAGCAAGAAGCCATCATCCTGCCGTCGTTCGTATTTCTAAACATTAATTGGATGGAATGTTGGAAAGGAGCTTTAAGAATGAAAACTAAAAAATTGATTTGCAAATTCGCACTGCTCGCGCTAAGCTTTGCCGCGCTCCACATGGAGGCTCGTCCGGCAAAAGCCTCGGCTCTCTTTTGCCAGGTGAAATTTTGCAGTACCGGCACAAGCGCTGGCCGTTGTGGTACAGTCGGGGCGGATTGTAACGTCTGCCACGGTAGTGATGGATCCACGGGACCTTGTGGTATCCAGTGATAAGTCAATCGCAGGCTGCCAACTGGCAACAGGGGCAGCCTGCCTGACATGCTGGGTGGAATCTAACGCGCTTGAATACTGCTACTTCTTCTCTTCCCCGCCGCCAGCCTGCTCCTGTTCGGCGGCTGCTGCAGCCTGTTCTTCTTCCATCTGCTTGCGCAGCTCTTCCTGGCGCTTGCTCCGGATTTCCGCCCGCTTGGCGCGCTTGGCTTCAATGACCTTTTCGCTGCCCAGAAGCTCAATGTAGACCGTGTCGGCGCCATCCCCCATGCGCCATCCCTTGTGGATGATGCGCAGGTAGCCGCCGTTACGGTCGCCAAAGCGCGGCGCTACGGTATCAAATAGCCGGCTGACCGATTCGCGCGTCAGCAGGTAACTGCCGGCAAGCCGCCGCGCGGCCAAATCGCCGCGCTTGCCCAGCGTGATCATCTTCTCCACGTGCGGGCGCATCGCCTTTGCTTTGGCTTGGGTGGTTTCAATCCGCTCTTCCATGATGAGTGAGGTCACCAGGTTGCGCAGCAACGCGCGGCGATGGCTGGTGTTACGTCCAAGTTTCTTGGTTGCTCTCTGGTGACGCATGACTTTTTTCCTTCAGATCTCGTAATGAACCAAAATTTAGTAATTGAGTAATTTTTGTAATCTGATAATTGGGCTGATTTGGAATTGGTTTCAATTACCCAATTACCAAATCACCCAATTACCAATTTACCTAAAATTCCTGTCCGTCTCCGCCTTGGGGTAGATCGTCCATACCGCCGCCCATCGCAAGTGCTGATGGCATCTGGCTGGTGGGTCCGGGAACGGCGTTGCCCTGATCGTCAATCTTCATGCCCAGCGAGAGGCCCATGGAAGCAAGGATTTCCTTGATCTCATTGAGCGACTTGCGGCCGAAGTTCTTCGTCTTGAGCATCTCCGCTTCCGTCTTCTGCACCAGCTCGCCGATGGTCTGAATGTTCGCATTCTTCAGGCAGTTATAGCTGCGCACGGAAAGCTCCAGCTCTTCCACCGAGCGGTTCAGGTTTTCATTCTTGATTAACGGCTTCTCTTCGCCGCGTGCCTCAGTCTCCAACTCCTCTTCAAAGTTGATGAAGATGGTCATGTGGTCTTTGAGCAGCTTTGCCGCCAGGCCAAGAGCATCGGCAGGCGCGATGGAACCGTTAGTCCAGATTTCAATGTCGAGCTTGTCGTAATCGGTGATCTGGCCCAGACGTGCAGCCTCCACCGTGTAATTCACTTTGCGAACGGGTGAGTGCACCGAATCAATCGGAATGAATCCCAGTCCCAGATCTTCGTCAAAGTTCTTATCAGCAGCAACGTAACCGCGTGCGCGCTTGAGGCGCATCTCCATGTCCAGCTTCCCGCCTTCAGAGACCGTGGCAATGTAAACATTCTTATCCAGGATCTCCACGTCGCCGTCAGCCTCAATCATGCCGGAGTTCACCACGCCCGGCTGCTCGGCCTTCAGGTAGATCGCTTTCGGACCGTCGCCATTCAGCTTGAACGGGACCTGTTTCAGGTTGAGGATGATGTCGGTTGCGTCTTCAACCACGCCGGGAATCGACTGGAATTCGTGCAGCACGCCCTCAATCTTTACCGCCGTGACTGCAGCGCCTTCAATGGAAGACAGCAGCACGCGCCGCAAGGCGTTGCCAATGGTGGTGCCGAATC
>DASRDW010000238.1:0-19760 GCA_035652415.1 Candidatus Angelobacter sp. | reverse complement strand
CTCCAATCTCTTTTCCCAGAGCCGTCTGGCAGGCGCTCAGCACAACCAGGTCTGCGTTGAGTTGCATGTTGTAAATATCCAGCATACGCAGAAATCCGTCTTGCGATTTGCCTTGGCGATCGACCAGGGAAAGCACCAATCCGCTCAGCTCAGGGTGCTCGTTATTGAGCAACCCGTGAGTAGCAAAGTGCACGATGCGGTAGTCTTTGAGTTGCGAGCTGAGGGCTGTGGCCTTGCTGGCATCGAAATCCAATGCCTCCAGGGCATCGCTTTTGCCGGCTATGGAATAGATTGTCTCAGCTTCGCGCCGGGTGAAGGGCAGGCGCGGGAATCCGGAAAGGCCCATCTCCTGAGCAGAACGGTCGAGGTCGCTGGGCTCGTCAGAGGATGCGTCTGGCTCTGCCGATAGGTGGACTGAAGAATCGGCTGGGAGCTTCGGATTAGATTCACCGTTTGCAGCCAAAGTGAGCTGCACGCGATCGTCTTTCGCAACAAAGACCGGATCAGCCAGCACAGCGATTGCTTTGCTTCCCTCTTTGCGATCTATCTGCTCGCGCCGCAGCACAGCCAAAACGGAGGCTGAAGGCAGGTTAACAATCTCATGCTCAGCCACCAGAGGAACTGACGGCTTCGAGCCAGATGCTTCCGGCGCCGGTAGAGCTGCAAAAGGAATGTACTGCAGTGCACCGTCGCTGACGATCAGCAATCGCTTCCCCTGGAGTTGACCGGCCACCGGCCCTAAGACCATACGGCTCAACTCCGCCACAGCCTGTGAATATTCTGCTTCAGCTTTGGCTACGTGCTTTTGTCTTTGCGCCTCTTTTTCGCCTTTGCTTTTACGATTATGCTCGGTCAAGAGCTGGTAGACGTGACGCGCCACGGACTCAATTTCCGTACGCTTAGGCAGTTCATACGCGTTTAACGAATCCGGCGTTACCGCGAAGACGTAACTGCGCTCTTGGCCCAACGAATATTCCAGCAACAAGGTGTTGTCATCCAACAACTGCTGCTGCACTTCTTGGGCGGTCAAGGGCTGCGGTTGAGTTAGGGCGGCGTAGCTGGGACTGCTTGCCTTGATTTGTTCCTCTACATTCTTGTATTGCGCAAGAAGATCGTTGATCTCGTTGTCGAACGCTGCCATCTGCTCTTGCACCTGTTGCTTGCCTGAGAGCTGCATGCGCCGATTCCATTTTGCGCTGAGCGATTCCTGCAGCAACCGCTCTTTTGCTGCCAATGAGGGATCAATACCTTGGCGAATATCAGCGCGCGCGGTGGTCAGAGCTTCCAGCAAAGTGCGAGCGCGCAGACGCTCCAGCACTTGAAAGCCGCGCTCAAACTTTTTCTGACGGACGAGCAAATCGATGTAATTCTTGTAATAGCCGGAATACATTGCCCGAAAGTTTGCGCCTGCTTCCTCTCCGCCGCCCAGGTGCGCGGTTTGACTTCCCAATGCATCCAGTGCATCCTCGTACAATTGTGCAGCAGCATCCGGTTGCAATTGACGGGCCTTAACTTCTGCAAGACCCGCGAGTGACTCCGCATGGTCTGCACTACGAGGAACCAACTTTTTGCATATTGCCAGTGCCCGATAATATGAATCTTCGGCTTTACCTAGATTCCCATTTTGTAGAGCTACAGTACCAAGCTGATTGAGAATTTGTGCGAGCGCAAGAGTTCCAGGAGCCAGTTTTTCCCTGATGGTCAAAGCTTGTTGATAGTAGTACTCGGCTTTTGCCAGGTTTCCTCTTGCTCTAGCGATGTCGCCCAGGTCCTTCAAGCTTGAACTAGAATGAAAGCCCGGTGGACCACGTTTCTCGCTGATAGCGAGAGCTTTTCTCTGATAATCTTCTGCCTTCACAAAATCGCCCTTCAGCAACAGAATCTCTCCAAGGTATTCGAGAGTGCTTGCCACGTTGCCGCCATGAGGGTCCAATTGGTTGAGAACTGCTAATGCCCGACGATGGTATTTTTCGGCAGTTGCCAGATCGCCGCGCTGGCGGGCAATTTGACCAAGATTATTTAGCTCCATCGCGAAATTGTGACTTCCGGGCGCCAATTTCTCTTCGATCGCGAGATCTCGGTGATAATATCGTTCCGCCGTCGTCAGATCACCGCGTTGCGAGAAAATATTCCCCAAATTTCCCCAGCTGGCTGCCACAGAAAGGCTAGCAGGGGCTAGTTTTTCTTGAATGGCAGCGGCTTGCTGGATATAACTTTCCGCAGCGGGTAAGTCTCCCCGGTTAAAAGCGTGTACCCCGAGATCAAATAGACCCGATGCGACGAGCATGTTTTCATTCCCTAATTTGCGCCACTCCGCCAACGCTTGGTTAGAGTATTTTTCAGTATTGATCCAGTCATACCGGTTTTCGTAGCTTATCGCCCACTGCCGAAACAAGGTTACTCTAAATCTCGGGTTGGCCCCTTTCGCCTGTTCAACCGCCTGTTGATAGGCACTATCAGACTCTTTCCATAGATGAGCTTCCGCCAATACCTGGGCGGCGCGAAATAAAAACCAGGAACTAAGCCACGTCGAAGAGGATTCTTGCGCCATCACTGCGGCTGTCTGCCAACGCTCGGCCGCCTCATGTGGCTTGCCTGCCTTGGTTAGAGCTTGCGCTTCGCGGTAGCTCGATAGGAGAGGCTCTCCTAAATTCGGGCGCATTATCCCCAAATAACTTTGGCCAATGATCCAAACACGTTTTTCATCTTTCCTGAATCCATAAATTGTTACTGGTCCTTGCGACGCCTGTTCGGCTAATATTTGGTTGAAATCAAATGGCGACTCGATTTCTCCTTTGGCATCGCCTCGGCTCCAACTCAGCAGGATATCTCCGACCTCCAATCCTACTTTTTCTGCCATAAGACTCTTTGTCACATCTTCTACTATGACCCCCGGCTGGAGTATTCCAGAAATCTTGTTTTCTGAGTTGGGGGTGACTCGTCTCGAGGCAGACGTGGCTTGGCCCATGCTAAGAGGAATCAGCAGGAATAGCATGCCGCACGCAAGAATTAAGTTATATGGTTTCACGGAATGATCTCAGTCTTGCCGGGTTCACAAATCTGTGATTGCTCAAAACTTAAAATGACTAAGCCAGCAAAAGATGCTATTTCGCCGCCAAGATACTGTTATGCAACCCAGCTTCACCGCAGATTATAGTTTGTTTGGAATTCTGGGTTAGCACCCCATTTTAGATCTGAATGGGACTCCCGAATGATCAAATAAGGGGGGTAGGTAACAGGTACAACTCTAATCCTGCTACCTACCGAAATGGTTGGTTTTTGGGTAAGACGCGGGTTACATCCGGTGGGATCCGTAGGATCACAAATCGGATCTCCGCTCGCCTTAACTACAATTGGATATTGGGTTTGGACACGCGCATATTGCGCTGCCCTCGTATTGTTGTGAGGTCGAAACCTCGGTGTTCGGGTTACGGTTGTGCCCGCGAACAAGGCACAAACCGAACATGAGCAGAGTAAAGCTTCTCTTCATGCTAGTTCCTTCGGTATAGATTTGTGCCGTACTATTACTATACCGTGTTCGTGCAGTTTGGTACATGGGCCAGGTCGGGCTTTCAGCCTTCTGTCCCTATGAATGGAACGATCTGATTTTGATTTCTTGCAGATATTTATCCAGCATTGAATGCTAGAATCACCCTACTCTCCTTAACTTTATGGCCAAGAAACCGCGCGTCGGCGGGCACGAGATCAAAAATCTGTATATTCCGGTCAACCGCTGTTTTGCCTGCGGGCAGGACAATGCCCAAGGCATGCATCTTAAGTTCCACCTTGATGAAGCGGGCCGCCGGTCGTATTGCAAATTTCGCCTGCCCAAAAAATATCAGGGACCGCCCGGACACGCTCACGGAGGCGTAATTGCCACCATACTCGACGAGGCCATGGGCAAGGTCAATAAGCTGCGCTCTGTGATTGCACTTACGAAACAGATGGAAATCGAGTATTTGAAACCGGTCCCACTGGAAGCGCAGCTATTTGTCGAAGGTCATGAAAAGAGCGTTCGCGGGAGAAAACACATTAACGTGGCTGAAATCCGTAATCAGAAGAATGAAGTATTGGCGCGAGGGAGAGGTTTGTTTATTGCCATTGACCCCATCAAGATGTTTGCCAAACATGTCAGGTAATGCCGCACTCCGCGAACTAGCCCAGTGTTCTATTTAGACGTAAAATAAAGATTAATGCCACGCAACACCCTAACTCCAGGTGTGCACAGGCAGGAAGAGGAACTATGTCCAGCAAAAACGGAAATCAAGATCTAACCCCTAACAGCTTGCGCCTGAAGACCGGGCTGGCCGAGATGCTGAAGGGGGGCGTCATCATGGACGTCACCACAGCCGAACAGGCTGTGATCGCCGAAAAGGCGGGAGCGACAGCCGTCATGGCGCTGGAGCGCGTGCCCGCCCAGATACGCGCCGAGGGCGGCGTGGCCCGTATGGCCTCGCCTAAGAAGATCCGCGAAATCATGGAAGCGGTTTCTATTCCAGTGATGGCCAAGTGCCGCATCGGTCACTTCGCCGAGGCCCAGGTCCTGCAAGAGCTGGGGGTGGATTACATTGATGAATCCGAGGTCCTGACTCCCGCCGATGAAGCCAACCACGTGGATAAGCACGCCTTCAAGGTCCCCTTTGTCTGCGGAGCGCGGAACTTAGGTGAAGCCCTGCGGCGCATCGCTGAAGGTGCAGCCATGATCCGCACCAAGGGTGAAGCCGGGACAGGCGACGTAGTGCATGCGGTCAAACATCTCCGCGCCATCAACCAGGAGATGCGCGTTCTGACCGTACTGCGCGAAGATGAGCTGTATGCCAAGGCCAAAGAGTATCAGGCGCCTTATGAGATTATCCGTTTAGTTGCCGCCAGCGGTAAGCTGCCGGTTCCCAACTTCTCTGCCGGCGGCATTGCCACCCCGTCCGATGCAGCTCTGGTGCGCCAGCTCGGAGCTGAAGCCGTGTTCGTAGGCTCGGGCATCTTCATGCAAGATTCCATCAACTTTGCTTCTCCGGAAGAGGCCGCGCGCCGGGCCCGTGCCATTGTGCAGGCCACAACCCACTACGACGACCCTAAAGTGTTACTTGAAGTTAGCGAAGACTTGGTCGGCGCCATGAAAGGGTTGGCGGTAGCTGGAATATCCGACGCGGACATGATGCAGAAGCGCGGCTGGTAAAGGGCATTCTTGCCGCGGATTCACGCGGATGAACGCAGATTTAAAAGAACTATTCAGCGACAACTTGGCTTGAGCTTCTTTCTAACTGCCAAGTTCCGTCGTCTTAATCTGCATTGATCAGCGTCAATCTGCGGCAAATTTTTTCTGTCTATGACTATAGGTGTACTCGCCATTCAGGGAGATTACGAAGCGCACGGCCGGGTGCTCGAAGGGCTGGGCGCAAAGGTGACCTACGTCCGCAAGCCCGAGCAGCTTGATTCCGTGGATGCACTGGTGATCCCCGGGGGCGAATCCACAACATTCCTGAAGTTTTTGGAGCAGAAGGGTTTTTTTGAAAAACTGGGCCAGTTTGTAAAAACCAAACCTGCTCTGGGTACTTGTGCAGGCGCGATTTTGCTGGCCAAGGATGTTGCCGGTCCCACGCAAGCCAGTCTGGGGGCGCTTGATATCAGCATCCGGCGCAACGCTTATGGGCGGCAACTGGAGAGTTCCATACGGCAGGCGCAGACCAAATTAGGGAGCGAGCCGCTGGAAATGGTCTTCATCCGCGCGCCGAAAATTGAGAGAGTCGGTAAAGAAGTTGAAGTGTTGGCGTCAGAGGGCGGCGACCCGGTTCTGGTGCGCCAGGGGAAGATCATGGCAGCGACGTTTCATCCTGAACTTTCCACCGACGTCCGCGTCCACCAGGCCTTTCTGCAAATGGTGAAATAATCAGATTCATTTAAACTTGATTCCAGGAAGCTATGGCAAAGGCCCTGCTCGTCGCGCTCTGGTTGATTACCGCAGTCTGTCTTTGCCTGTTCTGGTTTCATCCGTGGTGGCTGCCGGCTTTGGCTTCGGAACAAGGCGCGCCCATCGACCGGCAATTCAAGCTGACATTTATTTTGGTGGGAGTCGCCTTCCTTCTAGCGCAAACCGCGCTGGGGTTCCTGGTTTGGAAGTACAGGACTCTTCCCAGCACAACATCAGGCCGGCAGTTTGCCGACAACAAGAAAGCCGAAATCTTTTGGACAGTTCTTACTTCCCTGCTCTTCATCACCTTCGCCTGGACGGGCGCGCGCAGTTGGTCGCAAAGCCATGCGGCGCATACGACCGCCGATGCAAAAAGACCGGTGGACATTGAAGTTACGGGCATGCAGTTTGCCTGGTATTTTCGCTATCCAGGCCGCGATCAGGTATTCGGCCGCTCGCGGCCCCAGTTGCAGGACGCCTCATCAGGTTCGGCGGCCGCGATAGGTCTGGACATGAGCGACCCGGCCTCACACGATGACTTTGTGACCACAACCCTGGTAGTCCCCATAAATCGCAACGTACGCCTCACGTTGCGCGCGCAAGATGTGATCCACAGTTTCTTTGTTCCTGAGCTGCGTTTTAAGCAGGATGCAGTGCCCGGAATCGCGATTCCCGTTGTCTTCACTCCTGACCGCCAGGGGAATTTTGAGATTGTCTGCGCCTCATTGTGCGGCCTGGGACATTACCGGATGCGCGCCGCCATGAAGGTTGTAAGCGAGGCTGAGTATGAAGATTGGATGGCAAAGCACGCGTCGCAACCGGCAGGAGTGCACCCGTAATGAACCCGGTTGCGGCGTCGGCCGCTTCTGCATCTCGACCTATGAACACGGAATCAACGCGATTCTTAACCCGCTATGTCTTCAGCCGTGATCACAAGATTGTAGGCCTGCAATATTTCTTCCTGGCGCTGGCGGCGGCCCTGGTCGGGATGTTTCTTTCCTTGCTGATGCGCATTCACATTGTGTGGCCCACGGCAAAGATTTTCGGCATTGGCAACATCGCACCGGAATCTTACCTGGCACTGGTGACCATGCACGCAACTTTCATGGTCTTTTTTGTTCTAACGCTGGCGCCACAAAATGCCTTTGGCAGTTATTTTCTGCCGCTCCAGATCGGCGCGCCCCGAATGGCATTTCCCAAAGTGAACATGGCATCGTTCTGGCTGGCGTTTGTTTCATTTCTGGTCATGCTGGCGGCGTTCTTTGTGGAAGGTGGTGCTCCCATCTCCGGTTGGACGCATTATGCCCCGCTGAGCGCTATCCCCAGCGCCGGTCCTGGAGAGGGACTGGGAATGGACTTATGGCTGGTGAGCATCGCAATCTTCTGTATTGCCTCGTGCATCGGGGCTGTAAATTTTATCGTGACCACCATCAAGTTTCGCGCTCCGGGGATGACCTGGATGCGATTGCCTCTGCCCTGCTGGGCGTGGTTTGTGACCGCTTTTCTAATACTCTCGGCATTTTCAGTTCTGTTGGCGGCAGCCGCCATGCTTTTCATGGACCGCCATTTTGGCGCCAGCTTCTTTGAACCATCCGGATTGATGGTCGCCGGGCAGATGGTTCAGCACCAGGGAGGCTCGCCGCTGCTGTGGCAGCATCTGTTCTGGTTTTTCGGACATCCCGAGGTTTATATCGCGATTCTTCCCGGAATGGGAGTGACTTCGCATCTTCTTTCTACGTTTGCGCGTAAGCCTGTCTTCGGATACCGCGCCATGGTCTACGCCACGATTGCCATTGGCGTCCTCGGCTTTGGGATCTGGGGACATCACATGTTTACCAGCGGCATGAACCCGCACGCGGCCTTTGCGTTTTCTAACCTGACTCTGGCCATCGGAGTCCCTTCGGCGGTCAAGGTTTTTAACTGGCTGGGAACGCTTTGGGGCGGGCGCCTGCGCTTTACCACGCCCATGCTTTTTTCCATTGGATTTGTTTCGTTATTTATTACCGGGGGGCTGACGGGACCGATTCTGGCCCAACCGGCGCTTGACTCATATTTGCACGATACCTATTTTGTTGTGGCGCATCTACATCTCATCATGGGCATGGCGGCGGTGTTTGCGATTTTTGCGGCTACCTACTTCTGGTTCCCACGAATGTTTCATCGCATGATGTCCGAAAAATCAGGACGCATTCATTTCTGGTTCAGCTTTCTCGGAGCGTATGCGACCTTTGTGCCCATGCACCTGCTCGGCATGGCTGGCCATCCGCGTCGCTATTCACAGCTCACAGAAGTAAACTACCTTCATAAGCTGATGCCGCTGCAAATGTTCATCAGCATAGCGGCGTTTGTCACCATGGCTGGACAATTTTTTTTTCTCATCAATCTGTTTTGGAGCATCTTTCGCGGGAAACCGAGCAATCCAAATCCATGGGAGGCCACGACGCTGGAGTGGGAAGCACTGCCTCAAGGCAGAGACATACAGCGCGGAGCCTACGAATTCGGCCGTGATGACATGGGCAGAGACTATCTTCCCCAGGCCGGGTTATTACAGCTTAAGAGCACGATAAAGAATTAAGCATGAGGTGGGGAGACAAACCTAAAGGAACGGAATTACCTGAGGCCCAACTTGGCGGCGGGGGGACGAACGACCGCTTTCCTTCCGGCGATGATGGCGGCGACGATTCCGGCCGCAATGAAGATGGGCGGCTGAGCTATCGCGACCGCTTGATGCGTTGCCGGCTCGGACTCGGCCTGAGCATGATTTCCATCCTCATGCTGTTTATCGCCCTGAGCACAGCTTACCTGATGCGCCAGCATGCGGCAGTGGAGCATGGCAACGGCAGCAGCGTAATTCTGTGGCAAAAACTTCAGCTGCCTCCGCTGCTCATCTTCAATACGATTCTTTTGCTCATCAGCAGCATCACGCTTGAAATCGCGCGCCGTCAATTGCTGCGGCGTGCGCTGTTCGCGCCCCTCTCCGACATTCCGGGAATCCGGCAGGAGTCATCGCGCGCGTTGCCCTGGCTGGCAATTACGGCGGTTCTGGGAATCGGATTTCTTGCAGGACAGGCAATCGCCTGGAACATTCTGCAGCAGGAAGGCATGTTCGTAGTGGGCAATACCAGCGGCTCTTTCTTTTACATGCTCACCGGGGCCCATGCTATCCACCTGAGCATCGGCCTTCTGGCCCTGCTCTATGCGCTGGGCGGCGAAATGTTTTCCTGGAAGCTTGAGACCCGCTGCCTGGTGCTCGATATTACCTCCTGGTATTGGCACTTCATGGCGGGGCTGTGGATTTATATCTACGCACTCATGCATTTCTCCTAACCTGCCAGCTTTCAGTCGCCAGTTCACTTCATCCCCAGCAATTCAATTGCATACATAAACGTTCGCGCTCCCTGCCTCCTGCCGCCGCGATTTCTTTTATAATAGAAAGATTACTCAACACGTTTGGACTTGCTGAGAGTGCTCTGGGGTCCGGTTTCCTATTTGCATGACTACGGAAAGCATTATTGTTCGCGGCGCGCGCGTTCATAATCTGAAAAACGTTGACTTTGAAATTCCTCACAACACCTTGACGGTGGTGACCGGAGTTTCCGGTTCAGGCAAATCTTCGCTTGCCTTCGATACCATCTATGCCGAAGGACAGCGCCGGTATGTGGAATCGCTCTCCGCCTATGCGCGGCAATTCCTGGAGAGAATCGAAAAGCCGGATGTGGATGTCATCGAGGGCATCGCTCCGGCAATCGCCATCCGGCAGAAGAACAGCACACGCAACCCTCGCTCTACGGTCGCCACGGCTACAGAGATTTACGACTACCTGCGCCTGTTGTTTGCCCGCATCGGCAAGACCTATTGCCTGCGTTGCGAGTCATTGGTCAGAAGAGACACCATTGACGAGGTGGCGCAGGCCGTCCTGGCCCTCGGTGAAGGCACTCGTCTCAACGTATTATTTCCAATCGTGGCGGCGCGGCCTCAAGGCGACCCAGCCAAAACAAAAAAAACGAAGAGTAAAGAGGCCAAACGCCCTGCCGCCGGGAATAAGCCGGAAGAGAGTTTGAACGACCGGCTTTTCGATCTGCGCAAGCGTGGCTTCAACCGCCTCTTTCAAAATGGAAACATCTTCGAGTTTTCCACGCCGGAATCGTTGCTGGAAATTGATTTTTCCCAGCCTGTGTTCGCCCTGGTGGATCGCATCGTGGTTGCGCCTGATGTTCGCGCCCGCCTTGTAGATGCGGTTGAGACCAGTTATCGCGAAGCAGGCGAGGTCTTGCTGGAGACGGCCCCGCGCGAAGGCGAGGCATTGCAGAGCTGGAGATTTTCGCAGCGCTTTGAATGCAAGAATTGCGGCATTCGTTATGAAGACCCGGAGCCGCGGCTGTTTTCGTTCAACAATCCTTTTGGAGCATGTCCTCGCTGCCAGGGGTTCGGCAATACCATTGATTTCGATCTGAACCTGGTCATTCCCGATCCGCAGAAAACTCTGGCGGAAGGCGCGATTGATCCCTGGAACAAGCCCAAGTACCGCGCCCTGTTCGCCGATATGAAGAAATTCGCCCGCGAGCAGGAGATTCCCACGGATGTGCCCTGGGCTGATCTTTCCAAAGAAGACCAGGAAAAAATCCTGGCCGGCGAACGCAAAAGCTTCATGGGAGTGCGTGGCTTCTTTGCTCATCTGGAACGCAAGAAATACAAGCTGCACGTCAGGGTCTTTCTGAGCCGTTATCGCGGATACGCGCTCTGCACCGACTGTCGTGGAGCGAGGCTGCGAGCCGAAGCGCGGCACGTCAAAATTGCCGGCAAGAATATTTGCGACGTGGTTGGCCTGACCGTTGAAGAGGCTGCCAACTTCTTCCAGGGACTGCAATTGAGCGCTTATGAACAGGAAATTGCCGGCCAGATTCTGGACGAGATTCGCGACCGGCTGAAGTTTCTGAACGACGTAGGATTGGAATATCTCACCCTTGACCGGCTGGCCTCGACACTCTCTGGAGGCGAGGCGCAGCGCATTCAGCTTGCTACGTCGCTAGGCTCGCGCCTGGTGGGGGCGCTGTACGTATTGGACGAGCCCTCTATTGGCTTGCATAGCCGCGATACGGCGCGATTGGTGAAGATCCTGCAAGATCTACGCAATCTGGGCAACACCATTCTGGTTGTGGAGCACGACGCGGAGATTATGCGGGCTTCTGACCGCATCCTCGATCTTGGTCCAGGCGCAGGAGAGCACGGCGGGGCCGTCATTGCCAGCGGCACATTCAATGAAATTACCAAGGCGGCAGCGTCGCTTACCGGGCGCTACCTATCGAGCGAACTCCGCATCCAGTTGCCCGCCATACGGCGCAAACCTGGAGCGGAGCAAATCAAGATTGTCGGCGCACGCGCCCACAACCTGAAAAACCTGACGGTCAACATTCCATTGCGCATGCTGGTGGCGATCACAGGAGTTTCCGGGTCGGGCAAGTCCACGCTGGTGCACGACGTCTTATATAACGCTTTGGCGGCGGCCAAGCGGCAGAACGACTTTGCTCCTCCGATCGATCTGGCGCAGAAGGTGCAGAAGCTCGAAGGTTCACAGTATGTTGATGAAGTAGTTCTGGTGGACCAGTCGCCCATTGGGCGCACTCCGCGCTCCAATCCTGTTACTTATATCCGAGTCTTCGACGCGATTCGCGATCTCTACGCTGCCCAGCCCGAAGCGGTGAAAAAAGGTTTGACCGCAGGACACTTCTCATTCAATATCCCCGGCGGAAGATGCGAGGTTTGCCAGGGAGACGGCACGGTTACAGTGGAGATGCAATTCCTGGCCGATGTTGAACTGGTATGCGAAGAGTGCCACGGCACCCGCTTCAAGCCTGAGGTGCTGGAGGTGCGCTATCGCGGCAAGAACATCCATGAGGCGCTCAATCTCACGGTGAAAGAAGCCATGCACTTCTTTGCTGCCGCGCCGAAGATTACGGATAAGCTCCGCGTTCTGGACGAAGTAGGATTGGGATACCTCCGTCTGGGACAATCGGCTACCACCCTCTCAGGCGGTGAGGCGCAGCGCATGAAGCTGGCCGCCCATTTGCAGCCAAAGTCGATCCGTGGGGAAAACGGCAACGGAAGCGGGTCTGACGGGCATCCAGCAGGAAAGAAGCGGTTGCCGCGCATTCTTTATATCTTTGATGAGCCTACGACCGGCCTTCACTTCGACGATGTCAGCAAGCTGCTTTCTGCTTTCCGCAGACTCATTGAAGCCGGCGGCTCCATCGTAGTCATTGAGCATAATATGGATGTGATTCGCGCGGCGGATTGGGTCATTGATTTAGGACCGGAAGGCGGCGGCCGGGGCGGTGAGGTCATCGCCAGCGGCACACCTGAGGCCGTGGCAAAAACTGCGGGTTCATACACCGGAAAATGGCTGGCGCGCATCTTAAAGAACAACGGGAACTCTCGTTCCAATGGACGCAAATAAAAAGCTTCCTGCGCTGGCGCTGATCGCCGCGTTGTCGTCAATCGCGTGGCCACAGGGCGGTGTTGTTGGCGGCCAACCCAAGCCGACTGTCCGCCACCATCGTGTCGCCGAAGCATCTGCCGATGCCGTACCACCTGAAGTCGTCGCAGCGGAAAAAGCGCTGGATAAAAAAGACTACGCTCGTGCCGAGCAGCTTCTAACCTCCGCCGCATCCAGTGCCCCCGATCATTACCGGGTTTGGTTCGATCGCGGAGTGCTCTACTCGCAAACCGACCGCAAGCCGCAAGCCATCGAAGCTTACCAAAAGTCTATCGAGATCAAGCCAGAGCTGTTTGAATCGAACTTCAACCTCGGTTTGCTGCTTGCATCCAGCGGAAATAAGGCTGAAGCTGCAAAATATCTGCGCGCCGCCACAGCCTTGAAGCCTGCGCAAGCAGATACGGCTTCCGAGGCGCTGTTTACCGCATGGGACGCTCTCGGCCAGGTCCTGCAAGCCGATGCGCCCGACGATGCCCTGGCGGCATATCAAAAAGCCGAAGAGTTTCATCCCAAAGATTTCGATCTGCATCTTGCTGTAGCGCAGATACTGGAGCGCAAGAATAACCTCGACGCGGCGGAAAAAGAATATAAGCAGGCGCTGGAACTGAATCCGCAATCTTCCCCGGCCCTGGGCGGTCTGACCGATATTTATATTGCCGGCAAACGCCTGCCGGAAGCAGAACAGAGCCTGCGCAAATATCTGGCTCTGAATCCGCAGAGCGCCACCGCGCACGTGCAATTAGGGCGCATTCTGACTGCGGCCGGACGCAATGACGAGGCTCTGGCCGAGTTTGAGGCGGCGCAAAAACTTTCTCCTCAGAATGCACCGGCGCAGCGCGAAATTGCCGATATGGCGATGGAAGCCAAGAAATATGACGAAGCTGAGAGGCTGTATCGGGAGTTGCTCAAAACTGACGGCAAAAATCCTGATCTTCACAGTGGATTAGCCAATGCGCTCATGTATGAAAGAAAGTTCCCCGACGCGCAGCAAGAGTTCCTGATTACCCTTAAGCTCGACCCATCGCGAGCCCCGGCATACATGGGCCTGGCAACGGTTGCGGCAGAGAACCAGGATTACCCTTTGGTGTTGCAAGTACTGGATGCACGCGCCAAGCTGGCGCCGGAGACGCCGGGCACCTACTTTCTGCGGGCAAGTTCCTACGACCATTTGCGAGATGTCAAACAGGCGGCGGCAAATTATCATTTATTTCTGTCGGTAGCTGATGGAAAATATCCCAATCAGGAGTGGCAGGCGAAACACAGGCTGATTGCGATAGAGCCAAAAAAATGAAACGCAAGGCATTAGCGGTGACGTTGCTTCTGGCATGTGCAGCGCTTAGCGCGCGGCCGGCGTGGGACGAGGAGCCCATCGAAAAGCTGATTGCCCGCGCCGACTCCCACAGCGATAATCAGGCAGAATACTGCGCCGATGTTGCCCGCCGCGAAGTGGAAATTGCCAACCAGTATTACACCAATGGCGACGTGCAAAAGGCCGAAGATGCCGTCAAGCTGACGGTAACTTACAGCCAAAAGGCGCTGGAGGCCGCCAAACGCACCCACAAGAAGTTGAAAGACACCGATCTTACCCTGCGCAAGACTTCGCGCAGGCTGAGCGATGTAGGCCAGACGCTGGCTTTCGAAGACAAGCCTGCAATAAAAGACGCCGTGGAGAAAATCGAGCAGGTACGCAGCGAATTGCTGAAGATGATGTTTGCTCAAAAATGAAATTGAGGAATAAATCCATGATACGAGCGCTTGCGTTTGCGGCAATACTCATTTTCACGCTGGCAACGCCTCTTACCGCTTTTACACCCGGTGGAAGAGGCCGGCGAGATCCGCTCACCGAAGCTGAGACCGACCAACTGCGCGAACATGCCCAGGAACCCGCGGTCCGGCTGCGTCTCTACATCAAATTTGCCGGCGCCCGCATGGTCGATCTCGAAGAGGTGCCGGCAAACGCCAAGGCAGACGCCAAGCGGGGCCAAAAGATACATGATCTGCTCGAAGATTTCGCCAATCTCATCGATGAGATCGACGACAATATGGACAACTACAGCGAACATGGCTCCGATATTCGCAAGCCATTGAAAGAGCTCATCGATTCCGAATCTGATTGGTCGCAACGCTTGCGCGCTCTGAAAGACGCCACCACCAAAGATCCCCAGGCAGCCCAAGAATCACGCGACTATGCCTTTGCTCTGGATACAGCCATCGATTCGGTAAACGACAGCGCCGATAGCGCCCGCAAAACACTGGAAGAACAGAACGCCTCTCTGAAGACTGCGAAAAAGAAATAGATTGGTTCGATTACGGTGGCAGCCCCCGGCTTCAGCCCGGGAGGTTCTTAGAGGGCTTTTAGCCTTGGCCATTGTCATTCCGAGGAGCTATGCGTTCTTAGCCTGCCCCGAGCGAAGCCGAGGGGAGGAATCCCTATGAGCTTTAATGGTTTATGGGTGGCACACCATAAGTCCTCGACACAATAGGGATTCCTCCACTTCGTGTCGGAATGACAAGAAATTGATTGCTCGCAACCGGTACAGCCGTGCCTCTATGATTCTCATGGTATTTTAGGAAGCAGTGAACCCCACTCTGCTGCGAATCTTTCAGGAAAGCTACCGCGAGCTGCGTCCGCGGGCGCCTATGCCGGAGTTTGAAGTCCGGTTTTTTGCCTTTGCCAACGTCAACAACACCATTCGCCTGCGCGACGGCAGAATTCTCGCCCGGCTTTCAGATTTGCTCGAAGGCGCGCCTGATTCCGTACTGCACGCCATCGCGCACATACTGCTGGCCAAGCTGTATCGCAAACCCATCGCGAGCAGCCATGCCGTCCGCTATCGCAAGTATGTTGCCAGCCATGAGATTGCCTCCAAGGCGCACCTGATCCGGCAGATGCGCGGACGCAAGCGAATCTCTTCCGCCAACGGCCATCGCTTCAACCTGGAAGAAGTTTTCGACGAGCTCAATACCCGCTACTTTCACGGACTGCTGGGCAAGCCGCAGCTCACCTGGAGCTCAAATGCCTCGCGCAGCAGTCTCGGCCACTACGACCCGGCGCATAATACGATTGTGGTCAGCCGGATCTTTGACCGTGACGTTGTGCCCCGCTTTGCCCTGGAGTACCTGCTTTTCCACGAGATGCTGCATTTGAAGTATCCAGTGAAACTGCGGGGCAGCAAGCGATGCGTGCATCCTCCGGAATTCCAGGCGGAAGAGAAGTCGTTTCCTCATTACGAAGAAGCCAAGAAGTTTCTCAAGCGGCTTTAGGGATGAACCGTAGAGGCGCGGAGTTTCACAGGCCCTGAATTTGGGCAAAGCCAGTGTAAGTCCCAAGGAACACGCTGTTGCACACGGATTCTTTAGCTTTTGTCTCTAGCGTTTTATGCGACAAGAGAGACTTCCCTTTCGCGTTCACCGTTTTGCGGCAGCTTGCCCTGGGCACGGTAGAGTTGCACTGAGTCCGTAGCCAGCCGGAGCTTGTAGTCTTGTTCGCCGGTCATATAGTCGCAAGTCAGGCCCTCAACCAAAGAAAGCCGCGTGGCTTCAAAGAGAAGCGCGAGCCCCGGCGAGTAGTGGCCCCAGGCAGGGTTGAAGTACGTGGTATAAAAGCGGCGCACGTTGCCATCGTGAAAAGTCACCAGTGCGGCCACCAGGGTCGAAGCTGTTTCCAGTATGAAGATATGACACTGCGCGGGAGCTCCAGCGGTCACAGCGAGCATGAAACCAACACGGCTGGAATCGGCAAACAGATTCCCACAACAGTTAGATAGGGTCGCTTTACGAGAGTAAATTTCTCTCAGAAGCCGCTGGTCTTCGCCGCTATATCGCGCCAACGCAACCCCGGCACGCGCAAGCCGTCGCAGTTGCCTCCCCAGTCGGGAGTGCGAAGAGGCGAATTCATCAGCGCTGATTCCAGGACCGACACGCGGCGCTTTGCAAAAATCTATGATTTGAAACTCATTCCAACGCTCCAAAGCGCCACCGGCACGAAAAGGCGTCATCGCCAGGGGTAAATCCAGCTCTGCGAGGGCGCGCCAACCAGAGGCGAGCGCGGCGGCTTCGCCTGCGTAGAGTACGTCGCGATAATCAAACAACTCTTCTCCAAGCAGGCAAACATGTGAATCGTTGCGGATTGCCGCCGGAATTAAAGCAGAGCCAGAATCGGATTCCACCAACACCACATAGGGCCGCTCGTGAGGAAAAAAGTCGGCTGCCAGCCGGTTCCAGAGAAAACTCTGGAAGAATGTCGCTTTCCCCTGGTGGCAATAAAGTTGCTCCCACGCAGGTTTCAGCGCATCCATTTCATGAGGAGTTTGGGCAACGATGAGACGTCTCACGCCAGGTTTCCTGAGAGCACGATTTTTTAGACGCCTGCCGTTATTGTCAAGATGGTTCCCATCGCGATGATTTACGACACAGGTTATTTGACGGGCCGTTCGAGAGAACCTTAGAATTACTCTTATACGCAAATGCAAACGCCTTTCCTTTTGCGTCTGCGCTTGATTCTCTAGTTGCAAATGGTTTGCAACTAGAGCCGGTTCTATTATTATGCTGCAAGCATTGGTCATTACATTACGCGAGGGTGTCGAAGCCGCTCTTATCGTGGGCATTACCCTGGCCTACCTTGCCAAGATCGGACGCGAGGAGATGCGCCGCATTGTTTACATTGCGCTGGTCTCGGCTTTTGTGGCCAGCGTGGCTGTGGCCGTGATCATCTCGCGTATCCAATTCAACCAGGATATTTTCGAAGGCTGGATCATGCTTGCAGCCGCGGCGCTGACCATCAGCATGATTATCTTCATGATGCGTACCGCCCGCCGCCTCAAAGGCGAAATTGAAAGTAAAGTGGGCGCGCTCGCCGCCCGGACTTCCCGCCTGGGCTTGTTTGCTTTTATCTTCCTCATGGTGCTGCGCGAGGGCGTGGAAACGGTGCTGATCCTGGCGGGGGTCTCGTTCAATTCCACCGAATTGATGAATTTTATTGGGACACTCACGGGCGTTATGCTCGCCATCCTATTCGGCGTAATGTTTGTCAAAGGCTCGGTGCGCATCAATCTGCAAAAATTCTTCCGGGTCACCACCGTAATTTTGTTTTTTGTCTCCGCGCAGCTTATCGTTTCCGGCCTGCATGAGCTATCGGAAAACGGCGTGCTGCCCTCCAGTAAACGCGAGATGGCGCTGATAGGTCCGATTGTGCGCAACGACTGGTTCCCGGCTATTACCATCCTGGCGCTGACGGCGCTCATGGTCCTGATGGAATGGCGGCGGCGGGCGCCACAGTCGCCGGCTGCGCCTGTATCTTCAGGAGCGGAGCAGCGCAAGGCGGTTTGGACGGCGCGGCGCGAACGCTTCTGGATGACCTCGGTTTGCGTGACGACATTTATTTTTATTTCTCTGATCACCGCCGAATTCATATACGCGCAAACCACAACTCCCGCCATCTCATCCACGCCGATCCAGCTCGTCAATGGCCAGGTGAGCATTCCGCTCACCCAGGTTTCCGATGGCGACCTGCATCGCTACGTTGTCACCATTAATGGGACTCCGGTGCGTTTCTTCCTCTATCAAAAGCCCGATGGAAATGTTGCCACTGTCTTTGACGCCTGCGAAATTTGCGGCCCGGTAGGCTTTTACAAAACCAGTACAGGCTTGGTGTGCAAGAACTGCGCTGCTCCGGTGAATCCGCAGTCGGTGGGGCAGGCAGGGGGATGCAACCCTATACCTCTGAAGTCAACCAGGACCGCCGATTCCATCATGATTACCCAGGCTGACCTGGCAAGCAGAGTTCAAGTCTTCCAGCGCTGACCATGTTTTTTCGCCTCATCTACCAATCGTTTTATCGGCAGAGAAGAAATAAACTTCTCGCCGGCATCGCCATCGTATTTGGCGTGGCCGTGGCTACAGCCATGATTGCCGTGGCAACCGACATTGGCGACAAGATGAACCGCGAACTGCGCGCCTATGGTCCTAACATTGTTGTCTATCCGCAAGAAGAGACGCTTGGCGTTGAAATTGGCGGAGTGAATCTGAAACCCGTAACTTCCGGCGCTTTCCTTAAAGAATCAGATCTGCCTAAACTGAAAGGCATTTTTTGGGGACATAATGTTACCGGGTTTGCCCCCTTTCTTTCTGTGAGCATCAATGCAGCTATCAATCATGCGCCTACGGAAGCCGGGCCAGGCACGGTTCCCGTTGAATTGATCGGCACATATTTTTCCAAGACCATCCGCTATGGTAAAGACGATTTTGTGACCGGCGTGCGCAATGTATATCCGTGGTGGAAGGTGCAAGGCGCTTGGCCGCAGGATGATCGCCCAGTGAACAATCGGGCCGAGGTGCTGGCCGGAATCCAGTTTGCAAATGAACACCATCTTAACGTGGGTGATACTTTGCGGGTAGGCGGGCGTGAGCTTGAATTAAAGATCAGTGGAATTCTCAATAGTGGCGGCACACAAAACCGGGCGATTGTTGGACCTCTGGCCCTGGCGCAAGAGATTGCCGGCAAGCCGGATGCGGTCCGCGAACTCTACGTAAGCGCGCTGACCAAGCCCGAGGATGCCCTTGCCCGCCGTAACCCCGGCACCATGTCACCAGCGATGCGCGACCGCTGGTACTGCTCGCCCTATGCGAATTCCATCGCATTTCAGATTAATGAAGCCCTGCCCTACGCCCATGCGGAACAGATACGACAGGTGGCGCAGAACGAGGGCTCAGTGCTGTTGCGCATCAATGGATTAATGTGGCTGGTGACCCTGGCCGCTCTTCTGGCTGCTGTTCTTGCGGTTTCTGCCGCCATGATGAACACGCTGATGGCGCGCCGGCGCGAAATTGGATTGATGAAGGCCCTGGGCGCCACGCGCACTTCGGTGGCAGCCTTGTTTCTTGCCGAAGGCGCTATGCTGGCCGTTGTGGGCGGCGGCGCCGGGTTTGCCCTGGGAATTTTCCTGGCGCAGCGAATTTCACTAAGCATTTTCGGAAGCACGATTCATATTGAAGCTGCCCTGTTTCCGGTTGTGTTGCTGGTTTCTTTTTTGATTCTTCTGCTGGGCAGCGCTTTTGCGTTGCAGCGCGCGGCGCGTTTAGATCCCACAGTCGTATTACGAGGCGATGCATGAGGCCGGCAAAAATTCTATTGCGAGTGATGCTGCGCTCTGCCACAGTGCGCAGTGGACGCACCATCATCACTTTGATCGCCGTGGCCGTAGCGGCGGCGGTGACCACGGCCATGCTCAATCTTTATGTGGACATGCAGGCCAAGCTCCATCGCGAGTTTCGCAGCTATGGCCCCAATGTTGTGCTTACAGCCAAAGACGGCGCTTCCCTGCCCTCCGATGCGCTTGCCCGGGTTGACCGCGAGCTGAC
>DASRDW010000237.1:0-7672 GCA_035652415.1 Candidatus Angelobacter sp. | reverse complement strand
GCTAAGAATTCTTTTTCAGCGTACCCTTTATTCCTCTGACATCGGACAATAGCCGGTCTCAACTTGGTATAGTGACCCCGGAGCTAACGATTGTTCCCCCTTAAGCTGCTTCCGTATGAACCGGCTTTTCTCCAGTCTTTTATCGAGTGGAGAAATCAGCCGCTTTCCGTCCGGCACAATCATCTCAAGGAGATGACTAAGGACGAGATTGCGAAAATGTTGGAGATGGCAGGCAACGATCTCTCTGATCTCAGAAAGTACGAGAGCTATCGCTGGTTCGTTGCAGCGGATGGAGAAGGAGTGGTCGGTTCGGTTTCGCTCAAGAACATCAGCCACTCCATGGGCTACGGCGAAATTGGATATGGTTTTGCGGAATCGCATCATGGGAAGGGAATTGCGACAGCCGCGGTCAGGCTGCTGATGGAAAAAATTTTCCGCGAAACCAATCTGCGCAAGCTGCTGGCTTATGTGCACGAGGAAAACATCGCATCGTGCCGCGTGCTGGAAAAGCTCGGCTTTCAGGAAGAAGGTCTTTTGCGCGAGCATTACCTGATTCTTGGCACTCCCGTAAATGAAATTTTGTACAGGCTGCTGAAGCATGAATGGACAGGGGCTTAAAGCTGCGGATTTTCACGCTTCCTTTATCATCATAGAGTGACTCCCATTCTTGAAACTCGCCGCCTCATCCTCCGTCCGCTTGAACTGGCGGATGCTGGGCAGGCGCAAGTTCTATTTCCGCAATGGGAGATTGTGCGCTATCTCACGAATGTGATTCCCTGGCCTTATCCGCCTGATGGCGCTTACACGTTCTATCGCGACGTGGCTCTTCCTGCCGTGGAGCGCGGCGAAGAATGGTATTGGATGCTCCGGCCAAAGAGCAATCCTAATCAATTGATCGGCGCCATCACTCTGATGAAAAACAAAAGTGACAATCGTGGCTTTTGGATTGATTTGCCGTGGCGTCAACAAGGGCTTATGAGTGAAGCCTGTGAAGCGGCAACCGACTACTGGTTTAACGTGCTTGGATTTCCTGTGCTGCGGGTCAGCAAGGCAATTGCCAATACTGCCTCTCGCCGAATTTCAGAAAAGCAGGGCATGCGTGTGATTGCAAGAGAAGATCGTGATTATGTTTCCGGCCGCTTTCCAGCGGAAATCTGGGAGATCACGGCGGAAGAGTGGCGGCTCAGGAAACGCGTACGTGATTGCCGGCAAGCTCTAAGGTAAAAAATAAATAACAATTTAATTTTTCTTGTGCATTGCACCAATTTATGAGCTAGACTTGCTCCCCTCACCAATCGGGCTGGTGTTAAAAAGCAATTTCTTTGCGGATAAAAAACCGTAACCAGTCTCTTTCCCAACCGGCGTAAGGCCGGCACTGTGTTCAGCAATCGTTTGCTCTCAAGCTGCGCGTAGACGCGGGACCGCGCCGTGCGGTGCAAGCAAATCTTTTTTTGAGTCTCAGATCTTCCGGGAGAAGGACAAAGAAGTCATGAAGTGTTGTAAGCAGCAAGCTCCCAGAAAGCGTGCAAGATCTCAGGGCCACAATTCAGGGTTTGAAACAAGAATCTTCAAATTTTTTGGAATCGCCGCGATCTGCTGCCTGGCGCTAAGCATGATGGCATGCGGTGGCACCGGCGCTGGTACAAGCAACACGCTTGTAAGCGCCAATGGACCAACCCCGAGCCCTACTCCGACTGTGACTCCAACTCCAGTTCCATCTCCATTGCCAACTCCTACACCTCCTCCAGTGCCTTCTGGGCTGACGGTTTCACCCAGCACAGCCAACGTGGCGCTGGACACCACGCAGACTTTCACTGCAACCGGTCCAAACGCGCCGGTGAACTGGAGTGTGAATGGGATCCCCGGAGGCAATCCGCTGATTGGCACGATTAGCAGCACCGGAGTTTATACGCCACCGGCAATCTTTCCGGCGACGAATGGTTTCACCGTAACAGCTACGTCGCAAGCGAGTCCTTCTGCATCAGCGAACGCCTCGTTGACCGTGGTTTACCCCAACAATACCGCTGGCGTTCAGTCTCTTCCGCTGCAGCTCGGCGTGACCGGCGGTAATTCACAGGATTTCACCGCGAACGCCTGTTGCATTGGCACGCTGGGCAGCTTGTGGAACTTCAATGGTGCGCAATACATCCTCAGCAATAGTCATATTCTGGCCCGCTCTGGGCAGGGCATTGCCGGCGAGGCAATCAACCAACCCGGTGCTGCGGCCTGCTTCTCGTCACCTAATGCTGTGGCGAATCTCAGCTTCCAATCTGCACTGCAGCCAACGCCGACCAGCAACGGCATCGCGGAGAGCAACGTGGATGCCGCGCTGGCCCTGATCGTGCCCGGAGCGGTCGATCCTTCCGGCGCGATTCTCAATCTGGGCGTGCCTGGCACCACGAGCATTGCGTCAGCGCCGCCTTCTGCTACTCTTGAGCTGCCTTCATTAAAAATGTCGGTGGCCAAGACTGGCCGGACAACTGGCTTGACGTGTTCGACCCTGGCCGCAATCAACACCTCAATTACGATTGACTATCCTTCCTTCTGTGGAGGTCCAACGCTGTTCACCAGCATCTTTGTGAGCCAGTTGGCATTCTCGGGTGGTTCCAGTTTCAGCGCTCCCGGCGATGCCGGATCTCTCATTGTGGATACAGCGAATGCGCGTGCTATCGGTTTGCTGGTTGGCGGCAACGGAGACTTTACAATCGCCCATCCGATCGGGGCCGTGATCGATGCGTTTTCCTCTCATGCGCGTCCACCAGTGGTTTTGAACATTGTTGGCGGCGCCGACCATCTTGTTAGTTGCCAACCCATGGCAGCCGTGCCGGGCGCTTCGCAGGCTGCGCCGTTAAGTGCTCAGGTCAGTCGCTTGCCAGCCCAGGAGCGAACCCGCACTCAAAATGCCAGGGAAGCTCATGCATTGCTGCTGATGCGCGACCCGGCAATAACGGCTGTTGAAGCGGGAGCCAGCGCGGACGCGCCCGGCCAGGGAGCTTTAGAGGTGCGTGTATCCGGCACGCCGCAATCACCGATTCCGGCGATGATTGATGGCGTACGCACGCGTGTAACGTTTGCATCAGCCATAGCGCCCACAGTCTCGCAAGATGATATCGACCGCGCCTCTGCCATCAAGGAAGCCCATGCGGTTAGCTTGATGTCGCAGCCGGGAATCCAGGGCGTAGGCGTTGCTATCAGCAAAGACAACCCGGGTGAACCGGCTCTGGCAATTTTTGTGATTCGAGGGACCCCAATTTCCTCGATCCCAGCAACAGTGGAAGGTCTTCGCACTCAGATCCTTGAGGGCGAAAAATTCCATCTTTATTAACCAAGGAAAGCGGGGCGGGTTCCGGTGAAAATCGGGGCCCGCAGTAGTCATGAACAAGCGGAGAAAGGGCGGTTCTGGCTCATTGGTTTGGAAACGTACCTAATGAAATTTCCAGGCATTTATAGGTGAAATTCCCGTGCGGCAGGGAATGGCTCTTGTGCAATTCTGTAAAGACTGAATTACGCGCCAGCCCACGCCATATGCTTGCGGCTCGGCGTCAACCTCCACTTCGTCCGTGACGCTTAAATACCGGCTTTGACCAGCACAACGGAACTGTCATGAGTTCAAACAATCTGGCGCAAGATATGACCCCCGCACGGACAAAAGCTTTTGCACCGTGGAACCTTTTTTCTGCCCTTCTGTTGCTCGGCGATCAGCAATCCACCAGCCTGGTAAAGCGCGTTCTGGCTAATTACGGCATGACCGTACACAACACTTCCAGCGTGGCTGATGCCGATCAAATTTTGCGCAGCAACCGGCTCGATCTCGCCATCTGTGATCTTGATGTTTTGGGACCAAACCAGGCGCCATTTCTCCAGCCTTCCAGTGCCTGGCAAGGCATGGTGATTGGGCTGATGCAAGGTAATGGTTCGGATTATGCGCTGAACCGCCGCATTCATCTGCGAGTGGCCAAGCCGATCAGCATTGATATGTTGGTTCGCGGGCTTAAAGCTTCTTATACCAATATGGCGCAGCGCAGGATCGCCACTTACCGCCATAATCTTCCGGCGCGTGTTATCTCCGGAACGCTGAACCATCGCGGCTGGCAGCGCACGCTGCATCAGGTGAACGTGATTAATCTAAGCCAAACCGGGCTGTGCTTGAACGCCGCAGAACCTCTTCCGCGCGGAGCTTCCGTCACCATGAGCCTGGTATTGCCTGAGATTTCTTACTCGGTGCACGCCAGCGGGAACATTGTCTGGTCGCACAACAGCGGACGCACTGGCGTGGTTTTTGATCATGCGGATTGCCCGGAAATGAAGCGGCTGCATGAGCGCCTGAACCACTGGCTTCCTCGCGAGTTGGGCATGGTAGCTCGATCGGCCTGATTCTACCCACCAAAAGAAAAGACCGCGATCAATGGATCGCAGCCTTTTTCTTGTAGTGGAATCGCTGCTCTAAACTCCCACCGGCTGTTTCGTCCGATCGTTTACCTGCACTGGGGTAAACCAGTTATGGCGGTCCGCCATAGCGCCGTTTACAATCCCAAAGAACTCGCGCTGCAGTGCCAGAGTAACCGGCCCGGTTACGCCGTTATTGATGTTGATCTTATCAATGGAGCGGATGGGAGTAATTTCAGAAGCGGTGCCGCAGAAGAAAACTTCTTCTGCCAGATAGAGCATTTCACGGGGAATGATCTGTTCCACCACGGTTACGCCGATGTCCTCAGCCAGGGTCAGAACGCTCTCACGCGTAATACCGGGCAGCACGGAATTGCCCAGCGGCGGCGTCAACAGCTTGCCCTTGCGCACGATAAAGATATTGGCTCCTGAGGCCTCGCTCACGTAGCCGTTCACGTCTAGCGCAATTCCCTCGACATAGCCGTTTACAATCGCCTCCATTTTGATCAACTGGGAGTTCATGTAATTGGCGCCGGCCTTTGACATGGCTGGCATGGTGTTGGGCGCAATGCGCGACCAGGAAGAAACGCAGGCATCAATGCCTTCGCTCACGCTGCCGTGGCCCAGATATTTGCCCCACGGATAATTGATCATGTAAACGTCGGTAGGTGAGTTGAAAGGATTCACACCGGCTTCGCCGTATCCGCGAATCACAAGGGGACGTACGTAGCAGGGCCAAACGCCATTCGTCCCTACAAGGTCTATGACAGCCGCACAAAGCTGGTCCAGGCTGTAATCAATATCAATGCGATAAATCTTGGCGGAGTCCATAAGGCGCTGCATGTGTTCCCGCAACCGGAAGATCGCTGGCGTGCCCGAGGGCGCATAGCAACGGATGCCTTCAAAAACGGAAGAGCCATAATTGATGACGTGCGACATTACGTGAATATGGGCGTCTTTCCATGCTATAAATTTTCCGTTGTGCCAGATCTTCTCGGTTGCTTGAATCGCCATTGAGGAGGGCTCCTTCAGATTTGAATGTCTGCTTCGCTTACCAACGTACGGACTGATACCTTGGCCCATAAGGCCTAAGGCAAGTCCTCTACTATTTTAGATAACAATTAAGGGCGAACGGCACATTATATCTGACGAATTTTCCCCTGCCTAACAAAACATCCGGCTAATTTCTAGCCGGATGCAATTACAAAATGTTTTGCCTGATTGTCTGATTGGCGATTTTCGCTTGAATTTAGGGTTGGTTGCCCGCCGCAGGCGCTTGCGCCCCTTTTTCCTGGCGGTTTGCGGCAAGCTTGTTTTGCGCCACAGCCGTCTGCGACGTGTATAGATAGGTCTTTGGATTCGCCATCATGGTCGGCATGGCTATAAATGGCTTAGAGTAATCGTTGGCCGCGTTCCAGAAGAGGAAGCCGTCTCCATGGTGTGCGTGAGATGTGCTTACCTGCTTCAGGATATATTCCGGCGAATAAGTTTTAGTCCTCCAGCGAAAAGCCTGTAACCAGGGACGGATGACTACGCCGGAACCGGCGGTGATCTTGGCAAAGCGGTCCATGGAGATGCTGATGAAATGCTCCGGAGCGTCGCCCGGCGCTGCATAGCCATCCATGCCAAAGAAATGCGATGGATAGATCATGGGTGAAAGCACGTCACAGTGCTTGGCCATTTTCACAATATCCTGCCCGGTATGGCTGAGATCCACCTGCCGTTGCCAGGCCATAATGCCAAAAACATCCAGAGAAACCAGCACGCCCATGGGGTGGAGCTGGCTATAGGCGCGATCGAGAAACGCCGCGATCACGTCATCGCGGTGCATCTTTGGGTCTTTCTGGAATGCAAATTGCGCGTCCGCCTGATTGCCTTCAGCAGGGAAGCGGACGTAATCAAACTGAATCTCATCCACGCCTGAAGTGGCTACGTATTTCGCCAGGGCAATGTTGTAATCCTGGACCTCTTTGTTGGAGCTGTCTGACCATACCAGCTTTCCATTTTCACGCCATGGCTGGTGCGTGCTGCGGGATTGCACTGCCAGCTCGCTGTGGTTCTGCGCAATGTTGTCATCGCGGAAGAGGGCCTGCCGCGCGATCACATGCATATCCAGCGAGTGCAGGAACCGCACATATTTCGGCAGGTTGGTAATGGGATGATTCTTGACCTTCTTGGCCAGCGGATGCTCAAACGGTACATTGATGCTGCCATCGCTGTCTTTAATATCAAAGACTACGGCATTCCCGCCCGCTGCTTTCCAGCGCCGCACCAGATCAATGCCGTGAGCGCTGCCGGCGGTCCCGCCCGTCATATAGATGGCGCGCACTTCGCCGTCCTTGGGGAAAGGCTGTGACTTTTCCACAATGGGCTGCGGCTCAATGCCGGGAATCAGGACGGTTTCACCCTTCTTGAAGGTCGTCTTGCCGTTGTTCACTTTGGCAATAGCGGCCACGTATTCGGCCACAGTCATGTACTGCGATTCGGTCAAGTGCCCACGCGCCAGGAATTGGGCCGTGGTGAGAGCCTTAGCCGTATATGTGATTGTTCCTGGTGGAAGTTCCTGAGCTGCCGGTGCGGAACCTGAGGTGTTGGCCGGCGGGTTCTGCGCTGCCGGCGCTGATTGTTCAGGCGTGGCGGCATGAATTTGTGTGTGCCGCCCAAAAATCATAACAACAACGATCAGCCCAAACACAATCAGGGCCGCGTAGGAGATGAAACGAAACTTTTTGGATGACATTAAGGACTCTTTCCCGGGGTCTTGTCCGCATCTTAACATGTGTCCGGGTACCCTGATCAAAATGGCCGGAGTGTGTGACCCTTTGTCATACAGTCCAAACCTTAAGTGTTCAGATGCGCCATCGGCAGATGTTGACGAATCAGTTATTACAACTCTGCAGCTTGCATTCCCATCTCAGCATTCAGGCCTCTTGCATTAAAGGAGGCGTCCTCGGCATTTTTAAAAGGCAGGGCAATTTATGAGGACCGGCTTTAATACAGCTCTCGATCCCACACGGCGCAGCTCTGATGCGCAGGACTTTGAAACCGCGCTGCGGCGCAAGATTGTTGGCCAGGACCCGGCCGTAGAGAAAGTTGTTGAAATCTACCAGATGTTTCTTGCCGGGCTCAACGCTCCTGGCCGTCCGGTCGGAAACCTCCTTTTCCTTGGCCCCACGGGTTCAGGCAAGACGCGCGTGGTGGAAGCCATGGCAGAGTCGCTCTTTGGCGATCCCCGGGCGGTCATTAAGATTGATTGCGCGGAGTTCCAGCACAGCCATGAGATTGC
>DASRDW010000236.1:0-37755 GCA_035652415.1 Candidatus Angelobacter sp. | reverse complement strand
AGCAGGTAGCGATAGCGCTTGTTGGATTCTTCAGCGTCACCCATGCCGGCATACTGGCGCATGGTCCAGAGCCGCCCGCGATACATGGTGGACTGCACGCCCCGCGTAAACGGGAACTCGCCCGGGTAGCCGACATCGCCGTCATACTCCCAGCCTTCCAGATTGGCTGGCGTATAAAGAGGTTGCGGATCAATCTTTCTGAGCTGGCCGGTATCGGGTTCGAGTTTGAGGTCGTGAGACATGAAGAACTCAGAAATTACACAGCTACTTCCTTCTCTTTACCGTCCGGTTGGCCTTAATAAATGAGTGTACGGTGAAGTACCCGCAAACCAGGGTAAAAAGCGCCACAATCACAAGGCGCTTATGGTCTGCCAAGTTGTGCCGATGATATTGCTTATACAAATCAGCGACGCCAAGGCCTGTAAACAGCACAAACATCAGTCCGGTAAACTGGAGCCAGAAGGCATAAAAGGTCCGGCCCAGAGAGACTACAAGGGATTTGCTCCCGGCAAAAACTGCATTGAGAAAGCGGTCTTTCTTTACAACAGTTTGGAGCGCATTTTTGACATTGGAAATTTCCGGCATTTTGCTTATTGTAGCGCGAAAATCGGCGTATCCTTTGTAGGAGCGTAAAACGGAAGTACCGCTGCGGGCATCCTATAGAAGCAGAGGAGTTTGCCGTGAACCCACGCCTGAAGCAGTTGATGAAAGATCTGGGAGACGCCATTAATGGTTCCCTGGCTGAATCTGACCAGATCGCGCAGGTGATCGCTAAAATCAAAGAAGAAGGATTTGACATATTTCTGGTGCTGGAAGCCACCATTGGTTTCAATCGGCGCGATGAAGAGGCCGCGCCGGAGCTGGTGAGTTCGCGCCGGAAAAATGCCGATCCTGAATTTAGCATTAATGCCCATGATGTGCGCTTCCTTAAGTCTCTGCGCATCAGTGTTGATGATGTTGGTTAGCCGAACTCCTCTGGTTCCGAATCCCGGCGTTGTGAGTCGCGCTGGGATTTCTTTTTTCTGCTAGCATAAAAAGTTCTTTAACCTTTGTTGGTCCCTGTGGGTAGCCTGTCCGCGATATGAAAGATACGCTTGGAGTACTTCTGGCCGGTGGCGCCGGTGAGCGCCTGCATCCCCTTACGCGGGACCGCGCCAAGCCTGCCGTGACCTTTGGCGGCAACTATCGCATCATTGACATCACGCTCTCCAACTGCATCAACTCTGATCTGCGTCGGGTCTATATCCTTACGCAATACAAAGCGCTTTCGCTGAACCGCCATATCCGTGAAGGCTGGGGATCAGTGGTAGCGCGGGAACTGGGCGAGTTTGTTGAGATCCTGCCGCCCATGAAGCGCGTGAGCGATAACTGGTACCTGGGCACGGCAGACGCGGTTTACCAGAACATTTATTCTGTGGGCAGTGAGCAATGCAAGCGCGTGATCATTCTCTCCGGCGATCACATCTACAAAATGAATTACCAGCTCATGCTGGACCAGCACTGCCAGGCTGAGGCTGACGTAACGCTGGCCACCATCCTCATTGATCCCAGTGAATGTGACCGCTTTGGCGTGGTGGAGATTGATCGCAACAGCCGCATCACCGGCTTTGAGGAAAAACCCAAGCAGACCAAACTGCGCTCGCCCTACAATCCGGAGATGGTCTCCGGCTCCATGGGCGTTTATATCTTTAATACTGATGTTCTTCTGCCAGTGTTGCTGAAAGATGCGGAAGACCCGGAGTCGTCGCACGATTTTGGGCATGACATTCTGCCCAAGATCCTCGACCAGTACAAAATTTATTCTTACAACTTCATTGATGAAAATATGAAAGAAGCACAGTACTGGCGCGATGTGGGCACGCTGGAAGCCTATTACGAAGCCAACATGGACCTGGTCGCCGTCTCGCCGGTCTTCAATCTGTATGACAAGCACTGGCCCATCCGCACGCACCAGCGCCAGTATCCGCCGGCCAAGTTCGTTTTTGGCGAACCTGGACGCACCGGCCAGGCCATTGATTCCATTGTCTGCCCCGGCTGCATTATTTCCGGCGGCTCAGTGCGCAACTGCGTGCTCTCGCCAGATGTGCGCGTGAACTCATACGCGGATGTGGAAGAGAGCATTATTTTTTCTCACGTCAATATCGGCCGCCATTGCCGTATCCGCCGCGCCATTGTTGACCGTGATGTTCACATCCCTGAAGGAACCATCATCGGCTTTGATCCTGAACAGGACGCCAAAAACTACATTGTGACCGACTCTGGAATCACCGTTGTGACCCGCGATTATTCACTCTTTGAAAGCCCAGTGGCCGTGGATTACTTTACGTCTGAATAGCTTTTAGTCGTTAGCTTTTTCTGCAATCCCGAACTCGCGTTTTTTCCGGGTGAGGAATCCCAATCGGCTCGAAGTACAAGGGTCGACCTTCATCTCTTATGTGACATCAACCTTTTCCCCACGAATCCATGAGACTTGCACAGACCCGCCCTCAAGCGGGCCTGTGCCCATGTTTGGTCAAGAGCTATGGGACGGTTACAGTCATCGTTTTTTTGAAGATTGCATCGTACAAATCCACAGCAACAATCGTGACATTGCGCGTTCCCGCGGCGACGCTCACGCTGGTATTGATTTGGTCGTTAAACGCCTGCGCTAGCTTCTTACCATCAACCCATAGTTCCAGGCGTTTCACGCCATTCGGCGAGTTGCCGCTGGCCTTCACAGAGATCGCATTTGCGGTAGGTGTTAGTGAACAAACAGCAACGGAAACTGTCTGGCTGCCCGGCGCCGGACAGTTCGAGGCGCCGTTCGGGTTCAGGAAAAATGCAGCGAATGAGCCGTTCGATGGCGGCAGTCCGAACGTAGTGACAATGAAGTCATGTCGCGAGTCACGATTCAGGTCGCGAATGGCAATCGCAGTATTGTTTCCGAGAAGACTTGGATCGGAAATATGCTGGAAAGGCTCGAATGTGCCGTCCCCCCGGCCCAGAGCGTAATCCACACCCCTGGCGCCCATAATCATCAGGTCTTGAATAAAGTCGCCATTGAGATCGCTCACCGCCAGATTGTGGCCGGTGTGCTGGCCCGTAATCGTCTGCTTCAAGAAAAAGGTTCCGTTCCCATGGTTGAGGAACACATATTCGGTGTTTGGCAAACTCGGGTCGCTTCCCGGGTTAAATACTTCGAAGAGCAGGTCAGGGGCGGCGCCGGCGTTGAAGTGCCCGCTGGTCAGCGCGCTAATGAGGCCGCCATTGGGCGATTTCACCGTCGTCTGCAAGGTCAGGTGAGCGTCAGCATTGCCGTCAAACGCGCCTGTGTTTCGGAATACGATTGCCTGGTTGCCAACCCCGATGGCTATGTCCGGTTTGTTGTCGAGGTCAAAATCATCGCTGGTGATCAGGTTGAAAGCGTCCTGTGGAATTATATTGAAAGAGCCCGGAATGCCTGGCAGCGCGATTCGCTGGGCCGCTTCAAATATGCCTGCGCTGTTGCTTTGAAACACGTCCAGGGTGCACGGCTTGACATTGACAGCAGCACACTCCGCAACCACCAGTTGCGTGCGTCCATCATTCCGCAGATTTGCACCGATCATTGCTATGGGAACGCCCGCAATCGGAATCATAGTAGTTCCAGTTTCCTCAAATCCGTCGCTTGTAATGAAGGTGCCGTCACCTCGGCCTAAATATATGTCGATTCTGTGCCCGAATTGGCTTGCGACCGCCAGGTCCTGATGGGTGTCACCATCGAACGTTCCCGCAACAATGGCGATGGGAAAAGCTGCCAGGTCCGACTCGCGTTCAATGACGCTGGCTATGCTGAATTGGAATGCGCCATCATTCTGCATCACAAAAATGTCATTGCTTTCATCAATGACGGCCACGTCCACGCGGCCATCTTCGTTAAAGTCGCCTGTGGTGACCCCGTTTGGATTTCCATCTCCGCAACAGCCGGTCTGAAGGCGAAAGTTCACGGCGCTGGGTGCTGTTTGAGCAGGTGCAACGATGGCTGCTGCTAAGAGGAAGATTGGCAGAAATAGATGGACTGGTAGACTGCGCAAAAGGGAACGGAACCGCATAGAGGTACCTCAGGATGGAATGTCAGGCACTGAAGAGAAGGCGCTGCGGAGGGGAACGATCTGGCCCGGAGGTCTTCGCCAAGCCTGCTGCTTGCGACTGAGATGGAGCTCTGCCCAGCAGGGTTGCAGCATCTAGGGGTGGCTGAGTGGTGTAAGTTCTAAAACCCTTCGAGTTCTATTTATGGCGTAAATCTGAATCTAGCAAAGCACTCCCTGCTTCCCATTTTGGAATTAGATTTTTCTTATTTACATTTCTTTCAAACTCACATTTGCTGTTCGGCGGCTACCATTAGTTCCTGAAAAAAGGAGCTTAGACCGATGCAAGCAAGCAGAAAGTATTGGGTTGTTTTAGTTCTTGCCCTGATGGCATTGGGGCTTGTGAACACGGCCGGTGCACAAGGGCCGGCATTTACCTTCATGCAACTCGACGTTCCGGGCAGCACGGCCACTGAGGCTGACGGTATTAACGCTCAGGGTGAGATTGTTGGTTTCTTTTTTGACGCAGCGGGCCATCAGCATGGCTTTCTGGATCAAAACGGCTCTTTCACCCAACTGGACTTCCCCGGCGCCATCGCTACGCGCACCGTCAACCTGAACAGCGCAGGCATCATCGCTGGCGCATTCACTGATGCGGCAGGCGTGCAGCACGGCCTGTTTGGCCCGGCCAACAACTTTACCCGCTTTGATTTCCCCGGCAGTACCTCAACGCTGGGCCTGGGCATTAATGCCGCGAGAACGATTGTGGGATCGTTCACCGATGCCGCCGGGCAAACGCACGCCTTTATCAAACGCGGCGAGACATTTACCCAATTTGATTTTCCCGGTGGACACAACACCGTTGCCTTCGCCATCAATAACCGTGACGAGATTGTCGGCGGCTTTACTGATGCTGCTGGCGTGTCGCACGCCTTCACGCTGCGGCGCGGCATTTTTACTCAGCTTGATCCTCCCGGCTCTACCAGCTCAGTGGCTTTCGGCGTGAGCGTGCAGGGATTCGTGATGGGCAGCTTTACTGACGCTGCAGGCAACGGCCATGGCTTCTTCGATCGCCGGGGCGTCTTCACTCAGCTCGATTTTCCCGGCGCTGCATCCACTGACGGAAACGGAATTAATGCTTCCGGCACGATCGTCGGCGACTACTTTGATAATGCCGGTGTAGAGCACGGATATATTGCAACCCACTAAAAGTTAGCCGGCATGGAAGGGCCGCATTGAAGGATGCGCGCTCTTCCCTGTCTTAAGAAAGGAAATTTCTGCTTATGCGTCTCTTCTTCAAGATCAACAGTATCTTCGTTGCGCTCTGCCTGGTATTCATGGTATCAGTGCGCAGTTATTCGCAGTCCGCATGCATCAACCAATCGCCGCGCAATGTTAAATACCAACCGCCGACAGAGGGTGCGCCGCCGGCGCCGGGATTGGATTACAACTTCTGGAGCACGGCTCCCGTGGTGGATACCTCCAAACCTCCCGCGACGATCGAATACCAGGGACAAACCCTTCGAGTGTGTGACCAGCACTATCACGTGCCGGTGGAGAACATTCAAGGCTGTCCACACGAAACGGAAGGTAAACCGCCCGAACCCGGGAAGCTGCCGGAGGCAGGGCAGTGGATTGAAGTGCATACCGTTTACGCGCTTGAGGTCGATCCGAACTGCGGGAGCACGGACAACAACCTGACCTGCTGCAAAATGCCACCTTTTGTGGTTCGCGGATTTAGCGCGGAGGTTACGGAACGATCAGGCACCACCTCCTCCTCCGTGCCTCTCATTATCACGCCGAAAAATACTCGTCCTCTGGTTGAATGGTCAGGTTCAAACACGGGGCCTGATGACAGCACAGGGTGCAAGCCCCTGCCGGCACAATGGAATTTCAACCTGGGCTGCCAATTCACGGTCCCCAAAGATGAATTAGCTGGGTTTAAGAAAGCACATGATGCAAGGCAGCCGCAGCCGCCTAATCGAGTAAGCCCTGACATGACTCTTGTGGGAAACACCGGCGATGTGCAGAACGGAACATGCCGGGAAGTGCGCACTGACCCGCTAAAAAGCGCTGCCATTGCCCACCAGGACTGCCCGGTTGCCTGCAGGCCACCTCTTAGCACGTTTGATGGAAATTGGAAAAACTTTCCCAGCAACGATAACCCTCAATATGGGCTATGTACCTGCTGTGCACCCAATCGGCTACAGTGAGGCGAATCGATTTCCAGTTTCGCTTTAGCAAACAAAAAGGGCGCGGCTTTATCAGCCACGCCCTTAAGTTATTAAACTCGTACTCTGCTGCTATTGTTCCTGTTCACCACTTGCGCCCCACATAATGGCATTGCTCCATGGACCGCTTGCGCCCCACATGATGGCATTGCCCCAAACTGCGGAGAACCCTGAAGAGGTTGAAGCACCCCACATGATCGCGCTACCTGAAAGGCTGGTTGCGCCCCACATGATGGCTGATCCATTAGGAGTTCCTGCCCCCCACATGATGGCTGATCCACCAGGATTACTTGCGCCCCACATGATCGCGCTGCCACCTACGAATTGCGAGTTCCCCCAAACCGCCGGTCCAGACCATGCCTGGCTTGTTCCCCACACCGATGAAGCATCGCTGGTGAGATAAACATTGCCGGTATTGGAGTCATAGACTGCGGTCGGCGACATGGAAGTGCCCTTTGACAGTTCTGTGCTGGCCAGCGCTGCTGCAAGATCAACATAGCCTGCGCCAACAGTAAAGACGTCATATTGGCTGGTATAGGTGATCCCGCTGGCAGGGTCATAGACGCTGCTGCTGGTTGGAAAAGTTTTAGACGCAGTCTTCATCAGCCTGGCCTTCACTTGGTCAGGCGTCATCGTGGGATGGGCCTGAAGCAAATCGGCCACCATGCCGCTGACCACTCCGGTTGCCATGCTGGTGCCGCTCAATTCAAAGTACTGCTTTGAAGGTGTTGACGGCCCGCCGTAAACATAATCGCTGTAGGGCACAAGATTATCCGGCTCTGTGCTGTATAACGCCGTGTTTGCGGTTTCAGTTGAGACCAGCAAATTGCCGGGCGCTACCACATCAGGTTTCACAATGTGGTCGAGGACCGTGGGACCTTTGGAACTGTAGCTGGCAATCTGGTCGTCAGAGCGATCTGCGGTTCCCATCGGCTTCATGGAGCCTACGGTAAGCACATAAGGATCGTTCGCCGGTGCGTTCACGGTTGCATATCCGGTGGTCGGCAGAGAACGTCCGTTATTGCCCGCGGCCACCACCACTACAATGCCGTTCTTCCAGGCTTTTTCCACGGCCTGGCACAACGGGTCAAGCTTATAACTCTCATATACTCCGCGCCCCAATGAGAGGTTGATCACGCGGATGTTGTACCTGGATTTCAGGCTGATTGCCTGGTTGATGGCTGCAATAACTGAGCTATCCGTGGCGCTGCCATTCGCATTAAGCACGCGGAGGTTCACAATCTGCGCATTCGGCGCGATTCCTTTGAACGTCTGCGAAAATAGCGGGCCGGTCGAGCTAAGGCCATCGCCGGCAATCAGTCCGGCAATGTGCGTGCCGTGGCCGTAGGCATCTGTGGTCTTGGAATCACCGGGAACAAAGCTCTGGTTATAGACCACGCGCGAGAACGGCAGCAGACCATTATTCAGGTCAGGGTGTGAATTCACGCCGCTGTCAATCAGCGCCACGCCAATCCCACTTCCCGTAAAGTTGGATTTCCACGCTGCAGATGCATTCACCGCAGGCGCTGCACTGTCAAAAAACGGCGTAAGCGTACGGTCTCTGCTGATGTACACGACATTGGACTGGTTGGAAAGCGACACAATGCCATTGTGGTCCAGCGAGGCCACCAAGCCGTTCACCAGAGGCAACTGCCCCAGCACGCTTCCGCCCAGTTTGACCACGTCATTCAGTACGCAACCCACCAGGCCCAGAAGCCCACTGCAGCTTAGCTGCGTGCCCGGAGCATACTGCACCACGACCTGCACTTTGGCCGTAGACGCGGAGTTCTGTAAATCAGGTGAAATTTTGCTGTTGTCGGCAAACATGGCCAAGGGCATTGCCAGCAACAGGAGAGAGAGAATGAGCTTCCGTCGGATCATTGAAATCTACCTTTGAAAAACTTTGAGTATTAAAGACGTTCTGTTTAATGCACGCGGCTGGCCATTGCATTACTTCTGTAACCTGTTGAATTGCCTTAAGCATTTCTAAGCCGGCCCCCTGATGTGACAGGCTCAGTTGTCACCCCCGGTGACAGCCGTGTCACACCGCCGGTTGTTATAGGGTCCGGGGGTTACTAAGGTGCTCTTGCGTGCATTGTCCTTTCAGCACAAAAATGCAGCAGGGATTATTACGGCTTGTAATCCATTTACCCGGTAGTCAATTTGCTCCAAGCTATGCGGAGATTGAGGAAAAATGGCAGGCGTTCCAACTCGAGCCAAACCGTTTGTGTACCTGATATGCACCACCGGGGCGGTGTGCCTGCTGCTTGGATTGTTTCCCTGGCACAGCAGTAAGAGCCTGCTCTTCCCGTCATACCTGCTGCTCACGATTGCCGCATCTGCGCTCAAGACCGTGCTGCCCGGCTCTGAAGGAACAGTCTCAGTCGGTTTTGTTTTCTTTCTGGTCGGCATCTGCAATATGACGATCTCTGAAACGCTGGCCCTGGTTGCAGTAGCGACGATAGTGCAGTGTTTCTGGCGAGCAAAGAAGCGGCTCAGCTTTATCCATTTTGCTTTCAATTTGTCTCAGCTTGCACTGGCCATCATTGCTTCCTATTGGACATACACGCTTCTGCTTCAGCATGTGTTTCATTCGCACGTTCCGCTGCCGCTGTTGGTGGCAACCATTGTTTTCTTCTTGCTCAATAGCATTCCGGTAGCTACGGTGGTGGCGCTGGCGGACAATACATCAATTTTTGAAAAGTGGCACACCGGCTATTCCTGGACGTTCCCTTATTACCTGATCGGCGCTGCTATTGCCGGGCTGATTCAGTTCGTGAATCGCATGGTCGGCTGGGAAATGTCTATCCTGGTGCTGCCAGCGGTCTATGTAATCTACCGCTCTTATTGCATGCACCTGGGCCGCTGGGAAGATGAGAAGCGGCACCTGGAAGATCTGGCCTCACTTAACATGCGCACTATTGAAACGCTAGCGCTGGCCATTGAAGCCAAAGACCACACCACAGGCGATCACCTGCAACGCGTGCGCGTCTATGCCATGGAACTGGGAAAAGATTTGGGGCTTTCACCCGCTGAGTTGCAGGCACTTCAAGCGGCTTCAGTGCTGCACGATATCGGCAAGCTGGCGGTGCCGGAACACATCATCTCCAAGCCGGGCAAGCTCACGCCGGAAGAATTTGAGAAGATGAAGATCCACCCTATTGTGGGCGCTGAGATCGTGGAGCAGGTGCGGTTTCCCTATCCGGTTGCACCCATTGTGCGCTGCCACCATGAAAAATGGGATGGCAGCGGCTATCCTGAAGGCATTTCTGGTGAGGCCATTCCAATCGGCGCGCGCATTCTCTCTGCTGTAGATTGTCTTGACGCTCTGGCCTCAGACCGGCAATATCGCCGCGCCTTACCGCTGGATGAAGCCATGGGCCACGTGGCCCGCGACTCAGGCAAAGCTTTCGATCCTCGCGTAGTCGCTGCGCTGCAGGCACGCTACGTTGAGTTGGAACAATTGGCCCGCTCGCAAACTCCGGAAGACCGGCCGCATCTCTCGCTTGATATAAAAGTGGAACGTGGCGCTGCGCCCGATGCAGGCTTTGCCGCCAGCGTCCCGTCTGCTGCGCCGGCGCAATCAGCCGGCAGCCGCCTCATTGATGTGCTCAGCCCAACCGAGGAACCTCTTACGTTGGAAGAGACACTTTCCGGTATGGTTCTGCGCCTGCGCAATCTTGTGCCTTTTGATGCTTTGGCGATGTTTGCGCTTCGCGGTAACGTTCTTTTGCCGCGATTTGTTCTGGGTGAAAACATTCGCCAGCTCTCATCATTGCGCATCAATGTGGGCGAAGGACTAGCGGGCTGGGTAGCGGAAAACGGAAATTACATTCTCAACGGTAATCCAACGGTAGAACCCGGTTTGGGGGGAACGCGCCGCGCCATGATGCTCAAATCAGCATTGGCTGTTCCTGTGAGCTATGGAGGCCGCACCCTGGGCGTGCTGGCCGTTTATGCGCTGCAACCCGATTCCTTTACCGCTGAGCATCTGGGTGTTCTACAGACTACCGCTGAACAACTTGCCCCGCTGATTGAGCAAAACACAGAAACAGAACGTTCCCGACGCAACTCAGGGCCATCCGACTGGCGTCACCAGAGCGGGCATGTTCGCCGTCGCGGGACCGCGGAAGCGCAAACAGGCGCATACTCAGTGCTGAGTTCGGCAAAGTAAGAAGTCTATCTCTTGGCAAGCTCTGGGTAGCGGAAGCAGCTAGTATTATGGTCATTCACCATCCCCACAGCCTGCATAAAGGCATAACAGATGGTTGGACCAACAAAGCGGAAGCCGCGCTTCAGCAGGTCTTTGCTCATAGCTTCCGATTCTGGCGTGCTCGCGGGTAACTGCTTCATTGAGGCGATCTTATTGATTTTCGGCTTGCCGCCGATGAACTCCCAGACATAAGTATTGAAGCTGCCGAACTCTTTCTGCACAGCAATAAAAGATTTTGCATTCTGGATAGTCGCTGCAATTTTTAGTTTGTTGCGAACAATCCCTTCGTTCGCCAGCAGCGCTTTGACTTTCTTGGCGTCATACTTCGCCACGCGCGCCGGATCGAAATTGCTGAACGCCTTGCGATACGCTTCGCGCTTGTTGAGGATGGTTGACCAGCTCAGCCCGGCCTGCGCTCCTTCAAGGATCAGAAACTCGAAGAGCACGCGGTCATCGTGTTGCGGCACGCCCCATTCGCGGTCGTGATATTCGATCATCGCCGGCGTGCTGGCCCAGAAACAGCGTGTTGGTTCAGGTTTGGGAGTGGCCAAAGATCACCTCAAAAAACAGAACTGGTACGGAAATAAAACCTTAACATGACTCTCGAATCTGAATTGCTCAGCGAGGTCTGCTCGAATCCCAAGACGCTGAAATGCCCGGTCTTAGCGAGTAAGATTAGATGATCGATGTTGATGTCGAAGATTAAGGAGACGATCATGAAAATTGTGGTTATTGGCGGCACTGGGCTTATCGGATCAAGGCTCGTCAGGCAGCTCCATGAGCAGGGGCAGGAGGCGGTAGCTGCGTCGCCTGATTCTGGTGTAAACAGCGTCACCGGAGAAGGGCTGGCCGAAGTGCTGAAGGGCGCGCAGGTGGTAGTTGACGTATCGAACGCTCCCTCGTGGGAAGATGACGCTGTGATGAAGTTCTTTGAGACATCCACCCGCAACCTCATCTCCTATGAAGCGGCAGGCGTGAAACATCACGTTGCGTTGTCAGTGGTGGGTTCTGAGCGGATGCTTGAAAGCGGCTACTTTCGCGCAAAGGTTGCTCAGGAGAATTTGATCAAGGGTTCCACAATCCCTTACACAATTGTCCGCGCAACGCAGTTCTTTGAATTCGTCAAAGCCATCGCTGATTTTTCCACAGAGGGTAACAAGGTGCGCATGCCCTCTGCGCTCATCCAGCCCATGGCTGCCGATGATGTCGCCAGTGCGCTAGCCCGGGTTGCTGTGGGTTCACCCGTGAATGGGACCGTTGAAATAGGCGGGCCAGAAAAGTTTCGTCTCGATGAATTCGTCCGGCGAGGTCTGGCTGCACGCAATGATCCGCGCGAAGTTGTCACCGACCCGCACGGCCGTTACTACAGTCTGGAAATCAGCGAAAGGACACTCGTTCCCGGCGATGACGCACAACTCGGCAAGACGACCTTCGAAGCGTGGCTCAGCCATGCCGCGCGACAAGCCGCATAACTGCAGGTTTGCAGGGACTTAGGGAGTTGTGGAGTAAAGACGGGACATTTGATACTTCTGGATCGTCACGCCTCATGGCTTAGGCTGCGACGAATTGAGGCGGGCCTCCGGGATTATCGGCTCGAACAGTTCAACTGGATTACCTGAAGGATCTTCAACCAGGATTTGTTTGCCGCCGACCCCTGTCACAATCTCATTGCGGAACCGGGCTCCAGCCTTGCGCAAGGTAGCGACCATGGCCGCAAGATCCGGAACTTCAATGGCAAACCTGTTCCATCCGCCGGGTTCCTGCTTCCTGCCATCCGGCATAGGCTGTCCTCCGCCAGCCGAGGGATTTGGAGCACTCAGCACCAGCCGCAGATCGCCTCGCGTCAGCATGGCGAAGGCTGGGGCAGGGTGCATCACTTCCTTGAATCCGAGATGCTGGCAATAGAATGCGATGGCAGCGTCAACGTCGTTCACGATGTAACGGACTTGCACGGTAGCCATTGGGACCTTTCCGCGTTTCTATTTACCTTCAATATGAAGATAACTCAATTTTAAAACCTTCTCTGGCAGGATGAACGCCAGAACTCCAGGCGCAGCATGGCCCCTTGGAACGGTCTCCCATTTGTAAAGAAATTTTTGATGTCCAGGGGAATCAGATGAAAAACTTCATGATTCCTCTCGCCGGCAAATCCGCCACCACATACTTTTGCCCTTGTCCGATCTCTGCCGTAATCGCTTCCGCCGCCATATACCCGCTTCTTACCGCGCCTTCCATTGTTGCCGGCCAGCCCGTTGCGGTCCAGTCGCCAGCCAAAAAAATCCTCGGCCATGCCGTCTTCGCTGCCGGGCGAAATCTATCCAATCCTGGAACAATCGCATAGGTCGCATAAATTTCTTTGATTACAGCTGCTTTCACGACTTTGGCTTCCTTCACTGCAGGAAAAAACTCTGCCAGTTCACGAGTCGCCAATTCCAGGACTTCCTCTCGCGATTTCTGCACCAGCGACTTTGACGCGCTCACCACCAACTCCACATAGCTGCCCTGATGATCGTTTTCTCGTTTGTCGTGAAACTTTGATTTGTGGAACATCCACTGGATCGTCCGGTCCAGCAGCACGGCGTGCGGCAGCGGCGTGATCTCGCGATCAAACCATAGATGGATGCCAGTGATCGGTGAGCTCTCAAAATGCGCCAGCTGTTGTTTAATCGGCTCGGCCACTGAATCCGAAGGCAGCAAGTTTGCCGCTGTCTGAAATGGCGCAGCCAGCACCACATAGTCGAACTGCTGTTCACCTGTTCCCGCTAATACGCCAACACTGCCCTGCTTTGGTCCAATGGCTGTCACCGAAGATCGCAACAACACCTGCCCGCCACGCGTCCGGATGTACTTCGTGGCAAAGCCATAAAGATCAGATAACGGAATGCTCGGAAGCCCCATTTTCCCTGCTTCGGCCGATTTCATAAATGACTCGCGAAAAACCTGGGCTGCATAATGAACTGAAATCCTGTCGAGATCTTCGTTCAATGCGCTTACCAGCACGGTCTTCCAAAACCGTTCAATTGCGCGCTCGGTCTGCTTGTTGCGCTTCAACCACGTAAGAAAATCTTCGCTCGGGCCCCATTCGCGCCCGATTTTGGCGTGAATGGGCGGAGAATCCTCCGGCAAACCGCGGCTTATTTTTGCCATGGCTTTCGCAATGGCCAGCTTGTCGCTGGCGCTGAGCATCTTCGCACCTAGAAATGCTGGGATATTGTGCATCGGCGCTGGCAGGAATGACGGCGCCATGCGGCTGGCTCTTCCGCCTGGTTCAATAAACATAAGCTCATTAAACCAGCGAATCTTGTCGCTCACACCCAGCCGTCGGTAAAAATCAATCAGGTTGGTGCAGCAGCCAAGCAGCACATGCTGGCAGTTGTCCACCACCTCGCCGGTCCCAGGATGTTCATACGAGGAAGCGCGTCCACCCACATACGGTCGCCGCTCAAAGACAGTCACACGCAGTCCCGCATCCGCCAGAGCGCAACCTGCAGCCAAGCCAGCCAAGCCGCCGCCAACAATGCCTACACTCGCTTGTAACTTCGTTGTCATTCCAGAGGATAGTTCAGATCCGCACTCATCCGCGGTCAATCCGCGGTAGAGGTTTTGCTTTCCATCATCAGATCCCCCGCTCTTAACAGTGTCACCAGTGTTCATCAGTGGTGAGGTTCTCATGCAATCCGCAGCAGAAATCCGCGTGAAAGTACTTTCATTTTTTCCCAGAATGTCAGTCGCACCCGCTCCGTCAGCACGTCATAATTGCGCTCGGTAATTTTCTTGAGCAACCGGCTGTAAATTTCCACCAGCACCCACAGCGCCGCGCGGCTGTCTTCTTCAATCAGTTCCATCAGCCACTTGGCGGACTCATAATACTTGCGCGCCCGCTCCGCTTCATACTCCAGCGCCGGACGAAGTTGCTGCGCCTGCGCAGGATCTTGCAGCGCAACAGAAGAAAAATTCGCGGCTGAGAGATTCGTCCGCGCCAGGTCTTCTGCCGGGATGTAGATGCGTCCCATTCCCGCATCTTCTTTAATGTCGCGAATGATGTTGGTTAGCTGGAACGCCAGCCCGCAATCCTCAGCCAGAAACTCGGCTTTGCTGTCTTCATAACCAAAAATACGGATACACACCAGCCCAACCACTGAAGCCACGTAGTAGCAATACTGCTTTAAGTCTTCAAACGTGTTGCACAGGATCGCCGGCGTATCAGCGCTTGCCGCGGGTATATCAAGGTCAAGGCTGGTTCCGTACACCAGCTTTTCAAACAGCTCCGGCGGGATCTTGAAATTTTTTTGCGCGTCGCCCAGCGCCATCAGCACAGGATCGTCTGTCGCTTTGCCCGCAAAAACAGCCTTTGCTGCCTCCATCCACTCGCTTAGCTTCTGGCGTTTTTGCTGCGGATCAACACCGGGTTCGTCGGTAATATCATCGGCATGGCGCATGAACGCATAGACCGCGCTCAGCGCATTGCGTTTCTCTGAAGGCAGAACGATAAACCCGTAATAAAAATTCTTGGCTGCGCGGCGCGTGATTCCCCGGCAAACCGCGTAAGCATGGCTGAGCTGTTGGTTCACCGGTCCCCCGCCACACGCTGAGATTGCGCGTGATGGGGTAGTAGCTTGCCTGTTGCCGCGCGCGCCACCAGCAGGAGCTTGCGAGATTTTGAAATCGCTGGGCGCGCCCGCAGCACGTCAAAGCCCTGGCGCTCGATGGCATTCAGTATTTCCTGTCCGCCCCGGCTGAACAGCTCCAGATCGATTGCCAATTCGTGATCGACTGTCTTCACCAGCGGCAGGCCGCGTGCAAACCACTCCCGCGCCCGCTCCACTTCAAACTTCATCAGCTCAATAAATTGCGGAGCCGCTCGGCGCTGGGCAATGTCTTCTCCGCTCACGCCAAAGCGGCGCATGTCTTCCAGCGGCAAATAAATGCGCCCTTTGCCGTAGTCAATGTAAACATCCTGCCAGAAGTTTGCCAGCTGCAGCGCTGTGCAGGTGTAGTCGGAAAGCTGCTGCCGCTCCGCATCGCTGTAGCCGCACAGGTAGAGCACAAGGTGACCCACCGGGTTCGCAGAATAGCGGCAATAGCCCAGCACGTCATCAAACGTCTCAAACCGCGTAACCGTCTGGTCCTGCCGGAAAGCGATCAGCAGGTCGGAAAACTCGTGCTTCGGAATGCCGCACTGCTTCACTGTCTCTGCCAGCGCCACAAATACCGGATGCTTCGGCGTGCCGGCATAGCAGGCGTTCAACTCCGCTTCCCACTGGTCCAGCAGTTCCAGCGACTGCTGCGCGTTTCCAACTTCATCACCCAGATCGTCGGAGATCCGACAATAGGCGTAAACATTATAGAAGTGCTGGCGCAGCCGCCGGGGCAAAAACCACGTTGCCACTGAAAAATTTTCGTAATGCGCCTTGGCCAGCCGCTCACAATAACGTTGCGCATCCGCTAGCGATGGCGCTGCCGCCGGAATACGGTAAGACTCCGGCAGCGCGTTCCATCCCAGAGGCATGGACGAGGGGCTTGTGGGCATTGCTGGCATGATTTAGTGGCCGGGGATAATGGCGGTCTTGATCTGGCTCCCGCGATCCAGCATCTGTTGCAGCACCTGTTTCAGCTTGCTGAGCGGTGCTTCGCCGGTAACGTAATCCGTGCTCTTTACGTTCTTCTCCGCAATCAGTGAAAATGCTTTCCGCACGGTCTGCGGCGTATGGTGGAACGTGGCTTTCAGTGTGATCTCAGAATAGTGCAGCCGGTTCGTATCCAGTTCTACTTTGGTGCCACTTGCGCATCCGCCAAAGAAATTCACCACTCCACCGCGACGCACCATGTCCACGGCCCACTGCCAGGTCTGCGGACGGCCGACAGCTTCAATCACAATGTCTGATCCGCGTCCGGCAGTCACTCCAATGACTGCATCAACCGGATTGTGCGACTTGCCGACCTGTATCACATCGTCTGCGCCAAACCTTTTTGCCGCCGTTACCTGTTCACCGCGTTTCACTACGGCAATCACCTTGCAGCCCGTCAGCTTGGCCACCTGAACCAGCATCAATCCCAGTGGGCCTGCGCCAATGATCGTCACCGTATCACCAATATCAGCGCTCGTCTCCTGCAGGCCACGTAACGCGCAAGCGAGAGGCTCCGTCATCGCCGCCGACTCAAAACTAACATCGTCTGGCAGCGCCAGCATATTGGTTTCAACTATGCGGCGTGGAATCTTGATGTACTCGGCATACGCACCGTTATTAAAAAGCAGGTCTTCGCAAAGATTTTCCTGGTGCTTCAGGCAATAGAAGCAAGCGCCGCAGGGAGCCGAGTTCAACGCCACCACTTTCATGCCCCGGCGGAAGTCGCGCACGCCCGGCCCAACCTCTTCAATCACGCCGGAAAGCTCATGGCCAAACAGAGCCGGCGGCACAATCATGCGCGCATGGTAGCCGCGTTGATAAACTTTCAAATCAGTCCCGCACGTGAGGGCCACGTTCACTTTTACCAGCACCTCGCCGGTTTCCAGTGTGGGAATAGGAACCTTCTCAATTTTGATGTCCTCTTTGCCGTAGAGGACTGCGGCTGTCATCTGTCCTTTCAAATTTTCTCCCACTCCGTTCCAGGTTGAATCACAATCTTCATTGAGTCCGGCGCAGGATGCGCCGCCAACCTTAGCGCCTCCACTGACTTTTCCAGCGGGAAGCGATGCGAAATCAGCCGTGCAAAATCAACTTCACCGCTGAAAACCAGGTTCACGTTCTCTTCCTGCAAATCGACTGATGCACTGTACGATCCCAGCAGCGTTTTTTCATCCATGCAAACTGCTGAAGGATCAATGGCCACTTCACTCCGCTGCGTCTGGGCAAACAGCATGATTCTTCCACCCGGACGCGTCGCATCCATTGCTGGCTTGATCAAGCTGTTCCCTGCCGTAGCCAGGATCACCGCATCCGCGCCGCGGCCGTCAGTCAATTCGCACACTCGCGCAACCGGATCGGCCGTGCCCGCATTCACATTATGCTGTAACCCGAAGCTCTCACTTATTTTAAGGCGTTGGGGATATAAATCGGAAGTTACCACCGTCGCACCTGTGCGCCGGGCCAGCACGGCCAACATGATACCAATGGGGCCCTGGCCGATCACCAGCACAGTCTCATCGGATTGCAATTGAAGCGCTTCTATGGCTTTCATGCAGGTATTCACCGGCTCAATAAACGAGGCCTGCTCATAGGAAACACGGTCAGGAATTCTCACGACGCCCTTGCGCACAATCCAATCCATCACCCGGATATATTCGGCAAATCCTCCACCGCTCGGCTCGAACCCCGCCGTCGCGCCTACCTTTTTATAGACTGGGCATTGAGCAAAAACTTTTTTGCGACAGTAATAGCATTCACCGCAGGGGATGTGATGGAACACCATCACGCGGTCACCGACAGCAAAATTCTTTACTCCCGCGCCCACCGCTGCAATCTGGCCCGCCATCTCATGGCCGAAAATCCTCGGGGCAGAATGCGATCCAGTAGAAATCTTCTTGAGGTCCGTTCCGCAGATGCCGCAAGTATGGATTCGCACCAGCAGTTCGCCCGCGCCGATCTTCGGCACCGGGACGCTCTCCAGTCGCACATTATCTTTCCCGCGATACACAGCCGCCTGCATGGTCGCAGGAATAGCCTGCTGACTCCTATCGGCTTCGAATTTGGCCACCGTTGCCATCTATCGCAATCTCAACCTCTTCAATACGCCATTCCGACAACTGAGCTTGCGAAGAAGGAGGAACCTGCTCCGCTGCTCTTCAGGACTACCGAACCGTCTTAAATAATTCATTACCGTCGCACAACCGCATCCGGCAGCTCTGCTCTATCCAGTGTAACAACTTCTGTTGGCATGTTCCTGCACAGGTTCTTCTCCAGCCACTCACACAGAGCCCGCGTGGCCTTGCTGCTGTTTCGGCCTAAAACAATCACTCGTGCCCACTGCCACGGCCGCAACACCGCCCAGGCTACAAATCTTCCCGACTGAAAATTCCCTGCCGCATCCACAAACTTTGCCATCGGCGGCATTGCAAAATCCGCTTCATCAGAAATCGCCTTCACACAACGAAAACCGGTCTGCATTTCCTGCGCCGCCTTGGCCACGCCTGCGGCTTCCATGTCCACGATCAGCGCATGAAAATGGTCCACCAGCTTTGCCTTGGCCTCGGCGCCTGTAATCTCATTGGCAGTAACCAGGATTCCACCACCCACCATGCCACCGTCAACGGCTGCGCAGCGATACTCACTTCCATCGTCCGCATCTACCACCACATTCGGCGTAACCAAACTGCCAGCCTTCAAGCTCCGAATCAGCGCACCAGCCAACCCCGCAGAGATCAAAGTCGCAGGCTGATAACGAGCCACCGCTGCTCGCGCCGCGTGCTCGGCGTTTTTCTTACCGATCCCGCTGATCACAACCGCCTGATTGTCCTTTTCAAAGGCAATCCAGCTTTGATCTCCGCTGCTGAGCGCTGTTCGCTGCCAGCCGCGCAACAGCGGCTGTACCTCGCGCTCCATGGCGGCGATCACGACCATACGCTTCATGCGTTCACCGTCGCAGCTTCTGCTACCGGCTCAACATAGCCATGCGCTTGAAACCACTCAATGGCCCGCCGCAACGCATCCTCCACCGGCACGACCCGATATCCCAGCTCACGCTCCGCCTTCGCCGACGAAGCAAACATCTTCTTGCGGCCCATCTTTACCGCATCAATCGTCGCCCGCGGCTCCTTGCCCATAATTACGCCGGTAAAGAGTTGATCAAACACCGCAAATCCCATGGCTACGCCGTGAGGAACTTTCATCTTCGGCGACGGCAAGCCTGTAAGTCCGGCTAGTTTGTCTAGAATCTGTTTCAGCGTAAGATTCTCGCCGCCTAGAATGTAACGCTCGCCCGGACGCGCTTTTTCCATCGCCAGCACATGCCCGCGCGCAACCTCTTTTACGTCCGCCAGGTTCAGCCCCGTATCCACGTAGGCCGGGAATTTATGCTTCAAAAAATCCACTACAATTCTTCCCGTCGGAGTCGGCTTAATGTCATATTCGCCAATCGGCGTTGTGGGATTCACCACCACCACATTCGCGCCGTTGCGACCGGCTTCCAGCGCAATCTCCTCAGCCATGAATTTCGAGCGTTTGTAATGCCCCACCATATCTTTGATGGAAACCGGTGAATTCTCGCCTGCGATATGGCCTTCTTTGGTAAAGCCCATGGTCGCCACCGAACTGGTATAGATCACGCGCCTCACGCCGCTCTGCTGCGCTGCCTGAATAATCGCCCGCGTACCTTCTACGTTGGCGCGATACATCTCCTGCGGATCACGCACCCAAAGCCGGTAATCCGCCGCCACGTGAAAAACAAACTCGCAGCCCGTCATCGCCTTCTTCAGCGACTCTGGCTCGCGCAGATCACCCACCACTGTTTCCGCCCGAAGCTCGGCGATATTGTCTTTCCGGCTCGTCGACCGCACCAGCAGCCGCAGCTCCGCGCCTTCAGATGCCAACGCTCGCGCCACATGGCTGCCTACAAACCCGGTCGCTCCTGTGATGAAGGCTTTCATGCTTTTTCTTTATCCCGAGCGTAGCGAGGGAACTCTATTCCCCTCCGCTGGCATTCGCTGGCGAAATATCATCGTTGGCAAGCATGCGCAACGTCTCTTCATACTTGTCTATGATCTTCAACGCCATGTCTAATTCGCGTTGAACTTCAGGATCGTTCATCTTGACCAGATAACCATCTGGCATTTCTGTGGCGGAAAAGTCATTAGCGTTATTTTTTCTTAAATATTCCAGTATTTCTTTGGGTACGAGAATTTCCACCATTATTGAATTCCAAACTGCTTCGTGGCGATAGGGCTCTCTCGCTACGCTTGGGATTTCAGAAAAAATTACTCCAGCGCCTCCGCCTGGATCCCGATATTCTTCTCCCCCGCCGCTTTCTTCTCCCAATATTTGCGCACCCAGGCTTCAAAGCTCTTGCCCGCAGCGGTATCGCGACCGGTAAATGCCAGTGCAGCAATGTCTGCGTATGGAACGGAAATTTTTTTGTCTGAATCTTTGGGGAACAGCCGCACAGCGGAGTCGGCGAGAGTCTTTCCCGAACGGCGATCAAAGACGTAACCTTCAACCTTGCTGCCATCTTTGCGCGTGATGGTCACGTCGCCGCGATAATCAAAAGCTTTTTCCAGCGCCTGCCGGACTTCTTCTTCGCCTGCCAGCTCAGGCACCCAACCTTCCAGCTTTTCATGGGCAAATCCAGGCGCGACCTCAAGCGCGTCCGCGTCTTTGATTGTTTTTCCGTCCGCCGCGCCGGTCATGCGTTGGTCTCCTCAAGCTGGCTTGACGATTCTTCAATCTGCACCAGCGGATTGTAGCTGTGCATCGGACGCACCTGCTCATTCAACAACTGCAACGCATGTTCGTCTTTATGACGCGTGAAAATCGTAGCTTTCGCCGTGGCCAACAGCCCGCGTAGAGAGCTGAACGTATCATTCACCGCTGAAGCTTCATATCCGCTGTGCACCATGCAGTTGGCGCACTTAGGATTGCCGGATTCTGTTCCGTACTCATGCCATGCGGTGCTATCCATCAGTTCCTGGAATGTATCGGCATAGCCATCCTGCAGCAGATAACATGGCTTCTGCCAGCCAAAGATGTTATATGTGGGCATGCCCCAGGGCGTGCAAGCATAGTTCCGGTCGCCCATCAGGAACTCCAGGAACAATGGCGACTGGTTAAACTGCCACGTCTTCTTCCGATTTGACAAGATGGCACGGAACAGCTTGCGCGTGCGCGCGCGGCCCAGAAAATGTTTTTGGTCAGGCGCTTTGTCGTACGAGTATCCGGGCGAGAGCATCATGCCCTCGACTCCCAGTTCCATCATCTCGTCAAAGAAGTCACGCACGCTGTTCGGGTCAGCGCCGTCAAACAGCGTTGTGTTCGTCGTCACGCGAAAACCGCGTTTCAGAGCTTCTTTCACGCCTTCCAGCGCCGCATCATATCCGCCTTCCCGGCAGACAGAAAAATCGTGGTGCTCGCGCTGTCCATCCATATGCACGGAGAACGTCAGGTATTTGCTCGGCTTAAAAAGATCGATCTTCTCTTTTAGCAGCAGCGCGTTTGTGCATAAATATATATATTTCTGCCGCGCCACCAGCCCTTCCACAATCTTGCCAATCTGCGAGTGCATTAGCGGCTCGCCGCCAGGGATTGACACCATGGGCGCGCCACACTCGTCCACTGCGCGGAAGCACTGCTCCGGCGTTAGCTCTTTCTTAAGGATGTGGGCCGGATACTGGATCTTGCCGCAACCAGCGCACGCCAGGTTGCAGCGAAACAGCGGCTCCAGCATCAGCACCAGCGGATAACGCTTGCGTCCAGCGAGCTTCTGTTTGACTACATAACTCGCAACCGTCCACATCTGTGAAATTGGTACCGGCAAATTCTTCTCCTGAAACTCTGTTCTTACCTTCTGTGGCACAGGCACTCTTGCCTGTGCGCTTTTATCTTTATCTTTCGCTGATCAGTGATCATCAGTGTTGATCAGCGGTAAATCCTTTTTCCGATCACAGATCTCCCGATGGACCGATCACCTCACCCTCTCGCATATCCCACGCTTCCCTCTTGCTCTAACGCCGCAAACTCGCGGAAGTACGTTGATAACGCAATTAATGGGAAATAATCGCGATACAGGTGGTACGCCAGATAAAACACCCGCGGGAAACCAGTTCCCGTGTACTGATCCTCATCCCAGTGCCCATCAAGCCGCTGCTTTTCCAGTAGGTACAAAATTCCTCGCTGGATGGATTCACTGCGCGTATCGCCTGCTGCCAGCAATCCCATTACCGCCCATGCGGTCTGTGAAGGAGTGCTTGGCCCAATGCCGCGCCTCGTCGGATCATCATAAGATCCACAGGTCTCGCCCCAGCCACCGTCAGAGTTCTGCACCATGCGCAGCCACTCCGCTCCCTGCTGGACGTATGGCTCATGCAGGTCAACATCCATTGCTTGCAGCCCGCGCAACACCAGCATGGTCCCGTAAATATAGTTCACGCCCCAGCGACCAAACCATGATCCATCCGGCTCCTGCTCTTTCAGGATGAATTTGATTGCCTTTTGGACTCGCTTATCTTCTTTGGTTATGCCGTAAGCGGCCAGCATCTCCAGCACGCGGCCGGTAATATCCACCGTTGGCGGATCAAGCATGGCGTTGTGGTCAGCAAACGGAATGTGCTGGAAGACCATGCGCGTGTTGTCTTTATCGAATGACGCCCAGCCGCCGTTCTTACACTGCATGGCAAAAATCCACTCAATCGCGCGCTGGCATATCTCGTGCTGGTATCGCTCGCGGGGATTGTCTACTTTGTCCAGTCCCAGCAACACCATGGCTGAGTCATCCACGTCAGGATAAAACTCGTTATTGAACTCAAAATACCAGCCGCCCGGCTCCACGTTTGGCACTTTCACGGCCCAGTCGCCTTTGTCGCGGACCTCTTTGCTCAGGATCCAGTCCGCCGCCTTCACCAGCCGCGGATCGTCCTTTGCCACCCCGCTCTCGCCCAGCGCGAACATTGCATAAGCCGTGTCCCACACCGGGGAATAGCACGGGGCCATGCGGAAGGTAGGTTCTGAGTGGTCGGGTATTCCAGGCTCTTCAATGCCCAGCTTCTCAAACTCATCCAGCGCGCGGATCACCTGCGGATCGTCCGTTGAATAGCCCAGGCAACGCAAAGCGATAATCGAATTCAAGATGCCGGGATAAATGGCTCCCAACCCGTCTGACTTCTCAAAGCGCTCAAGCATCCAGCGTTCTGCTTTTTTAAGGGCGAGGTAGCGCAAAGGACGGATGTGGAAGCGCTCGCAGAAATGCACCACCCGGTTCAATACCAGGAAGAAGTTTCGCCAGGAGACGCTCTCCTGCGTATATTTCAGGTGCAGATGCTTGCCGTATCGCCCGCCGACAAATAATTCTTCAATACCCATTTCCTGCGGGATCTTCTTAAACGGCTTCTTGGCGTAGGCTATTGAGAGCGGAACCAGGATCGCCCGCGACCATGAAGAAATCTCGTACAGGTTGAACCAGAACCAATTCGGGAAGAGCACGATCTCGGGCGGGATGGCAGGCACGGCTTCCCAGTCATACTGGCCAAAGAAGCACAGATAAATCTTAGTAAAGGTGTTGCACTCAGTTGCGCCGCCCATCTCCAGGATCTTTTTTCGCGCGCGCTCCAGCACCGGATGATCGGCTTTATGGCCCATTAACTTCAGCGCAAAATATGCTTTTACTGAAGCGCTTATGTGTGAAGGACCGCCGGCATAGATAGGCCAGCCACCATCCTCATTCTGGTGGCGAATAATCTCCGGCACAGCCCGATCCATGCGGCTGTGATTGCCCGTGCCAAGCAGTGTGTGAATGGCAATGTAATCTGATTCCAGAGTGGTATCGGCTTCCAGTTCACCGCACCAGTAGCCATCAGGATCTTGCTGCGCAAAGAGGTACGCCCGCGCCTTCTCAATCCCAAAAGAGACACGGCCCAGCATATCGTCGATTTTGCCGAAAAGCATCTGCGCTGGATGCGCGTCAAACCCCTTGCTCATGGCTACTCCGCAGCAGCAGGAGCGGCTGCAATGGCTTCAACAATTTCTGGAGGCAGGCCAAAGCGCACATTTTCCGGCATGACCTCAACCTCTTGGATCGTGTTGAAACCTTTTTCTTTCAGGAACTCCACTACCTGCTCCACCAGCACTTCAGGAGCTGAAGCGCCGGCCGTTAAGGCCACCGTCTTGACCCCGGCCAGCCATTCCGTCTTGATGTCACCAGCGGTATCAATCAGGTAAGAAGGCGTGCCCAGGTTGGTTGAAACTTCAACCAGGCGGTTGGAATTTGAACTGTTTTCTGAGCCGACCACCAACAGCAGCTCGGCCTGGTGAGCCACGTCCTTCACCGCTGTCTGGCGGTTCTGCGTGGCATAGCAAATGTCCTGCGCGTGCGGCCCTTCAATCAGGGGGAACTTCTTTCGCAGCGCATCAATTACATCTTTAGTTTCGTCAAGGCTGAGCGTGGTCTGGGTAATGTAGGCTACGCGTGTCGGATCGGGAATCTCCAGGCTCGCCACCTCATCTGCGCTTCCTACCACCTGGGTTACGTGTGGCGCTTCGCCGAGTGTTCCGATCACCTCATCATGATCGTGGTGTCCAATGAGAATAATGCTGTATCCACCCTTGGCGTACTTCACTGCTTCCACGTGGACCTTGGTCACCAGTGGGCAGGTTGCGTCAATCACGCGCAGGTTGCGCAGCTTGCTGGCTTCGCGCACGCTGGGTGAGACACCATGAGCGCTGTAAATGAGCCGCTGGCCGTCTGGGACCTCATAAACTTCATCTACAAAGATCGCACCTTTGGCCTTCAGGTCTTCCACCACGTACCGATTGTGCACAATCTCCTTGCGTACGTAGATTGGCGGCCCAAAAGCGTCCAGGGCAATCCGCACAATATCAATGGCCCTTACCACTCCGGCGCAAAACCCTCTTGGTTTCAACAGCAGTAAAGTCTTAGCTTCTTGTGTCATTGTGATCTGTTGATTATATCCTTTTAGACACTATTCCTTGGTTCTAAGTTATCCCACAAAAACGCCTTAGACCATGCCAAATCATTGAAATATCTATATTTGCAGCAATAGGGGAGTATCTGGGGGTGAACGGGGAGGGGTGCTCCCGCTCCTGCAGGGGTTCCCTTACTCGCGGTTAGCTTCGCACTTAACACCTTCTTTTGAGAAGGACCAACCGCTACACTGCACTCCAGAATGCTCAGAATCTGTCCCATCTGTCCCATTTTCTCCTGGCGCTTCTCACGCTTGCTGGCTCGTCGGCATATTCGCAGGCACCGTTTATCTTTGCCTGCAGCGAAGACGCAAAGATCGCAGCCGCCAAAAGAAAGCTCATAGAATCAACAGCTAATGAATTTCTACAAAAGCTCCTTGGATCTCACGCTGAAGACGCGTTGGAGATGATGTCCAAAGATGGCCAGGCAAATGTAACGCGCGAACATTTGAAGGGTATGTCCACAATGCTTTCCCAGCAATGGAAACCACAGAACATCGCCTTGCAGCACACATATTTCATTAAATCGATAGGCAAATCGCCGGGCCGGGTCCTATGTGGCACTGACCTCTCAAAACCCGATGGTTGGGAGTCACTGGAAACGGTTGACGTATCTGAACAGGCCCATGTTCTGATCAGCGCGGATATCGTCAACAACCGCCTGGCCTTCACCGTTTGGCTGGTGCCAGAACAGAGTTCATGGAAAGTCCAGAGCTTCTGGATGAATGTCTCGGCGCTCGCCGACAAAGATTCAATGTGGCTTTTGGCAGTTCGCGCACGAGCAACAAACCAAAGGGCACAACTTCAATGCCGCAATCTATTATGTGGCCGCCGCTCAGCTTGCTAACCGTGGCCCCAGTTTTCAATTGGGAATCGAGCAGTCCATCTCAGAAGATTTGTCTGCGCTGTCCATACCGGCAGAAGTCAAAGGACCGCCTCCATTTCTTTGGAAGAATGAAGAAAAGACGTACAAAGTCTTGCAGGTTGGGCCGATAGCCATCGGTGGGAAAATTTACCTGACTGTGAACCATGAGGTTCCTCTCTGGCAGTCGAATGAACAGGTCGACGGCTGGAACAAAGAATTCATCCGCTATATCAAGCAGCACTTCCCGGAATACTCGGATGCCTTTGCGGGTATTGTGGTACGAGCGATGGAACGCGGCACAACTCGCGAGTTTGGAACGGTTGATGAACTCAAGACTTCAAAAGACACGGGATCACGCTGACTGGAAGGCGAAGTGCGGAACACGCTCCGATGCTGCCAGAACCGTTCTGAGGGCAGCGCCCTATTTCAACGGCGCACAGCGCGCTTCACTGCTAGCGCAATCGGCAGCCCCACCAGCACTGGATGCAGAATCGGCCCGGTAATAATCGAAGCCGGATCAAACCTCGGCGGCCACCGATGGATGGCTGAAAGCGGGACCACCACACAATTCATCATCACCCAGACAAACTCGCCATAGATCAGGCCGGCAATCACCGGCCGCTCCGTCATAAACCCGATCCTTCTGCTGGCCACGTAGTAAATCACCGCCCATATAAACGCGATGAGAAAGTGCAGGAACAAACCCAGCGCTGCCGACTTCACGCCGCCTTCAAACGACTTCGGCCCTAGCAATCCTGAGGCGACTGACTGAAATATCCGGTATGGCGGCACATGGTTCTGAACGCCCCAGGCGATGCAAGCCTGCGTAATATCCAAAACGCCGCACGCCAACCCGCCACAGAAGATAGCGAGGAAGGCATTTGAAGATATGGAAGATGTAGACACTGCAGAAGCTGAGGGCATGAGCACTTCCTTTAAAAGCAATCAAATTTTTAGGGCAAGCGTACCTGTATAGACGAACCGGACTGAGAATCGTCCCGACTGTTGCTCAAATATTATGATTAAGAGAATAATGGCGAATCATGCGTCGGAAAGTCCTGCAAGATTTCGCAACGTGTTCTGTCTAAGATTCATAGACCTGCCAGCGGTTATGATCTCGCGACTTTTGCGCATCTCGACTCCGGAGATTTGACTGGTACTATCAAAGGCTCTACGGCCCCTCGATGGGACTTGTGGGCGTAACACCTGAATGCAGTTAATTCATCCGTTGGCTTTCAGCAACTGCTCCGCGTGCTGCCTTGATGTCTCCGTCAGCTTCGCTCCGCTCAGCATGCGGGCGATCTCTTCCGTGCGCTCGTCGGCGCTCAGGGCGCGCACCAGCGTCCGGGTCCGTCCGGCGTTTTCGTGTTTCTCAATTAAATAATGATGGTCCGCAAACGATGCAATCTGCGGCAGGTGAGTGATGCACAGCACCTGGTTGGCCCGCGCCAGCGACTTCAGCTTCTTCCCTACTGCCTCTGCCGCGCGCCCGCCAATGCCGGTATCGATCTCGTCAAACACCAGCGTTCGCTGCGTGGCCGCCTTACTCTTCTTGCCTGCTTCAATCGTCGCCTTCAGCGCCAGCATCACCCTTGAAAGCTCGCCACCGGAAGCAATCTGCTCCACCGGCTTCAACGGCTCGCCCGGATTGGGTGAAATAAGATACGCCACGCTGTCAAAGCCCGCGGCTGTCCAATTCGCCTGCTCGTCTGATCCTGAAACCTCAATCTTGAACTGCGCCTTCATGGCCAGTTGGTTGATCTCCGCTTCCACCAGCTTCTGCAGCTCTCGCGCCGAGCTATAGCGCTTTTTCGACGCCGACTGCGCCGTGCTCAAATACACTGATGCTGCAGCCGCAAGCTCTTTCTTCAATTCGCGCACCACGTCTTCACGATTTTCCAGCTCGTTCAGCTTGCGCGCAACATCTTCACCGTAAGCAATCACCTCGTCCACGCTGCTGCCGTATTTACGCTTCAGCCGGTCGATCAGCGCCAGCCGGTCTTCCACCTCGGCCAGCCGTTCCGGTGAAGCATCAATGCCGTCGGCATAATCACGCGCCGTCGCGCTCACGTCTTCAATCGCTGCCTTAGCCCCTTCCAGCGAAGCCAGCGCCTCAAGAAATTTCGTATCAAAGCGCGCCAGCTCTTCCAGGTGTTTGCGCGCTGCAGAGATGTTCGTCAGCGCTGCCGCGTCATCTTCATATAGCGCTTGGTATGCCGCCGTGGCCGCACCGTACAGCTTCTCTGCATTGGCCAGGACACGCTTCTCCGTCTCCAACTTCTGGTCTTCGCCCGGCAGCAGCCGCGCTGCTTCAATTTCTTTTTTCTGGAAACTCCATAGGTCAGCCATGCGCAGCCGATCCTGCTCATCGCGATCAAACTGCGCCAGCCGCTCCCGAACCTCGGCCCATGCTCTGTACTTCTCTGCCAGATCGCCCAAGTCGTGACCGGCGTACACATCCAGCAGCGCCAACCGGGCAGATTCATCAAAGGCCAAAATGGTTTCGTTTTGTGCGTGGATCGACGCCAGCACTGGCGCCAACGCTCTCAGCAGAGCTACCGTTGCAGGCTGATTATTGACGAAGACGCGCCCCTTGCCTCCGGCAGCAACTTCCCTCTTCACGATGATCTGGCTGCCCTCGGCTTCAATTCCGTTTTCTTCCAGCACGCGCGCCAAATGCTTTTCATCCGCCTCAAAAACGCCGTTGACCACGGCCTTCTCCGCGCCGTGGCGAATCATATCTGTGGAAGCTTTATCGCCCAATAATAATGAGAGGGCATCGATCAGGATGGATTTCCCGGCGCCGGTCTCGCCTGTGAGCAGGTTCAGCCCCGGCGCAAATTCCACCGCCAGGCTGTCAATCACGGCATAGTTTTCAACCCGCAGCTCCAGCAGCACCGGGACAGCACCTCAAAGAGGAAATTGAGCGCAGTCTAACAGAGATTGGTGGAGAATTGGTAAATGAGTAATTTGGTAAATGAGTAAATGAAAAAATTAAGCTTTTGAAGCCTTCTTATTTACCAGTTACCAACTTACTCATTTCCCAATTTTCTTCATTCGCAGCCAATCGCCGACGAATGACGAAGGCGACATCAGCAGCAACGTAGCCAGTTGTGGCCAGATCGCGCCTTGCCCCAAATGGCCAATCATTGAAGCAATTGCTCCACCTGCAATAATCACCGCCAGAATAAAGCCGCAGATCAGATCGCTGCGGCGGCCGATCCAGCCGGCAACAAATCCACCCACCAGGGCCATCACAATTCCCAGCAGGCTGCTGAGCACAATAAAGCGCGTTGGCGCTAGCGTATGCGGATCCATTTTGGCTGCGTAGAAAAGCAATGCTGATCCGCCGACAAAGATCACGTCGCCTAACACGATGCCGAGAATCGTTCGCCAGATCATCGCGAGATTGTATCAGCGAACGAATCGAAACCAGATGAGCAAAAGCGTGCGCCGACCTAACAGATGTTCCCGGATCATCCGGCTCTCCCTTTTTGAACGGGGTTCCTGTGATAATCCCCGCTCTTTGCTGTTTATCCATGAGCACCACCTTTGCTGTTTATCCATGAGCACCACGCAAATGAGCGCTCTGGCAATTTTTGTTTCGGATTGTTGCTGCAATCCTGACGAGGTCCGGCTCACAGCCTGTGAATCGAGCTTAAAAAAGAATCGAACTCTGATTCAATACTTTCACACGAATTTTCATAATTACGATTCCCCGAATAGGAGTGAGAAATCCTGAAACAAAATCTGGCCAAGCTGGCAGATAGATTTTGAGAGAGTACCGTCTCACTTGACCAAGCTCATGAGCGAGACAAGAAGGATTATTGATTTCCACAATGCGTGCTGCTCCATTGCAGATGCCAAACTGAATTAGACTTAATGGCAGGGAGTTAAGAGCTTATGGCGCAGTCTGACATCCGGCAGTATGAGGCGCGTGCAGCCTCAACCACGACCTTTGGTCGCGTTCAGTGCAGTGTACGCAACCATCACTTTGTCATTGACGGGCCGGAGCAGAACGGATGTCCGGGAGAAGAAGTTACGCCCTCCGAGTTGTTTCTCTCCGCTGTGGCGTGCTGTGGAGTAGAACTCGTCCAGGTACTGGCGAAATCATCGAACATTCCGGTGCAAAGCATTGCCGTAAAGATTCGCGGATTCATGGACCGCTCCAAGCCGGTGCGCCCGGATGTCTCGCTCTTCAATTCCGTAAGCCTGCAGTTCCAGTTCAGCGGTGTTACCGATGCCGGCGCCAAGGAACTGGTTGAGAAATTCAAGACCAGGTGACCACTCTACGGCACAGTCGCGGTCGCGACTCATGAAGTGCACGTTGAATATGTGGTTCAGAATTGACGAAGAAGGAAATTCATGGCGCCTCGTTAGGCATAAAACTGCATTCCTAAATTTGGCTGTAGCTCTGTGGTATTACAGCATCCGCGTACAAACATTCTCTGTCAAACCACCAGCACCGAGATTGACCGGCTCTCTCACTTTCAGAGGATGAGAGAACAATTCTCAGTTGAAAACCATCTGGCGGTGAATGCAGTTGTGGTTGCGAACACATCTCTGACTGATTCCCGATACGGGAAGAAATATTCAGAAAAATATAGAGAAATTTTAATCTCGATGAGTGGGCTAATCGTGTTTGAGCCTCTATACTTTTAACAATGAGAAAATCTTAATAACGAGAGAAGCAAGAGATATCAGATCCATATAACGAAAGAGCATTACATTAAAGGGGCTTTATTTATGACTTCACCGAGTTTATTCGGTGCCTTGGAGCAAGCATACCCTGACGTTGCATGGGAGAGTACAGTACATTCATCTCCCACACCCGTAATTTTCGATAAGTTGCTCTCCGGCCAGATTGCAGGGATATGTGTTCCTGGTTTTTTGACTAAAAAAGAGTGCGAGGACTTAAGCCAGAGAGCAGAAGAACTTGAATTTAAAGATTATTTAAATGTTACGCCGCGCATCGGGCGCGTGGGTATTACTGTTTTTGAATATGACAGCATCGGCAAACCGGCCTATTTCGAGGCTGTTCAGCATGCCAACCGCAGGATCGCCCAGCTCACGAGTGGCATATGCAATCCTCTTGAGCGGGTGATTAATTGGCTTAAAACAATGTCACCGCGCGCGCAGGTGGGCGTTGCGCATGAACAGGGCTACGGACCCTACTTTGCCGGTCTTTTCCGCCGCATTGAAGAAGGCACTCTGGTTCACGTGGATTTTGCGCCCGAGGAGCACCCCAATTGGGGAGTGGCCCGGGTTACGTCACAGTTAGCTTTCAACGTTTATATCAAGTGTCCTGATGCCGAACCGGGCCGTGTCCATATCTGGAAAAAACAATGGGAGTCTCAGGACGAAGCCCTGAGAATTCCAGAAAGCTATGGCTATCTGCCGAATATAGTCGAGAACGTTCCTTCTGCTGAAATCGTGCCGCAGCTCGGAATGCTGATGCTGATCAACACGAAAAATTTCCATCAGGTCTCGCCGGCAGCCGGAACAAGGATCGCAGTTTCAGCCGCCATTGGCCGGCTGCCCAACGATGATGTTGTCCTCTGGTCATGACAGTTATCTAAAACTCGTCAGTTTGTTTTAACAATCCAAAACTTGTCTGGAGAAATAGAGGCACAGGCGCTTATGTCTGTGCCTTTCTTTCAATATCGCTGAGCATAGACAACGGCTTTTAGCCGCGAATCAAAATTTCTGCTGAGCTTAAAACTGTTTATAGCCGAAGATTTTTTTGAACTGCGAATAGAAGTTTTTGTGCGACATCCGAACGTTCTTGTTATGGAATGGTTAGAGGAGAGAGCGGGATTCATTTGTACGGCGACGAGGTAAGACGAAAGCATCGCCACCGAGGCCACATTTTGTTTAGGCAGGAATGATCTGACCTCATCGATATCAGAACTCGGTCCTTAAAGCCGGCCTCCTGCGAATGTGATTGGCAGTAAAAACCCAAATCTCATGTTGCAGAAGGCCGGGCAGGTGATTCAGTCAGTCCCAGGTTCGAGTGAACCAGATCTTACGGACACACGCATTTTCCATTGCGACAGAAAGCATGTTCCCCATCTGCACAAAGTATATGGATACAAATCGATGGGCATGCTGTTGGGATCGGTGATTTCGCCGCCTCTCCATAGAGAGACAGGGCCGCCGCAACGATAAAGACAAGCTTAAGCAACGTAGATTTTTTCATGGAATTGATCTCCTTTGTTCTTGAATAAAAGAAGGCAACTCTTGACATGTATGCCCGGAAGAACCCGGGGATTAGATGGGACGAAGAGGTCCCGTTGAACTCCGCGTCGAGCAACGTCCTGAAGACCTCTGCGCTAAAAATTGTACGAGATATTGAGGAATTCACGACGACAAATCATGATTTATAAAAGGCAAGCTGTTCCATTTTGGAAGACTAATCTGCGCGTTCAAGATGAGAGGTTTGTAATGTGAGAAGCAATGGATAGCAGCCCTAGATTTAGCAATCCCAGATTTCGCAATCCCGGAGAAGTAAATGAGTGTCCTACTCGATAAAATGCCGCCTCGTTATATCAGCAGGAGTGTCCTCCATGAAGATAAAACGGGTTTTGTCATTCGCCGGTATTTATGGAAGTAAAAATCTCCGAGCACTCATCATCGTGGCTGCCCTAGCCCAGCTGTTGTTCGGTCAGGCGGTTCCACTTTCGCAGGGCGCCACCAGTTTGGATTTCTCCATCTCGATCTCGCCCGCAGAGGTAGTTATTCCCCCCGGCGGTGTTGCTGACTATACGATTACGGTCACAGGACTAACTGCCACCACTGGTTTGACCTTTTCAATCAGTGGGCTACCTGCGGATTCCACAGCAACAATCTCCAGAGAGAGCGCTACAGTCTATTCGTTGACTGTAAGTACAAGCCGCGAGACGCGGCAGGGCGAGTATACGTTCGACGTCACCGCCAATAGCGGAGGCATGTCGGCATCCGCAAGCGCCGAGCTGATTGTCCTGCTGTCCCCAAGCTAGAGAGTTGTAAAGCAGTTACTTTCCAGCCAGATTGAGTCCGCAGCAGCCAAGCACTGTATGCAGGCGGGAACACCTGTACTCAGAGGACAGTAGGTTTTTAATTCCCAAATTAGAACTACCCGCTTCTCTGCTTCTCCAATTTCTTTGAACTGAGCAAGTGAGGCCGCATAAACTTATAGAGTGCTCGGACGCCTGGGCCTCGCGCGTGAGTTAGCGGCGTGGAACTAAAGCCGCCAAGGCCTGGCGCAGTCCAAACCACCGTTTGCGCGGTGCCATTGTCCACTTACCACCGCCACCGGCTTTTGCCGATGTCGATAAGCCGCAGTGAGCCGATCACTCGCTATCTTAAATAGGAAGTGCCGCATTCAGCGGCACAACCGCAACTACACATAATAAGGAAGGAAAGACTATGCAGGAAAGCAATAGAGTCCTGAGCCGCCGAAACGCACGCGAGCTGACCCCGGCGGAAGTTGACCACGTCAGCGGCAACATCAACACTTTGACAATATGTTCCTGGGGTCCTTCTCCCGGAACCAAGGACTGCGACACGGTAGGCTAACTTCCACGACGGCCTGACAATGAAAGGAAAAACATATGAACAATGACAAAAGAGTACTTGGTCGCCTGGGCGCAAAAGAGTTGACGCCTAGCGAAACGGACCATGTGATCGGCGGTATCTCGACGCTGCTCAGCGTATGCACCATCCCACGTCCGGGAACGGTCGGCTGCGATGGTGATCATACAACTTAATCCGAAGCCTGTGCGGGCGTCCGCCTCATGAATGCCCGCGCAAAAATCAAAGTAAGGAGTTACTCCAAATCTGCGCGGACGGTGTCCAATCGCGCCGCCCGCCGTAGCTTGAGAGAAGAAGAAGTAACCGATGAAGATCTTGATTACCGCCCCGGAGAATGAAAATCACACCGCGCCGTTGAAGTGGGCGCTGGAAAAAGCCGGTTACTTCGTGGCCTGCTGGGCAGGCCTGGGATGGACAGATGCCAGACAAGCATCCATCTCTTTGCTCCCAGATTTGCAGATCAAAGATACGCAAATTAAAAATATGCAGCTCAAACTTGGCCGCCATTTGGTTGGGCCCGGCGACGTGATTTGGATTCGCCGGCCATTGGGCCCCAGGCCCAATCCGCAAACGGCCCCTGAAGACGCGAGGTTTGCAGCCAATGAATATCGCTCGTTTTATGACTCTCTGATGTATCTTCTTGAAAACTTGCCGGTGCGCGTGGTCAACAAGTACACGGCTTCGCGCTTCATCAACAATAAATCTGTCCAGCTCTTGCTGGCCCGCGGCTTCGGCATGAACGTGCCCCGAACGTTGATGACCAACTCGCCGCAAGCCGTGCGCGAGCATTTTTGCGACAATCCTCAACGGATGATCTGTAAAACCTTCTCCACGCACATCTGGGAAAAAGAGCAGGGTGGCCCGATTGTAGTTACGGAGACCTTTGAACTCAGCGCGGACATGCTGCCCGACGACGAAGTGCTCACCTACGCTCCCGCCATTTATCAGGAGCTAGTCGTCAAAAAGTTCGATGTACGCATGGTGCTGCTGGGAGCAGCAGTGTATTCCTATTCTCTCCACAACCCCAAGGGAGCACTCGACTGGCGCGGGGACGCCACACAGGGCTTAGTGAGAGTAGAACCTATCATCACGCCGCCGGAGGTTGAAAAATCGGTGCTGGCGTTTGCAGCCAAGTCCGGTATTGCCTGCGGCAGCTTTGATTTCGCCATCGACAATCAGGACCGGTGGTGGTTTCTTGAAGTCAACGAAGAGGGACAGTTCCTCTGGCTCGACGCCGCCAACGCTGATCTTCATGTGCAGGAAAAATTCCTGGCTTTTCTGACCTCGCCGGCCGGATCCTCACGACAAATGCTCGAAGCAAAGCAATCAGAATTTCCCTCCTGGAGCGACTATCTCGCATCGCCGGCCAAAGACCAGCAGTTGCCGGAAGAAGCTGATCCGGATGCCAGCTTTGTTTCCATAGAAGCGTGAAGTAGCGGATGAGTTGAACACCACAGCGAGGCGAGGAATGGCGGAGCACGCAGTCAACTGCTATAAGGACACGCCTTAAAATAAAAAAACGCCTGCTGATGGCAGGCGCCTGAGCAGTGTCTGGTCCGCACATTTTTGAGTGGACAAGCCGCAGGAGAAGACGTCAATAGAGATATTCATTCTTCACATGACGATGCTCTTTGAGGGAAGAAGAAACAGCAAGGGTTTACTTAGCAGATGCAGTGGCTCGCCCGGCCTTCTCGTTCATCGAACCGGCAACGCAAAGCCCGGCTTTCATCGGATGCGACAACTTTCTAGACGATGCTGCTTCCGCCAGTTTACTCAGGAGCAGCAGTGTTTCTTCCCATCCCATGCAGGAATCAGTGATGCTTTGGCCATAAACCAGCCGTTCCCTGGGACCAGGCTTCTGTGCGCCTCCAACCAGATTGCTCTCAAGCATCACTCCCATGATCCTTTTTTCGCCTGCTTCAATCTGGCCGGCCACTGCATGACACACTTGCGGCTTTTTTCCATGGTCTTTTGCGCTGTTGGCGTGACTACAATCGACCATCATGCGCGGTTCGAGCCCGGCATATTCCAGGCATGCGCCTACACGCGATATCCAGTCAGGAGAAAAATTCGTGTGGATGCGTCCACCGCGCAATCCACGTGACAATCCAAATTTCCGGTGGTTGCGAAGATCGCAGTCCGTCCGGATGCTGTCTGGCCAGGAAGGAATGGGGTTGGGAACCATGGCAAGTGATGGAGGTGTAAACAACTAACTAGAAGCTCGGCATATGACCATTAAAGACCTCCTGAGGCTCGTCACTTTCAGCGGATGTTGTCAACTCAGGCAAAATGGCGGCACATACGTAAGGTATATTTTTTTCGATGCGATTTGCGAAGAATTAAAAAATTTTCACGAATTCAGAACACGAATTCAAAAAAGAACTTTTTTGCTTTTTGGGAACGAATACTATCTATACCAGTTCAGGAAATAGATAAGGTGAAATACAAAGTCGCTCACCCCTACTCGCGCGCTCCGCAACCCGTTCCCCGGTTCTGGTCGCCATAAATAATTGTCCAGATGGTTATTGTGGCAAAATAACTGAAATGGAGAGAACGTGAGTTTCGTCCAAAGGACGGCACTGATTGATCTTTGAGATTGGGACTGCGCTTTTTTGAGACAGTTGTGTGCTTTCGTTTGTTGCATTTTGGATAGACAACTCTCTTATTGCAGAACGAGTCTCAGGCGGAGAAGCGGAAACCCCGCGACCGCGGTAAGCAAATTTTTAAGATTTCTTCCATCACGGAAAGGGACTACTCATTGCGCCGCTAGAGAAAATCACCGATATTTGAGCCCCTCTTAGGACACCACTGCCCATTTCGTTCCCACTTGAATCGAGAATATGCCCGGAATTGGGGCATTTTTGAGGGAGTCAGAGAACAATTCTCTGCGGCAGACTGAATGGCGGAGAGAGTGGGATTCGAACCCACGATACCCGTTAAGGTATACACGCTTTCCAAGCGTGCGCCTTCAGCCACTCGGCCATCTCTCCGGCGCAGGTTGGGACAGGTTCATTATACAGGCTGATGCAGGGGCAGGCTTAGGACAAGGCGATCGCGAGCAAATCCTGCATTAACCAAGTACAAGTCGGGTCTCTCTCCGCGCACTCAACCCAGGACGCGAAGCCTGTCGCTGCGCTACCTCATTCCGCGAAAGGCGCGAATGGATATGAATCTATCTAAAGTAACTGCGCGTCTTTTCGCGTTCATCCGCGATTGAAATCCTGAAATAAAAAAGCGGCCTTGCGGCCGCGAGTGTTTGGAAAGAACTTTGATTTTAGAATGTTGCGCTGTTGAATTGAGCGCGGCACTGCTGTTGCCAACACTTACTGCTTAGCAGGTCGCCGCCATGCTGGCGAAGATGCGTTCAAAGCAATATTCGTCAATGACTGCTGCCACCGCTTTCTTGCCTTTTTCATCCAGTGATCGCACCACGCGTCCCGTGCAATTTACCTGGACGTCGGTATCGGTCCCCAGAACAGAAGCAGGCAACACAATGCGAAAGCGGATCACGGTGCCCACATCGAGCGCGTCTTTGGTATGAAAGAGCACTCCGCCTGCGGAGATGTCCGCGGTTTCTGCAAAGTGTTCATGCGCGTCCGCCGTGCGTACCGTGATGGGAAGTCTGAGGGGAAAGCGTACTGAGCTTCGGGTGTCTGCCGGCCCGGAGCCGGCGACGGGAATCTTGGCTTCTTTCACTCCTGCACCTCTTGTGTGAGGCTACACCGCTCATGAAAAAGTCCCAAGATTACTTTGGTATTCGCAGGGCACCAAAGGACATGCGCTTGCGCCGCTGGCCAAAATCCAGCTCAGAATCTGGTCACTTCAGTAAAGTTGAAATCGCGAACCTTCATTGCCGGCACAACCATATCAAAAGATTCTTCACCGCTGGCGCGCACCGCGTGGCCCATGGCTTCAACGTTGTTTAGCATTTCAATCAGGCTCTGATTGAAGCGGAAATTCCTGAGGCCATGCTGCACTTTGCCGCGCTCAACCAGGAATGTGCCGTCACGTGTCATGCCCGTGAGTATCTTTTCGTATGGATCCACTTCGCGGATATACCACAGGCGTGTGATCAGAATGCCGCGCTCAGTTCCGGCGATCATCTGCTCTATCGTCTGCTCTCTGCCCGGCGTTACAAAAACGACGTTCACTGGCGCCTCGCCCATTTCGTTAGGTAAAGGAAAGCCATGTCCGGTCACACGAATTT
>DASRDW010000235.1:0-15331 GCA_035652415.1 Candidatus Angelobacter sp. | reverse complement strand
CCCCATCAGTGTCATCAGTGTTTATCAGTGGTAAGGTTTTTCCTGACTTCCTCTTCTCTGTGCTCTCTGTGTCCTCTGTGGTAAAGGTTTTACTGATTGCTGAACGCTGATGGCTGATTGCTGCCCCGCTGATCGCTTCTTCTTCATCCACCAGGTCTGTCACCAGTTCCTGCTCGTCCGCCTCGCCAAACGTGGTCTGGCCAACGTTCGTCATTGCCAGTTGCAATGAATACAGCAGCAGCCCGGCCTTCTTTGCCGTGATCGTGTCGTCAATCAGCGCCTTCTGCACCCGCATCAGTGAAATCTGGATTGCGTTCGCGTCCTCCAGCGCCGGCAGCCTCAGCGCCAGTGCCCGCGACTCCATCATCTGTTTGTGCGCATAGCAGTAAATATGCTTCCGTATCTGCGGTGATCCGCAGCTCGTTCCATCCTGTCTCACCCACCGGCAGCGCGGGGCCTCGTTCGCCCGCTGCAGGCTATTCCTCAGCTTCCGGTAAATCTCTTCCTCCACCTCCGTTCTGTCCGTCACCTCCCGGCTAACATCGGCATTCTGTTGCAGCAGCCTGGTAAGCGCTTCATAAGTCTGGCCTAGCTGGTTCATCAGCGTTGCCGCCTCTTGCCGCACGCGCTCTTTTGCCAGTTCCTCTTGCAGTTTGTATTCTTCATACTCCGCATCCGTCATTTCCTTCCCATCGATAATCCAATACCCCATCGCACACCCCTTCCTTTTTGGCCGTGAAAATCGCTTATTTTTGATTTTTAGGCAGAATTGTCGATCCTACATTAGCCTGTTCTTCGTCTCGAATCAATTACGAAGAAGTACCATGAGCGAGGTCATGTCTTTTGCGACCTACTGCTGAAACGTGGTTCATGGCCGAGTAACAAACTCCTGTGGTAGGAGCCAGGAATTCTCCATGAAAATGGTCAACGAACTACTGGCCATTGTCCAATGGCAGGAATCAGCCCGCCGTTTGCCACAAAGACTTGAAACGCCGGGCCCTGAATTCCACTTACACAGAACAAGAAGGATGCGATGTTCGCGGCTTGGGTAGAAGAGCCCTTCAGGGCTGCGTAAAAGTGATTTTTTTAGAGCAGGGGCTTTTAAGCCCCTGCTCTGCCATATCTAGAACACCGCGGAGCAGAATCCCTTGAGCTGCACATTGTTAGTTCCGTTTGAACCCACTGCGACTACGTTGTCGAATTTATTCACACCACCGAGAGATGTTTGCTGGAAACCTGACGCATCAATGGTTGTGAATCTTCCCTTGTCGAAGGAAAATCCGTGCAGCAGATTGTCAACTGGAGACGTGAACTCGCCCACAACGTCACCGGCATTGCTGATCTTTCTTGGGAATGAGTGCCCGTTACCGGCAGCTGGAGGATTCAGATTGCTGAACACACCGTTTTTCCACATGAAGCCACGACCTGTGTCTTCCGGACCAGAAAAATAGACTCCAACGATCACACCCTGATCATTGATACTCTCCGGCACTGTCCCTCCCTGGGCGCCAGGGAATGAAAGAATGGTAAGTTTTCCATTGTGAAGTAGAAACCCAAGTTGTGCGCTGTGGGCAACAAACTCGCCGACAACGTCGCCATTGTCATTTACTCCATGGGCCACCGACGGCACATTGGGAAAGCCGGGGATTGTGATTTGGTGGAAGCCGCCAGAATGGACCATAAAGGCGCGCTGTGCGCTACCGGTGTTAAATTCACCGACAATCGTTCCCGTCCGGCTCATGTCGTGGGCAGAAGTGTCCGTTGAACCGGGAAACATAAACGTGGTGATCTTGCCCTGATACAGCAGGAAACCACTGCTGTGGCGAGTTGGGGTAAGGAACGTTCCCACAATGGCTCCTGTATCCGTGAGCGCCTCGGGCGAGGGAAAACTATTGGCCGGCATCTGGATGTTCAGCGTTTGAAACGCGCATTTTCCGGTTTGGGCGAATGCCATGGTTGCGCTGGCGGCAAGGAAACAGACGGACATCAGCAGAGAGAGGGTTTTTCCGTAGCTTCTCATAGACGTGTGGCCTTTCATAAAAGGAATGGTTTTCCTTAGTGTTCTGGGGGGAACGTTGCCATGAGATGAGTTCCCGCTGGATGGAGTGGCCACCTGTGCTGCTGAATTTATTACTTAGTTCAGCTACTTAGTGCTCACGGTGAATGGCAGCTTGCAGCGTCGGCATCGTTTCTTGCATGCCTCGCAATCTGCCGCGTCAATTTTGATTCGTTTGAGTTCTTTTTTCTGGCCTAGACGTACACGTTTCCACCGAGGGTGGATTTTTCTCATTCATGTTCGGGTTTCAGGAGTCCCGCGCTCCAGGTTGGTGATTGCATCATGCATGTGCTCAGGCTCGTCGAATCTCGAAGAGCACTCAACTTTCAGGGACTTTGGTTCGTATCAGGGCCCGGGCTTCAGCCGGGCCGTTCAAACGAGAAGAAAATTACTTCCGCTCTGCCGAAGGCCTGCGCACAGCATAGCGGAGCGCCTAAAAGAATTCTGCTACGCTTTCTAACGTTTCTGATAACCTGCCGTCGAACAGCAGCCGATGCTGAATAAGCCGAAAAGTGCTCTTTAAAATCTGAGCGTGTCAATTTTGTGAGGTGAACGAATGAACCGTTTCTGGTTAGGATTCTTTTGTCTGGCTAGTTCGGCAGTCTTGCTCTTTGTTTCGGATTCCATTGGGAATTCAATGCATAGAGAAGAAGTTGTTAGGCATTTGGCTGTTGCTTTGATCGAGGTTGCACTGACCGTTGCCGCAATAGACTGGTTTTTAGATCGGCATCAGCGGCGGGCCGAAGCCTCAAAAATTGCCCTTAATGCTTTAGAAGAAATTCATTACGCTATTTGGGTTTGGCTCGGCGGAAAACGGCGATTTGACCTTTCCGAAATGTACGGACTGCTGGAGGCCGCGACCGATGAGGATAAACCAGCGTATTTTACCGAAAACCTATTGATGCGAATTGGAGCCAAGGCATCGCATACCGACAAATTGCGCGATGATGTTACCAGCCTGTCTCAATACTTGCGGGACGGATTTGCTGCATTGGCGCAGCTTGCTGGATTGCGCGATGGGATTCGCCCAGTTGCACCAACCAAAATCGCAGAACTCTTGCGCGATGGGTGCATACAATTGGAAAAACAATTACAACCGGGAACAAAGAAAACGCACGCAGCTGCGGTGAATACTGAGAATTTAAAGGAATCCAACGTTGCTTTTCAGTTCTGGCGCGATCGAGGCGAGCAGCCCGGTAAGTACGACGTGGAAAGAATAAACACAGCGATTTCGAACAGGATTCCGGATAAATTGGAATATTGATAGAGCACTCCACTCCGCTCCGGTGCGCGTCGGGCCTTCGGCAGAGAGGAATATTTCTAGAAATTCACTTTACGCGCCGCATTAACTCCTACTTTCGAAAGGACGAACCCCGCTTCTTCGCCGCGTCACTTGGCCGCCAAAGGTGAGCAAAGATGGTTCCTGCGTAAAACGCATCCAGTATCAGCACTTGGATCAAAGCAAGGCAACCAGCCCAAGTTCCGACAACATTGTAAGCATGCAATAGCCCAACTCCCGAAAAGTTTTTGTGAGAATCTAAAAGTGCCCAGAACGGCACAACAAAATAGATGCCAAAAGCTATGAGCTTCCATACAGCGTAAAGTGCAACTGTGGTCGCCGATAACCACTGCGGGCATTCGTTCTTGGCTAAATAAAACTGATACTTGCCCCTCAGCGACTGGGCCAGAGAGGCGACGTGGATCAGACTAGCCTTTCGGCACATGTCAAAGTATTCACGTGGATGAATATTGCAATTTGGTCCTAGACTTTGCCCGAGGGAGTCAATAACGTTCTGGGCGAGCTTTTGAGCACGGACCTGTTGGGAGTGGGTAGCCGCGAAGGCAACGGCCAGCGCCCACAAAAATGTAAAGGCAAAGCCATGAAACCAAGCCGGTGGCACCTCTCCCAAACTAAAGGGAAGGGTAATACTGGTTAGGCTCGTATGTGGGATCAGTGCGAATAACGCGACCGTTATCAACGCCAGCCAAGTCCGATTAGCCGCTTCTGATTGGGTGGAAACCGCTTCTGCGAGGTCTTTGACAATCTCACGTTTTTCCTTGTCATCAGCATGCAGTGCTGTAGATGCCATTTTCGCTCACTTTAGTCAGCGTTTTCTGCCGGACACTGCGGCAAAAAACGCCACTCGTTTCTTGGAAAAGCAGACGGGCGCAGCTTTCGCTGCGCCCGCTCCACATAGTTTTCGTTTTCACTACTCGCTTGTGCCGGGCTCTCCCGGCAGTTAAATCCGGCTGCCAGCTAGTTGGCAGCCGGAAAAATTAACTGCACCCACTTGTACTTCCACAACTCATGCACCTGTAGCAGCTCCCATTCCTGGTCATGATCGCGCCGCACACATGGCAGCTTGGGGCGTCGCCCAGATCGACGAACTGTTTGAGCGCGTCAGCAGAGTGATAAAGTCCACGATCGACAATCGCCGGGCCGCTGCTTGTTCCCAGCTTCTGGCTGCTGGCCAGACCACCTTGCGGCGGCATCGTCTCCGTTGCGTCGATGGTCGGTGAGCTTTCCATGCCACTGCCCTGGCTGAGTGCTGATGGCTGCTGGCTGATGGCTCCGGCTGGCGGCAACACCATGTCTTTGAACAGCGGATACTGGCGGCCGGTGACGAACTTGAGTTCCAGCCAGCGGAAGATGTAGTCCATCACAGACTTGGCAATTGGGATCTCTGGGTTGCCGGTGAAGCCCGAGGGTTCAAAGCGCGTGTGCTGGAATTTTTCGCACAGGAGCTTGATGGGCACGCCGTGCTGCAAGGCCAGCGAGACCGCGGTGGCAAACGAGTCCATGAGGCCAGCGACGGTTGAGCCTTCTTTGGCCATGCGGATGAAGAGCTCACCCGGGGTGCCGTCTTTGTACAGGCCCACGGTGATGTAGCCCTCATGGCCGGCGATGCCGAATTTATGCGTGATGGAGGCGCGCTCGCTCGGCAGCCGGTGACGCAACGCACGCGGCGGCGCAGTCTCCTGCTCTTCGCGCGTCACACCCACCAGCCGTCGCACCGCGTCATAGACCTGGTCCTGGATTTCTTTTGCAGCGCCATTGGCAATGCGCACTACCTCCAGCGCGAAGCCCTGCTGCTCCGGGGTGAGCCGCGTGAACGCAGCTTCTGAAGTGGAGAGCGCAGGAGCAGCGGCTTTCTCTGTGCGTGTGCCGCGCTTGGCAGCTTCATCGCGCGAACTGGCGGCCATGAGCGGCTGCGCTTTCTTTGATCCGTCACGATAGATCGCGACGGCCTTGAGGCCCAGCTTCCATGACTGGATGTAAGCCTCGGCGATGTCTTCCACCGTCGCCGACTCCGGCAGGTTGACGGTCTTGGAAATTGCGCCGGAGATGAACGGCTGAGTGGCGGCCATCATGAGCACGTGGCCCATGTAATGGATGGTGCGCGTACCTTTGGCGGGCTTGAAGCTGCAATCAAAGACGGGCAAGTGCTCGTCGCGGATGCCGGGCGCGCCTTCAATGGTGCCGGTGGAATCGATATAGCTGACAATCGAGTTCACCTGGTCTGGCGTGTAGCCCAGCTTCCACAGCGCCAGCGGCACGGTCTGGTTCACGATTTTGATCATGCCGCCGCCGACCAGCTTCTTGTATTTCACCAGCGCCAGGTCAGGCTCAACGCCGGTGGTGTCGCAATCCATCATGAAGCCAATGGTCCCCGTGGGCGCCAGCACCGTTACCTGCGAGTTGCGATAGCCATGCTTTTCACCGTGCGCCAGAGCTTCGTCCCAGCAATCTTTGCTGCCTTCGTAAAGATTCGTCGGCACCGCATCCTTATTGATTTTGTTGACAGACGCCCGATGCATGCGGATCACGTCAAGGAACGGCTCGCGATTGACGTACCAGCCGGGGCAAGCGCCGCCGCTCACATCCTGCGGCGAAACGCGCGAGGTCGCGGGCGCAAGCTGCGGGCAAAGCTCGGCAATCTTTGCCGATTGCAGATACGCTTCGCCGCACATGATGGCCGTAACGCACGCGGCGTAGTCGCGGCCGGCATCGGAGTCATACGGCAAGCCGCTGGCCATGAGCAGCGCGCCCAGGTTGGCGTAGCCCAGACCGAGAGGACGATAATCATGCGAGTTGCGCGAGATCATCTCCGTGGGATAGCCGGCGTTATCGACCAGAATTTCCTGCGCGGTGATCAGAATGTCCACGGCATGGCGATATGCAGGCACATCGAACTCGCCGTTCGCCTTGAGGAACTTCATCAGGTTGAGCGACGCCAGATTGCAGGCCGAATCGTCCAGGAACATGTATTCGCTGCACGGATTGCTCGCGTTGATGCGGTCAGTGTTCTTCGACGTATGCCAGCGATTGATCGTCGTGTCGTACTGCATGCCCGGATCGCCGCACCACCAAGTGGCGTCGGCAATCTTGTTCATCAGCTCGCGCGCCTTGTAAGGCTGCATCGGGTGCTTGTCTTTTACTGAGCGCGTAGAGAAACTGTCGTCGCGCTCCACGGCTGTCATGAACTCATCGGTCACGCGCACGGAATTGTTGGCGTTCTGGAAGAAGATGGAGCTGTAGGCGGGCGAATCGGGCGTGGAGCCGTCAAAGCCCATCTCGATCAGCGCCCAGGCTTTCTTCTCTTCATCGCGTTTGCAGTTAATGAAGTCTTCGATGTCCGGATGGTCGACGTTTAGGATCACCATCTTGGCAGCGCGGCGCGTCTTGCCGCCAGACTTGATTACGCCCGCAAAAGCGTCAAATCCCTTCATGAAGCTCAGCGGACCGGAAGCCTGTCCGCCGCCGGAAAGCTCTTCTTTCGACCCGCGCAGCGGCGAAAGATTGGTTCCCGTTCCGCTGCCCCACTTAAAGAGCATGCCTTCGGTCTTGGCCAGCGTCAGGATCGAATCCAGCGAATCGCGCACCGAGTTGATGAAGCACGCGGAGCACTGCGGCGCTTTGTATCCGGTAACGCTGAATTCCACTGTGCCTTTTTCGGCGTTCCAGTGCCAGTTTTGCGCGTCAGAGTTGGGCTCCAGGCGGTCGCAGCCAACGTTGAACCACACCGGAGAATTGAATGCCGCCTTCTGCTGGACAAGAATGTGCACCAGCTCGTCATGGAAGGCGTCGCGATCTTCCGCCGTGGAGAAATATCCTTGCTGCCAGCCCCAGTCGCGAATCGTTTCCGCCACGCGTTGGATCAACTGGCGCACGCCGGTCTCGCGCTGCGGCGTGTTCAGCGTCCCGTGCAGATACTTGCTGGCCACAATGTTGATGGCGGTCATCGACCAGTCTTTGGGCGACTCAACGTTCTTCTGCTCAAAAATCGTGTTGCCCTTGGCGTCAGTAATGCTGGCGGTGCGAAGCTCCCACTCAACTTCGCTGTAAGGCGAGACTCCGGCGCGTGTGAAATAACGCGCAATCTTTAACCCCGGCGCGGCGCTCTGGCCTTGAGTTGGTTGATACGCCGATGTGCGAGTCTCTTCCTTCATAACCTTTGTTTGCGGCTCCGCCATTTCTTTTTCTCCCATTCGCTCTCTGGATTACGCTGCTTCATCTTGTGCTCTGGCACATGACCGTCCTGGGTGCCCTTTCTCTTATGTTCTCGTCGCCGGCGATTGCTAAACCTCTACAGCAGAGTGCTTGCTCAACCTGATCCCGTGGGTCACGCGATCCACCGCCCGCTCTGCTACCGTCTTCAACTCTTCTTCTTCAAGGGCTCCGCAACGCTTCGCTGCTTCACCCTCATGCTGCGCTCGCGCAGTACGGCGCTCGCTACGCATTTCACCCGCTTCCGCAGCGCTCTCGCATCCCGCAGACCATACTTCGACAGCAGGAGCGGCTTTCTGCTCAAACACCTGCGCTGCAACTTCGCGGTGTGAACTCAACCAGGTCTTCAGAGCAGACGCTGCAGCCCTGCGATCGGCAATGCTGGGCGCAACGGCATAGCGGATATAGCAACGCGCTTCCGCCAGCTTGGTACGCCAGCCGCTGCCTGCGGCAAACAGGCGGCTCATGGCGTGGGCCAGATCGTCAGCTTCCTGGATCTCAAACACCGCCAGCATCCGCCGTGAATTTGGCCCTGCGGCTTGCACTATTTCTTCCGCCAGGGCAAAAACCCCAGGCTGGTTCGGCACCCACAGCAATTCAAAACTTGATTCGCACCGGAACCAGCGTGACCAGTTCATCTCCATCTTTATTCTCCAAAGCAAAGGCAGCTCCGCATCGCCCGGCGTTTTGCCAAACCTGAAAATCGGCTCGACAAATGAACCGCCCTGGGGTCAAGAGCGACGCTGAACTAGCCAATATGAAGTTCACCGCAATTGATTGTTTTCGGCGCCACCTCTAGCGCCGGGTTTCTCTCTGAGTGTCGGTAACCCGCTTTTGAACTTGCTTCGGGTCCGGCCAGGACAACTTCGGTGTTGGACAAGTTACGCCCTGCATATAGTGGCTGTCAAGAGCGGAATACTATCTATTGTACCTTAGTCACAGTATCCATCTCAAATTGCGCAAGTGGCTTATTTGCCTTCTTTTACAGTTGCATTCTGCTTTTTGGGGTGGTTTCAACCATGGTTCGTCCCATGTTTTATCCACAAGTAATTTTTCTGCCGCTGTTTGGCGGCTGCCTTGGCCATCAATATTGTTATTGGCTGGATGGAAACTGCAGAACTGACGTACAAATACGTTACTCAAGAATCTACGCGCCAGCATGTACGTGGTCAATGCCACTGATTGATGCAGCCACTGTGGATTTGTGTGGATAAAAAGGAGCTAATCAGCATCTGCCAAATTGTTGCTCTAGCCGCTCCGCGCCTTTATCATGAACGGAACCAGAGTAGGTGGATTAATGCGTGCCCATGGTCTTGCGTTCGTTTGTATAGCCATCATCCTGTCTTATAGCTCTCTCGTTATTGTCAAAACCATCAGGTAGCAATCGCAGACCTGAATGGTGACAGTAAGCCTGACGTGGTTGTCGCCAATCCATCTCTAAACAACATCGGTGTATTCCTGAATACCGGCGCGGCGCTTGGGGCGGGAACTTTTCTTGCCGTTTCCGGCAGGCCTGATGCTTTATCTCTGGCCGACGTCAATGGTGACGGTCACCCAGACATTATTGTTCTAGCCACTGATTCTTCCGCAGTCTCACATCTCCAAGTCATGCTTGGCGATGGCAAAGGCAATTTTGCGGCGCCTGTGGGGATATCCACCGGCAGCACTGGTCTGCTTACAGATTTGGCAGTCGCCGATTTCAACAGCGACGGGTTTCTTGACATTGCTTTTGCTCTCTCCGCATCGGCGCCTCAGATCGGAATCATTTTCGGCGATGGCCACGGTGGTTTTTCCGCTCCACGCGTAATCTCGGTTGCAAATGACACCACTTCTGCGGCTGAGCTGCTTCTTCTTGACGCTAATAATGACAGCAAACCTGATCTGGTTCTGAATACAGCCACGGTGGCATCCGGCTTTGCTCATGAGTCTTTCCTGCTGCTCAATGATGGCACTGCCAACTTCAGCGTTTCCCACCTCAGTACCGGCTCTTCCGGTGATACTGCGGGATGGGTAACCGTCACCGCTGACTTCAATAGCGACGGATTCCCAGACCTTCTGTTCGGTCCTGGTTCATCTTCCTTCATTATGTTTGGCGACGGTCACGGCGGCACTTTGTTCACCTCATCCCCAGTACTCACCTTAGCTGTGCCTCAGGGGTTTGCTGTCGATGCCGATGGCAACCAGACAATTGATCTGGTGTCTCCCTCGGGCAGCTACTTCCCCGGCAATGGACATGGAGGATTTGGTAATGCTATATCGCTCGCGTTGCCTCAAAGCTCTACTCTGATCGCCGTTGCCGACATGAATGGTGACGGAAAGCCGGACTTTATCGTTCAATCTGGGACCAATGTTTCCGTGGTCTTGAACAGCCTTACGGCTCCGGCCAGCTTTTCATCCTCCACCGCGTTTCTGATAACACCATCGGCCATCACCACCAGCGCCGGCCTGCCGGTCACTTTGTCGGCTTCGGTGCAGTCCTATGGCGGCGTACCCACAGGCAGCGTCACTTTCTTTGATGGAGCACAATCCCTGGGCAGCGCCGCGGTCAATATCTATGGCATCGCTGCACTCAACACCTCGTTTGCCGCGGGTGGCGTGCACAACCTGAGCGCCAGTTTCACCGGCACGCTCGATCCCGCCACTAATACACTTTTTCTCAACAGCAATGGTCCGGGTTCCACTTCCATCTCCGTCAATACTTCACAACCCACGGCCTCAGCGCCCGCCGTCACCCTGACTGCTTTTCCCAATCCTGCGCGCGTCGGTAATCCTGTGACCTTTACCGCGACAGTAACTGGGTCAGGTACGCCCACTGGACTGGTGGTCTTTACAGCGGATGGGAACGTGCTTGGCATTTCTCCGTTGCCTGCTTCGCTTACCGTCCCATTTCCGGCAGTTGGACTTCACAATGTCATCGCCACGTATGGCGGCGATGCGACATTTCCTCAAGCCTCGTCCACCACGCTGGTTGAAGATGTCCGGACCTCAGTCGCTGCGGATTTCACCATCAATCCTTCACCGCAAACCGCCACCATCAAGGCCGGCCAAACCGCCACATTCAATATCACAATTAATCCGGTTGGCGACCTTGCTTCAACAGTAGGCTTTTCCTGCAGCGGATTGCCGGCGGCCGCTAGTTGCAGCTTTTCGCCTGCCACACTAACGCCTGGTATCAATCCAGTCTCAACAACTCTCACTCTTACAACCACTGCACCCTCAGCCGCGCGAGTCTTCCCGCTTCGTGACCCTGGACCTCTTCTTTGGGTCTTTACCTCAGCTGGCTTCTTCAGCGCGCTTCTACTTTTTCTATTGCGTGGCCGCCGCGCGGCTCGCCGAGTTGCTCTTATTTGGGCTGCCATCGTTTTTGCATTTCTTCTTGGCAGTTGCGGCGGAAGTGGTGGAGGCACAACTGGCGGCGGTTCGAATGGAACTCCTCCGGGCACCAGTTCGGTCACGGTCACTGCAACCTCAGCAACCAGCCACACCACAGCGCTTACTATTACCGTTACGCCGTAACCATGCGCGGTTCATTCTCTCCGGTTCGCACCAATCCGCACCGGGACCGAAGCAGTTTTTGGTGCTATAGATTGTGAAACCTTAAAACTTAATGGATCATGGAGCGCAGGTTGGGGTCCCCGACACGCGCGGTTTTCGCGTGATGGGGTGAAGAAGCCCTCGCCTGCGAATTTTTTGTCTACACCAATCTTAGAACTACTTTAAAACATGCCCTGAGCTGCTGTATCCCTACACCCGTCGCGGTTAGCGATCCATATCCCCGCGACGCGCTATCCTGAGGCGAGCCACGTGAACTGCAAAGTGTTTCGACACAGTTTCCGTGAGCCGAAGGATCGGCTCCGCTGCACATAGGGCTATTCAAAAGTACCTGGAGGATCGGCGGCCCTGAAGAACGCGGAGCAGATTCTTCGTCTCGCGTCCGAAGCATTGGTGAGGAGCAGAACACGTGTGCTCGGTTCAGGATGTCGGGCTCATAGAGAAGAGATTTGGTGAACGGGATACAGCAACCCTGGAATCACGCTGACGTTTTGCTAATTGCCAGTTGCTATTTGCTCAAACCAGCAGTAACCACTACCGGGGTCTGTGCATCTATTTTATATAAGACATGAAACTGAATAGAAACCAATACAAACACATGTGTTCACGTCTGGATCGCCTGGTAATGATTGTGGCGCTGCTGTGGCTGGCAACGTCGTTGGCGTTGCTGTTCTCATATAGCCCGGCGTCTGCGCAAACGGTGCATCAGCACAAGACCGTGCATAGCTCTGTGGCTTCTCACGTTCTCAAGCTGCCGCTCGGGCGTCTTTAATATATTGGTCCTTACATTTTTCTGAGCAGAGATGGATGGCTCCCAGTTCCAGCACGCGTGCGTCGTCCCACCTGTTCAGGAAGCGTAATGAGCGCTGCAGGGCATTTGTATTTTCTACCTCAATGTCATAACCCAGGACCCAGGAATCATTGCCAATTCGTGTATCTGACGATGGCCTTGCCTTGCCACAAACATCGCAGGTGATTTTCACCACGGCTCTAGTCTCCTTTTTCAACTTGTCGTTTGTTAGATGAGGGCGGGCTGGCCAGGGTTTTGCCTGAGTTGAAGCAATTAGCAAACCAAATCTCATCACTGATGAACACAGATGACACTGGATTGAGCGCTGGTTCCATAAACTTTTGCCAAGGCAATCTGATGATTTGCAATGCGGACGTGATCTGCGTTCATCAGCGTAAATCTGCGGCAAATCGGTTTTTGCTTGGCTATTGCATTCTAGAGAAGCAATCTCGTGGCAACAACTAGTCTTCAACACAACAACACGCATCCCGAATCCCGGGCGTGAGCCTTGGCGAGCGCGAGCGGTGAGGGAACTGCTCCGCTACATCATAAGATCGCGATATGCAGTGCACTTTCCGATTCTCTCGATCAAAAATGATGTAAAAAGATACGTCACAAATTTGCGCCACTCGCGTTCATTCGCGGCCAAGCCTTTTTATCTGCGTTCATCCGCGCAATCTGCGACAAATCGGTTTTGCTTTGGCTAATTGCTAATGGCCAATGGCTGATGGCTGAGTTGCTAATTGCTGCCTTACTCCTGCCTCAGCGCAATCATCGGGTCCACGCGCATGGCACGGCGAGTAGGAACAAATGCAGCCAACAGCGCAACGGCAATCAGCGTAGCAGCCACCATAAGAAACGCCAGCGGGTCGCCGGCTTTCAAGCCAAACAGAAACTTGCCCAGCAATCGCGTCACCCCATACGCGGCGGCAAGGCCGATAACGGTTCCCACGAGCGCCAGCCTTATGCCCTGTCCCAACACCAGGCGCATGATCTTTCCCTGGTTCGCGCCCAGGGCCATGCGAATGCCAATCTCCTGTGTGCGTTGCTCAACCGTGTAAGCCATCAGGCCGTAGATACCCACCGCGGCCAGTAGCAAAGCGATAGAAGCAAACACGGTAAGCAACATCGTGGCAAAGTTCTGCCGCGTGTTTGACTCAGCAATCACCTGGTTCATGTCCACCATGTGGGAAGGCGTGAGCGTGGGATCAAGGCTCTCAAATTCGTGCCGCACAGCCACGGCCACAGACTGCGGATCGCCGCTGGTGCGGATGGCCCAGCTTAGCGGCAGCAAGCTGCCGGCAAGCCGTGTTAATCCGTCTGTAATCTGGCTTTGCGGAACTTACATCACCGCTACTTTTCCTTCAGACAGTCCTTGTTCGGTAACATTGCCCACCACGCCCACAATTTGCCGGGGTGGTTCATCAAAATCAGGGCCAAGGCCTTTGCCAATCACGATCTGCTGCCCTAGTGGATCGCCGCTTGGCCAGTATTTTTTAGCGAACGCCTCATTGATGATCACAACGTGGTCTGTCTTTCCTGAATCATTGCGCGTAAAGTAGCGTCCGCGCAAAAGAGGAATCCGCAGCGTTTCAAAATAGCCTGCAGAAACAAATCGCCAATATTCATCACCTTCCCATTTTCCGTTGATTTTGGGCGTGCGGCCTTGAATGCTGAAAGGCATGTCAATGCCCACTGATTCCAGTGGCAGCGACACTGTGCTGGCCACTGTTTGCACTCCGGGCAAGGCCTGTATACGGTCTCTGGCTTGTTGCACCATACTCTCCACCTGGGCAGTGCTGCCGTAGCGGGAACCGGAAATGGCCGTCCGCAAAGTCAGGACGTTGTTAGGATCAATGCCGGGATCCATTGCGCGCAGGCTTGCGAACGTCCGAATCATGAGCGTTGCCCCTGCCAGCAGAAGCACGGCCAGCCCAATTTCGCCCATCACCAGCAGTCCGCCGACCCGGCTATGCTTGAATCCTGTGCCAGAGCGGCTGCTCGATTCCTTGAGTGACGCATTCACATCAAAGTGCGAAACGCGAATCGCCGGAAGCAAGCCAAAGAGCAATCCTGTGAACAGTGATATTCCAATCAGGAAAACCAGCATCCGCCAGTCAAGCAGCGCCACTGCTCCCAGTGCGTGGTCAGGATCGTTGAGGCGAGGCAAGTTGCCGGGACTTAACGCCAGCAGCAAACGCACTCCAACGCTGCCCAATACCATTCCTGCAACCCCTCCAGTCAGTCCCAACAGGATGCTCTCCGTCATGAGTTGGCGCACAATGCGCCAGCGGCTGGCGCCCACAGCCGTGCGGATTGCGATCTCCCGCTGTCTACCTGATGCCCGCGCCAGCAACAGGCTGGCGACGTTGGCGCATGCAATCAGCAGGACAAATCCTACAGCGCCTGCCATGATCAGCAATTGCAGGCGTATATCGCCGCCAACAATGGCGTCGCGCAGCGGCCTCACACGGATGCTTTCCGTTTTGTCCATTACATCCGGATGCGCGGCGCGAAACTGGTCGGCAATCACCGACATCTCAGCGGCGGCCGAAGCAATCGTTGCTCCGGGACGTAGCCTGCCGGCAATGTTGTAAATGTTTCCTTGATTGGTTGTGTTGGGATCGAACTGCTCCGGCAGATAAAGGTCAGTCGGCGGATCAGGCTCGTAGTTTTCCGGTAATACGCCAAGGACCACATAGTGCTCGCCGCTGAGAGTAATCGTCTTGCCAACAATGTCCCGGTCAGCGCCCAAGCGGTTCTTCCACACGCCATAAGTCAGCACCGTATATTTGCCCGCGTTGGGCATGTCTTCTTCCGGTGAAAATGTCCGGCCAAGAATTGGCTCAACGCCAAAAACCTTGAAGAAATCTGCTGTAACGCGCATGCCGTTCACCGGGTTTGGCTTCTCTCCGGTGCCCAGGTTCATGCTGACGCTGCCAAAATCATAGGCAGTCATCGCTTCAAATGACGTGCTCTTATGCCATGCTTCAAATTTGGGAATGGAAACCGAGTTCCCGTTGCCGTTGGGGAACTTGCGCGCAACGCGCATCATCCTCTCCGATTGCTTGAACGGCAGCGGCGCAAGCAAGACTCTGTTGATAACGGAAAAGATCGCGGTGTTCGCGCCAATACCAAGCGCCAGGGCCAGAACGGCCACACTCGTGAAACCGGGGCTTTTGATCAGTACGCGAACAGAATGGCGGACGTCTGCCAGTAAGGTTTCCATAAAGCCTTATACGTCTGTACCGCCTGGATGGTTCCCGGAAATCATGCTGGAAACAGCCGCCTTAAATTCACTTCCAGCGCTTCTGGCCTTCGACAATAATTTGCCTGGCGGCATTGGCATTGCCCCAGCCGGCGATTTCGGTGCGCTTGTCTTCCAGGTACTTATAGATGGAAAAGAAATGCTCGATTTCCCGCA